>JBKDZN010000060.1:0-4493 GCA_047971245.1 Acidimicrobiales bacterium
TCGGTGGGGGAGAGCGACCACCCACCCTCCTCCCGGAGGCCGGCCAACGTCGCCCCTCGGGCCTCGGCGTAGGCCGACGCCTGACCGTCCTCCCACGGGTACGGGTACACGCACGCCCCGCGCTCCACCGCCACGGTGACCGCAGTGGTGAACCGGAGCACATCGACGACGATCACCACCGCGCAGTGGGGACCGAGGGCCCGGAGGCCTTCGGGTCCCCAGTCGAAGCGGTAGGCGAAGTCGCCCTGGCCGTCGTCTACCACCGGTCCCAGTGACTGAGGTCGGTAGCCGGGAGGCGGCTGGCCCGCTTGAAGTCGGTGCCCTTGGTGTAGGCGATCGGGAACAGCCCCGCCTGTGAGTACTCGCCGAACGGGATGCCGAGCAGCTCGGCCGCCTGTTCCTCACCCCCGTTGATCAGGTGGAGGGTGGTCCACGCCGATCCGAGTCCCCGTTCCCGCAGGGCCAGCATGAAGCTCCACACCGCCGGGAGCAGGGAACCCCAGAACGACGCGCTCGAACCAGTTCCCGTGCCCGGCTTGCCCTCCAGGCACGGGATCAGCAGTACCGGGGCCTGGTGCATGGTGTCGGCCAGGTACTGGGCCGAATCGGTCACCTTGTCGGCCCGGTCCGCCCGGGGATCCCCCTCGGGGTACGTCGGCCGGGGGGTGTCCCGGTAGCGGGTGAAGTTGGCCGAGTAGATCTTCTGCAGCGACTGTTTGGCCTCGGCATCGGTCACGAACATCCATTGCCACCCCTGACGGTTGGAGCCGGTCGGGGCCTGCAGGGCGATGTCGAGGCATTCCATGATCACGTCGCGTTCGACCGGACGGTCGTAGTCGAGTCGCTTGCGGACCGAGCGGGTGGTGGTCAGGACGTCATCGGCGCTGAGATCGAGTCGCATGCGGGGAGTCTGTCACCGCTCAGCGGCGCGCGCCGAACGCTCGTAGCCGTTCGGCCCCGTCGGCCGGGCGGCCGTGGGGCAGGGAACGTTCGTGCGCCAGCGCGGCGGCCCGGTCGAGGGCGGCATGATCGGCCAACAGGGCCTTGTCGATCCGGTTGGTCCCCCAGGAGTTGGCGACGATCTCGCCGGTGAGGTGCTCGACGGCCCGGTCGAGCTCGTCGTCGGGCACGACCCGGTCGACCAGGCCGATCCCGGCCGCCTCGGGGCCCGGGATGCGACGGGCGGTGAACATGAGCTCCTTGGCCCGGGACCGGCCGACGCGTTCGGGCAGCCGCACCGTCATGCCCCACACCGCAACCAGGCCCCACTGACCGTGGGTGTCGCCGAGCTGGGCGGATTCGGCCGCCACCAGCAGATCGCAGCCCAGGGCCAGCTCGAGGCCGCCGGTGAAGCAGTGGCCCCGTATCTTGCCGACCGTTGGTTGGGGCAGCGCTTCGAGGGCGTCGATCGTCTCGGCCTGGTAGTGGGGGGTCGGTGCGGTCACACCGTCGCTGATCCCGCCCAGATCGTTCCCGGCGCAGAACGATCGGCCGGCGCCGGTGAGGACCACACAGCCGACGGTGTCATCGCCGGCGATGGTCTCGATGTGGGCCCGCAGCTCCACGAACAGGGCCGGGGTCAGGGCGTTGAGCTTGTCCGGTCGGTTCAGGGTCAGGGTGGTGACCCCGTTGTCGGCGTCGTCCCGCCGGACCAGGGGACCGCCTTCCGGCGTGGTCGTGGTTGCTTCAGACACCGGCGCTCGCCTCCCGGTTGCGTTCGACCATGGCTTCCACCTCGTCGACCGGGATCGAGCCCGGTGGGGTGCGATCGGCGACCATCCGGTTGGCGATCCGGCGAAGGGTCTCGTTGACCGGGGTCGGGACCCCGTGCAACCGGCCCTGGAAGACCACCTCCCCGTTGAGGAAGTCGACCTCGGTGTCCGGCGCCGAACGGGCCATGCTCTGCCAGGTCGATCCGCCGGGGCGGGGGCCGTCGCCCAGATCGACGATCTCCATCCCCTCGCGCCGGGCCCGGAACTCGTCCCCGCCGGCCAGGTCGATGGCGGCGGCGGCGAACACCGCCCTCGCCTCGGCCACCGCGTCACGGCCCAGGTCGGAGGTTCTCGCGTCGGGCCCGCACGCCGCCTCCAGGGCGTTGCCGGTGTTCATCAGCAGCTTGGCCCACTTCTGCCGCATGATCGCCGGGTCGGGCACCGACCGGAATCCGGCCCGGGTCAGGGCGTCGGCGATTCGCTCGGCGATGGCGTCGGTCCCTGTGGGGTAGCGGCCGATGTCGAGTACCCCGTGCATGGGCCGGGCCGCCCCCTCGACCACGCCGGGTTCGAGGTGGAAGGTGGGCATCATCACGCAGACGCCGTAGACGTGGGCGAAGCGGCGCAGGGCGGTGGCCTCGTTGGCCACACCGTTCTGGACGCAGGCCACAGTGATCCCGGGCGGGGCCGCCCGTTCCAGATCGGTCAGGGCCGCCTCGGTCTGCTGGGACTTGACGCACAGCAGCACGATGTCGTCCTCGGTCAGCTCGGCCTCGGCCGGATGACCGACCGCGTGGACCGGTACCTGTTCGGTGCCCGACGGCAGTTTCATGGTCAACCCCTGACGTTGCATCACCGCCAGGTGCTCGCCCCGGGCGATGAGGGTCGTCGGTTCACCGATCCGGGTGAGGCACCCTCCGATCACGCCGCCGATCGCGCCGGCCCCGTAGATGACGTAACGTCCAGCCATCCCGGCAGTCTGGTCGACGGGGAGGCCGGGCACCACCGGAGATCCCATCGCCGGTCCCGAGGCCGGGTCGCGCTAGCTTGCCGGTCGTGATCGGACTCATCACCGGCAGCGGCTTCTACGACCTCCCCGGCCTCCAGGACCGGGAACCGACCTCGGTCGACACCCCCTACGGCGCGGTCACCGTGACCACCGGCCGATGGCACGGCCGGTCGGTGGCGTTCCTGGCCCGGCACGGCACCGACCACACGATCCCCCCACACGGGATCGACTACCGGGCCAACATCTGGGCCCTGTGGTCGGTCGGGGTCACCGGGATCATCGCCACCGCGGTCAGCGGGGCCGTCAACCCGGCCCTGGCCCCCGGCACCCTGGTGCTGATCAGTGACTTCGTCGACTACACCAGCGGCCGGGCCGACACCTTCTTCGACGGGGTCGTCGATCCCGGTTTCGACCCCGAGGGTCCGCCGGGGGTGGTCCACACCGCCATGACCGACGCCTACCACCCGGGCCTGCGGGCCCTGTTGGCCGGGGCGGCCGAGGAGGCCGGGATCGCCGTGGTGGGCCACGGGGTCTACTGCACGTTCAACGGCCCCCGCTTCGAATCCCCGGCCGAGATCACCATGATGGGCCGGCTCGGGGTCGACCTGGTCGGCATGACCGGCTATCCGGAGGTGGCGTTGGCCCGCGAGGCCGGCATCCCCTACGCCTCGATCGGGGTGGTGTCGAACCCGGCCGCCGGCCTGGGTGACGACGAGGTGGCCCACGGCGACATCATGGTCGTGGTGGAGAAGGCCGGGGCCCGGCTGCTCGACCTGATCGGTCGAGCGGTCGAGCGGTCGAGCGGTACCGACCTGGGGATCTAGCCCGGGCCCGGATCCGGTCCCCCCCGACCGGCCGTCCCGCCGCCGGGTCTATCCTGCAATCACTCCGATCTGAGCTACGAAGCGGACCCTCCCATGAACCTGGCTGTCGACATCATCGCCACTGCGCAGGCCATGAACGCCCGGGGTATCAACACCGGCACCTCCGGGAACGTGTCGGCGCGAACGCCGACCGGGATGCTCATCACCCCGTCGGGCGTCGAGTACAGCCGGTTGACCCCCGACGACGTCGTGGCCATGGACTTCGACACCTCGTGGTTCGCCACCAAGGATCTGCGGCCGTCGTCGGAGTGGCGGTTCCACCTCGACATCCTCCGCTCCCGGCACGACGTGAACGCCATCGTCCACACCCACTCCACCTACGCCACCGCGCTGGCCGTCCACGGCCGGGGGATCGGTCCGTTCCACTACATGGTGGCCACCGCAGGCGGTCGGGACATCCGCTGCGCCCCCTACGCCACGTTCGGCTCCCAGGAGCTGTCGAACCTGGCGGTCGACGCCCTCGACGGCCGCCACGCCTGCCTGCTCAGCCATCACGGGGTCATCGCCACCGGGGCGAACCTGTCGGCCGCCCTGCTGATGGCGGTGACGGTCGAGGACCTGGCCCGGCAATACGTGGCCGCACTGGCTGTTGGTGAGCCTCCCGAACTGACCGACGAGCAGATCGACGAGGTCCTCGTCAAGATGCAGACGACCGGTTACGGCTCGTCCCCGCCGCGGGAGTCGGGCACCGTCGTCCCCCTGAACCGGTGACCGCGGCCCCGAACCGGTGACCGGCCCCGGCGTGGGGTCGTCAGCGGACCCGACCGCCGGTGCTACCCTGCGTGCTCCCGACCGCTCAGGGTCCCCGAGTGGTCGGGGCGGCCCGACCGCCGGGGGCAAAGGGGGTGATGCGGAGCGTGGATTGGGTGGACGGCGCCGTCGCACAGG
>JBKDZN010000061.1:0-22595 GCA_047971245.1 Acidimicrobiales bacterium
CGAACCCGCGGGGCAGCCGTGCTCGTGGTCGACTGTGCTTCTTGCTCACGTCCCGCTCTCGCCTGCCTGCTCCGACCGTGCGGCCCGACCCCCGCCTCGGGCGTCGGTGGCGGGGTGGGCGGCACACCTGGTACTGCCGATGGGACTTGAACCCATGACCCCCAGATCCACAATCTGGTGCTCTAGCCTACTGAGCTACGGCAGCTTGAAGGCCTGACTCTACTGGAGGGGGGCGGTGCTGACACCGCAGTTTCCGGGTCCTAGTGGCCGTGGGGGGCCACGACGGCCCGGCCGGGGAGCTTGCCGGCCTCCAGGGCCTCATAGGCGTCGGGGGCCTGATCGAGGGTGAAGTACTCGACGTCCGGGCTCACCTGACCCGAGCGGTACAGGTCGACGACCTCGTAGAGGTCCTCGATGGTGCCCCAGTAGGTGCTGGTTAGCTCCACCTCGTAGGGCACCTCGAAGAAGCGCCAGACGTGGGTTCCGTTGGCGATGCCGACCACGGTGACCCGGCCCTGGGTGGCCACGGCCCGCATGGCCAGCTCGATCGTGGCGTCGACGCCGACAAAGTCGAACACGGCGTCGACGCCCCGGCCGCCGGTCAGTTCGCGGATGGCGTCGGCCTGACCGTCACCACCGGCGACGGTCACCGCCCCCCGGTCCGCGGCCCGGGCCATGGCGTCCTCCCGGGTGTCGGTGGCGATCACGTTGGCGCCGGTGATGGCGGTCAGGATCTGGACGGCCACCTGGCCGAGACCACCCAGGCCGATGACCAGGACGGTCCGGCCCCCACCCTGAAGGCGGGACATCGACAGCTTGATGGCGTGGTACGGGGTGAGCCCGGCGTCGGCCAGGGGCGCGGCGGCCACCGGATCGGCGTCGCCGAGGGGCACCAGATTGCGGGCCGGGACGGTCACGTACTCGGCCATGCCCCCGTCGCGGCCGAGACCGGCGGCCAGGTATGGCATGGTGGCCGCGTTCACACAGTAGGTGTCCTGCCCCCGGGAGCAGGCTCGGCAGTGGCCACAACCGATCGGTCCGTACCCCAGGAAGGCGTTGCCGGGGGTCAGTCCGTGGACCCCCTCGCCCAGTTCCTCGATCCAGCCGGAGCTCTCGTGGCCCAGCACGAAGGGTGGGGCCAGCTGGGGTGGGCCGGTCTCGGGGGTGAAACCGCGGTAGACCGAGATGTCGGAGTGGCAGGCGCCCGCACCGGCCACCTTCAACAACACCTCACCCGGCCCGGGTGAGGGGCGGGGCACCTCGCGCAGGACGGGGGCGGACTGGTAGGCGTCGAACACGAGCGCTTTCACGGCGTCCTCCTTGGCGGCCGACCGGGTGGTGTCGACCTCGGTGAACCCGAAGCGTAGTTCACCGGTGGCGGCCGGACCGGCCCGAGGCCGGCTACAGGTGCTGGTAGACGTCGGCCGGGACCAGGCCGCGCTGGATCATCATGACCTGGACCCAGTAGAGGAGCTGGGACATCTCCTCGGCCAGCTCCTCGTCGGTCCCGTACTCCCCGGCCAGCCACACCTCACCGGCCTCCTCCAGCACCTTCTTGCCGGTGGCGTGGAGGCCGGCGTCGAGGGCGGCCACCGTGCCGGAACCGGCCGGTCGTTCCACGGCCCGTTCGGTCAGGAGCCGGAAGAGGGAATCGAAATCGTGGGTGTCGGGCACCCCGTCAGGATGTCAGCCCGAAACCCCGGACCCACCCCGGGGCTCCGTGGCCGGGTCCGGGCGGACCGACCGGGGGTTCAGGCCAGGGAGCGGTACACGCCGCGGAGGATGGTGTGGGCCCGGTCGTCACCGACCGTGCCCTCGCCCATCCGGTTCATCACGTACGCCATGGTGAAACGATCGTCGAGATCGTTGACGACCAGGGAGCCGCCCCAGCCACCCCAGTAGCAGACCCGGGGGTTCGGACTGATCGGGGCCTTCGGGGAGTTGAGCCCGTACCCGACCCCGAAGGTGACACCGATGCCGAGCACCAGGTCCCGGCCGGCCGCCTGCACGTCGAAGATCCGTTCCACCGTCTCGGCCGTCAGCAGGTCCACCCCTCGGGCCGACCCGCCGGCCGACACCGGACTCTGGGCCAGGGCCACGCTGCGGGCGTTGCCGTGCCCACCGGCGGCCGGGATCTCGGCCCGCCGCCAGGGGATGGTCCACGAGTCCTCGGCCACCATCCGGGGATTTGCCGCCCGGTAGGGAATCGAGTCCTTGGGCGGGGCCGGGGGCGGCGGGGCGGTGGGAGTGGGTGCCGGTTTGGCCGGGCTGCCGGCGGTGGCGGCCTCCCGCCCCCACACCAGGGGCGGGGCCGGGATCACCAGGGCCACCCGGTCGTCACAGGCGGGCGGGGTGCCGATGTGGAAGTCGGCCCCCAACGGCCCGGCGATCTCCTCGGCGAAGAAGGTACCGACCGATCGTCCGTCCACCCGACGCACCACCTCACCGACCAGGTTGCCCTGACTGATGCCGTGGTAGCCGGACTTGGTACCCGGTTCCCACCACGGTGCCTGCTCGGCCAGCAGGCTCGTCACCTTGTCCCAGTCGTACAGGTCGGTCACGTCCAGTCGGGTGTCCCAGGCCGGGAGCCCAGCGGTGTGGGACAGCAGGTGCCGGACCAGGACCTGCTCCTTGCCGCCCTGGGCGAACTCGGGCCAGTAGTCGGCCACCGGCCGGTCCACGTCGACCAGGCCTCGGCTCACCAGGACCAGGAGGGACAGGCAGCTCATCGTCTTGGTGGAGGAGAAGACGTTGATGATGGTGTCCTCCCGCCACGGCTCGGTGCCGGCCTCGTCGAGAGTGCCGCCCCACAGGTCGACCACCAGCTCACCGTCACGGACCACCGCGCACGAGGCCCCGACGTCGCCGTTGTGGCGGAAGTTCTCGGCGAAGGCGTCCTTCACCGCCCCGTAGCCGGGGTCGCAGCGACCGCTGATCTCCACCACCGGCCGCTCGGCCCCGCTCATGTTCTCAGTCACGTGAAGTCCGTCCCCTGGGTCGTCACCGTCCGAGTCCCGAGAATCATGCCTGGACACCGGTCGGGGCAAGCTGAGGTGACGGATCCCGGCGACTACCCTCCAGGACCTATGCCCCGTTCCGCCGGTGCCGACCGGCCCCGATCCGTCATCGCCGACCCCGAACCGAACCCGCGGCGGCCGGGCCGCACACCGGCGGCGACCCCGCCCCGGGCGCCGGTCGCGGTGATCGGTGGCGGTCAGCTGGCCCGGATGCTGCAACCCGCGGCGGTGGCGCTCGGGATCCCCCTCCGCCTGTTGGCCACCTCCCCCGAGGAGAGCGCGGCCCAGGTCATCACCGATGTCGTCATCGGGAACCACACCGACCCTGCCGCGGTGGCCGCGGTCGCCGACGGGGCCCGGGTCATCACCTTCGATCACGAACACGTCCCGCCCGAGGTCCTGGCCGCGGTGGCCGCTGGGGGGGTCGAGGCCCAGCCACCGGCCGCCGCCCTGGTGCACGCCCAGGACAAGGTGATCATGCGGACCCGGATGGACGAGGTCCTGCCGGACGACCCCCGGGTGGGCCAACCCCGCTGGACGGTGGCCAACGATCTGGCCGGTGTCGACCGGTTCATGGCCGAGCTCGACGGCCCGGTGGTGGTGAAGACCCCCCGCGGTGGCTACGACGGCCGCGGGGTACTGTTCCTCGACCGTCCGGTGGGGACCGGGACCGCGCCCTCCGGCCCCGGTGACGCTCCGGCCGGGCGGGACGTGGTCGGGGACTGGTTGACCCGGTTCCCCGGCGGGCTCCTGGTGGAGGCGGCCGTCCCGTTCGTGCGGGAACTCGCCGTCCTGGTGGCGCGGACCCCGTCGGGTCGGACGGCGGCGTGGCCGGTGGTGGAAACGGTCCAGGTGGACGGGATGTGCGCCGAGGTGATCGCCCCCGCCCCCGGCCTCGACCCGGACCTGGCCCGAGCCGCCTCGGCCGCGGCGGTGGGGATCGCCGACGCCCTCGGGGTCACCGGGGTGGTGGCCGTCGAGGGTTTCGAGACGGCGGACGGACGGTTCCTGGTCAACGAGCTGGCCATGCGACCCCACAACAGCGGCCACTGGACCATCGAAGGAGCGGTGACGTCCCAGTTCGAACAGCACCTGCGGGCGGTACTCGACCTGCCGCTCGGCGATCCGGGTGCCCGGGCCCCCTGGTCGGTCATGGTCAACGTCATCGGCCGCCACGACGACCGTGATCCGTTCCACCGGTCGGCCGTGGCCATGGCCGCCGACCCCGGGGCCAAGATCCACGCCTACGGGAAGACTCCCCGGCGGGGACGGAAGCTGGGCCATGTCACCGTGGCCGGTGACGACCTCGACCGGGTGCGGGCCCGGGCCCGGGCCGCGGTGGCCCGCCTCCACGACGAACCCGAACCGGACCGATGACCGACCCGGGAACCGGCCGAACCACTGGCCCGACCGCCGATACGAGGGAGCAGGACCGATGACGAGCGCAGCCGACGACCGTGACCCGGGCCCCCGGGTGGGACTGGTGATGGGGTCCGATTCGGACTGGCCGACGATGTCGGCCGCGGCCGACATCCTCCGGCGGTTCACGGTGCCGCACGAGGTCGACGTCGTCTCGGCCCACCGGATGCCCGAGGACATGATCGCGTACGGTCGGGCCGCCGCCGACCGGGGCCTGGCCGTGATCATCGCCGGGGCCGGCGGTGCCGCCCACCTGCCGGGGATGCTGGCCTCCGTCACCCCGCTCCCGGTCATCGGGGTGCCGGTCCCCCTGGCCCATCTCGGCGGGCTCGACTCCCTGCTGTCGATCGTGCAGATGCCGGCCGGGGTGCCGGTCGCCACCGTGTCGGTGGGCGGCGCCGCCAACGCCGGCCTGCTGGCCGTGAGGATCCTGGCCGCCGGCGCCGATCCCGAGGCGGACCGTCTCCGGGCGGCCATGACCGACTACCAGGCCGAACTGCGGGCCATGGCCGCGGCCAAGGGCGAGCGGCTCCGGGCCGCGGCGGCCGGACCGGACGGTCAGGCCAACACGTAGACCGGTGTGCCGTTGGGGAGCACCCCGGGCAGGTATTCGGCGATCGACATCGGAACCCGGACACAGCCGTGGCTGGCCGGATAGTTCGGCACCGACAGGGCCCCGTGGAAGGCGATCCCCCCGTTGAAGTACAGGGGGTTGTAGAGCCGGCCGATGTCCAGACTCGATTCACGCCAGCCGCTGATCCGGCGGGTGATGGTGAAGTCGCCCAGCGGGGTCTCCGACTCGCCCGAATAGGTCTCGTTCTCCCACGGCACCCCACTACCGGTGGAGACATGGCTGATCAACACAGGTGTGGCGCTGCCCGGGTCGTACACCTTCATGACCTGCTGGGAGATGTCGACCTCGACCCAACGCACGTCGGCCGACCGTTCCGGCCCACCGATGGTGCCCGCCTGCAGCTTGCGCCACGACTCCTCGTCGAGGGGACCCCAATCACCGTCGGCGGGGATACCGGCCAGCTTCTCCAGCGCCCACACCGCCTGGATCGTCGACGTGCCGTACTGGCCGTCGACCGGTCCGGGATCGAACGGGGAGTCGGCCAGCCGCTGCTGGATCTCGGCCACCGCCGGGCCGGAGTCTCCCTGATGGGCAACCGGGCCGTCGTACTGGTAGGTCTCGAGGGCGGCGATGGTGGCCGCGTCGGCCTCGCCGGTCACCGGCAGACCCACCAGGCCCTGGAAGGCCGACACCGCAGCCACCGTGCGGCCGCCGTAGGAACCATCCGCGGGTCCGGGGGCGAACCCCAGCTCACCGAGCCGGGTCTGCAGGGTCTTGACCACACCCCGGTCCGGTGCGTCGGGGTCGATAGGGGCCAGCTCGGCCGGCTCGGGTTCGGTGGTAGTCGTGGTGGGGGCCGCGGTCGTCGTGGTTGATGACGGGGTGGTCGACGGGGTGCCGGAGGTGCCGGTGTCGGCGCTCGTGTCGCCCCCGGGCTCACCGGTCGAGTTCGAGGTGTCGTCGGCCGGCCCCGCGCCGACCCGCTGGGTGTCCACCGGGGTCACCGAGGTGGGGATGGAGGTGGACGACGGGGCCGCTGCGGCCTGATTCACCGAGTCGTCGGCACAGGCTGCCCCGAGGAGGCCGAGCCCGGCCACGATGGCGGCGAGGCGGATCGCCGGCGATGAGGCCGCCCGCGATCGCGGTCGAGTTCGTCCTGACACTTCGTCTGTCACGTTGCCGCCTGCCCCTGGTGGTGTCGGTCCGTCACCCTCGTGAGGGTCGAGTGGCGCCGTCCGTATCCCTTCGTCATCGGCTGAGACGCCCAAGCCTCACCGAAGGTTGCATTACGAGTCGGTGACGACCCGATCCGGCAACCACGGTGAGGGCTCGAGATGCCCGGAGACGGCTCGTCAGCACCATCCCCGAACGACGCTCAGGCTCGAGTACCGTCAGTGTAGTGGACGGCGCCCTCGGCGTTTCCCCTGGTGTGACACCGGGCACGACGACCCCGACCGTCAACGGCGCCCGTGATCAGGTACGCCGAACCTCGCGCCGATGCGGACCCCGGTCGAGCACCGGCACGAGCAGGGGCCGAACCGCCTGGGCGAAGGTGAACAGGTCGGCGACGCTGGGACGGCTCAGGCCCACCGCCTCCAACGGTTCGAGGAAGTCGCGCCGGTAGGAGCGGACGGTGTTGACCGACAGGCCGGCCCGGGCGGCCAACTGGCGGTACGAGGGGGGTTCGTCGGCGTCGAGCAGGGCCCGCCACACCCTGACGTGGCCGTTGTGGCCGACGAGCCGTTCCAGAGGCGCTTCCCCGGGGAGGGTCGCATCCGCGGGGCCGAGCCACGGCTCGAGCCGGGGATCCACCCCGGCTCGCGGCCCGGTGAGGATCCGGTGGACCACCGACACGAAGGTCGTCGGCGACGATCGGGCCACGGCCCCCCACGGCCGCATTGTCTCCCAGGCGACCCGGAGCGGGGGTGAGGGACACCCGGAGACATCCGTGCGGACCAGGAACATCAGGGCCGATTCCGGGCACCAGCGGCGGAAACAGACCGCCCCGTCCAGACCGGACACGGTGCCGGTCACGGCTTCGGGGTCGACGACCACCAGATCAGGAGGCCGGGAATGGACCCGGCGGGCCTCATGAACGGCCTGGTCCGGAGCGATCAGGCGCATCGAGTAGTCGTGACGGTGGCGGAGCCGCCGGTCGAGGAGGTCGGCGAAACCGCCGGTGATGTCGATCAGTACCAGCTCGGTCACAGGGCAACGGCTCCGGTTCGGGACCCGTCCGGTCGGACGGCCGAATCCAGCCTCACCGGCCGGGGGTTTCCGGAACGCAACCTCGGCCCGCCCCGGCCCGGTCGGGGGCGGGGCGATCAGCGGGGCGGGATCGACGCCGGCACCACCGTACTGAGCGAGGTGCCGGCGGCCAGGTGGGCCGCCTCGGCCAGGAGCCGCCGGTCACCGGCCAGCGAGGCCAGTTCCACCCGGGCGGTCACCGCGAACGACCGCAGGCCGGCCTCGTCGGCCTGGCGGACGGCGCGTTCCAGGGCCCGCCGCCGATCCCGGACCGGGTCGTTCGATGCGGCCAGCCCGCAGAGCTCGAGTTCCATGCTCGGCAGCATCCCGATGCCGGCCCCCACGATCAGGCCGCCGGCCCGGAAACGCCGGAGGGTGCGGAGCACCTTCCGTTTCAACCCCGTGTCGGGCACGTGGGCCAACGCGGGCAGGGCGATGGCCGTGCTCTGGACGACCATCGGCGATGGCCGGGTGACCGCCTCGGTCGCCAGCACGGTGGCCTCCTCGACGGCCCGCTCGCGGTCCCCGGCGGCCAGGTGGACGGTGGCCCGGGCCGACTGGAACAGCTGGAGGTCGGCGTCGGCCTCGGGAATCAGTTCGATCGCCTCGGCCAGGTCGGCCAGCCGTCCCAGGGAGCGCAGCCGGAAGTACCCCTGGGCCAGGCGTACGATCTCGGCCTCGTTGATCCCGTAGCCCCGCCCCACGGTCCGGGCCTCGTCGGCCAGTTCGTCGGCCCGGCCCCACTGGCCGTCGAGCTCCGCCATCAGCGACCGGAACAGCAGGGCATGCCAGATTCGCAGCGGATCGCCGCGCCGCTGGGCCAGACGGTCGAACTCGTCCAGGGCCACCCGGGCCTCGGTGAGCCGGGCCGCTTCGAGCAGGTCGATGGTGCGGAACTCGGCCAGACGGCAGCGGAGCCGATCGTCCAGGTCGAGCTCGTCGGCGGCGGAGAGGATCTTCAACCGGTCGGCGGGTTCGTCTAGCACCGAGCCGGCGAACCGTGCCGCGAGCAGGACGGCACCCCGGTCCTCGTCGGTCACCGCCAGGTCACCGGCCCGCTGGACCCAGTGGGCGGCATCGTGCTGGTGGCCGAGCTGGACCGACAGGCGCGCCGTGGCCAGGGCATGACGCAACCGATCCGGCCGGTCGAGCCGGTCGGTCGGGATGGCGAGCAGCTGGTCCAGCCGGTCCTGTTCGCCGTCGGGTCGTTCGGTCTCGGGCAGCCCGCTGAGCACCACGTCCAGGGCGCCGGCCCAATCCGCCGACCGGGCGGTCTCGGTGAAGGCCTGGCGGCGGGTGGTGGCCGCGGCCAGCCGGGCTCCGGACCGGGCGAGGGCCCGGCTGAAATCGATCAGCATGGCGGTCGACCCGGTCGTTCCCCCGGCCGGCTCGGCGCCTCCGCCGGCCTCGGCGGCCAGGCCGATGGCCCGGCGGAACTGCCACACACTCTCCCAGTACGAACCGGAGTCCAGGTGGAGCCGGGCCGAGCGCAGGACGGCGGCCAGCCGGTCCGGCGCCGGGATCAGCTCCCCGGCCCCGTAGTGGTGATCGGCCAGGGCGTGGGGGTCACCGGTCAACCCCACGGCCCGCTGGTGCAGGCGGGTTCGACGGAGGGTGGTCATGGTGCGCAGGAACGCGGCCTGGATCATGCGGTGGGTGAACTCGAACTCGTCGAGTCGGCCCGTCTCGGCCAGGTGGCCGAACCCCACCAGCTCGTCGAGTGGATCGAACAGGTCTGCCTCGTCGTCGCCGATGAGCCTGGCCAGCTCCGAAACCCGGAACCGTTGGCCGAGCAGTGCCCCGGCCCCGCCGACGATCTGGGCCCTCGGCGACACGGCCAGGATCAATCGTTGGAAGACACCCTGAACCTCGTCCACGTCGAGCGCCTGGTCGGCCGGGTCGATTCCCGCCGCCTGCTCCGCCGGGAGTCGGAGCAGGGCCAGCGCCACCATCGGTAGACCATTGCTGGCGGTGTGCAGCCAATGCCCGAGCTGGTGGCGGGCGGTGAGCGACAGTTCCGGCCGGTGGACGCCGACCAGATCGACCAGGTCCTCGGCGGCCAGGGGCCCGAGTTCGATGGGGCGGGCCGACCACCGGGCCAGCCGCCCCTCCAGGTCGCTCCACGCCAGGGCGCTGTCGGCGTCGCTGGGGGCGGCGAAGATCACCGTGGTGCGGGGCTCGACCTCATGGTTGCACACCAGCTCGAGCAGGTCGCAGCTCCCGGTGTCGAGCAGGTGGGCGTCATCGACGAACACGGCCACGGGGCGCCCGGCCGCCAGCTCCCGGAGGTGGGCCCGGAACCGTAGGCCGAGATGGCCGAGCCGGGCCGCGGGATCGAGCCGGAGCTGGTTGGCCAGCTCGATCTCCGCGTCGAAACCACGCGTCCCGGCCACGATCGAGGCGAACCCCATCCGCCCACCGGCCGTGCCGAGCAGGGCGACCGGATACGCGCCGGCGGCGGTGATGCGGTCCGCCGCCTCGGCCAGGAGGGCCGACTTCCCCGAGCCGGACGGGCCCCGGATGACGATCGCCCGCCCCGCCGGGTCGGTCGCCAGACGGTCGATCCGGTCGAGCGCCGCCTTGCGGCCCACGAAATGCGGAGTCCGGCGGCGGGCGAGGTCGGTGGGCAGGCGTAGGGCCGGTGCGGTGTCGACGACGTCGTCGTTGAGACGGAGGTGACACCCGGGCCCGGCGGCGGCGACGGCCCGGTCGGCGGCGTCCAACGGGGCGGAGGTGGGATGGGGCAGCTCGGCGGCCCGATCGGCCCGGCAGGTGTCGACCACCCGCCGGGCGTCCCCGACCGCCCCGGCGGCGAGACACACCGCCGCCACCGCTGCGGCCAGGTGGTCGTCGAGGGGGGCGTGGGCCAGCTGACCGAGCAGGGCCAGCAGCACCGTCCGTTGATGGGGAGCCCCGTCGTCGGCCAGGCGACCGATCACGGAGCGCTGCCGGCCGAGGGCCATGGCTTCCGCCCGGCGCAGGGCCGGCGACAGCTCCAGCCCGGGGAACACCTCGGGGGAACCAAGCAGGCCGGCCAGCTCGGCGTCGTCGACGGGTGCGCCGTCGGCCACGTCCTCCAGACGCCACAGATCGACCGCGGACCGGTCGAGGTCGAGCCGGTAGCGGCCGTTGACCGACCGGATGGTGAGGCCGGACCGGTGTCGGAGCCGGGACACGGCCACCCGTACCGAGCTCCGCCACCGGGTGGGGCCCAGGTCGGGCCAGAACTCGTTGGCCAGCCAATCAGCCGTCGCGCCGTGGGGCCCGGCCGCCACCAGCAGGGCGAGCAGCTGGCGTTGGCCGGCCTGGAGCTCGGCCGGTCGGCCGTCGGCGTCGACCGAGACCACACCCAGTGTCCGAACTCGTGGCCCCACGGTCATCGTCATGAAACTAGCGGCTCACATCGAAGCGCTCGACCAGCGACGGCCAGCGCCACAGGTCGCCGGGGGTGACCCAGCGGATCTGATCGGTGGATCCCAACGCCTCGGAGCTCGGGGCGACGGAGCCCGGCAGCCACCCCGCCGCCACCCCACGGACCAGGGCCCGGGTCAGGAGCCGGAACTGCTCCCCGGTCATTCGGGTCCCGTGACCGGCCCGTCGCGGCCGGGGCCCGCCGACCACGAGCCCGAACCAGGTCGGCCGGGTGGTGGCGGCCCGGGGCGTCGTCAGCTCGGGCTCGAACGGGCAGCCCGCCTGCCGCAAGGCCATGGCGACGAACGACGAGCAGGTCACACTGGTCGTGCCCGCCGGGGGGACCCGCTCGGCCAGGGTCGACACCGCGGCGTGCACCGCCCGCTCCACGGCGGGCCCGTCCTCGGCCCGGGCGTAGAGTCGGGTCACCGCGATGAAGCCGGACAGGACGACGTCGTCCCAGGCGTACAACTGGTGTTGGCCGGCCTGGTCCCGGCACCAGGCGGCCGCCCGCCGGGCCGCCGGGACCAGGGCGGGATCCAGGCGTCCGATCGCCACCGCCTCGTTGGCGTCGAGCACCGAGGCCAGGGGACGGGTCCAGAACGTCGACCCGCCCACCTCGGCCAGCACCCGACGGCCCCTGTCGTTGGCCACCAGCCCGACATGCCGCCACGGCTCGCCCGCCCGGGTGCACAACTCCTGCAGGGGGCTGGGCCGGGCACAGAACATGAGATCACCGGGGCGCACGGCCTCCAGCCCGACCATCCCGTCCACCGGCACCGCGTCGAGGGCGATGTGCTCGGGCAACGTCTCCGGGGCCGGCCCGGTGATGGCAGTCATGCCGGTGCCCCGACGTGAACGAACGCCGACCAGGCCAGACCGGGCAGGTGGAGGTGGAGCAGCTGGGCCCGCCGCAGGGCCTCGGCCGGACCGATCCCCCGGGCGATCGCCGCGTGGAACGCGGTCATCAGGCTCACGCAGTGCTCATCGTCCACCGCCCACAGGCTGCAGGTGGCCGACGCCACCCCGGGGGGGAGCTCCTCCAGGTAGGAGGCGCAGCCGCTGAGCACCAGATGCCCGGCCTCGCCCGGGTGGAACGGGAGACCGTGCTCGGGACGCGGTTCGTGCCCGGCGATGTGGATCAGCCGTTCGATCCGATCGCTGCCGCCCGTCCGGGTCCTCCCCGGTCCCCGGTGGGCGGCCGCCACGAGGAACCGCTCCAGGGCCAGCCCCGGCAGCTCACCGGGATCGGCGATGCTCTGGGACAGGGTGAACCGGCGCCGGGACGGCGCCTCACGGTGATGGTGGCACCCCGGTCCCGGCGGGACCTGCCGGTAGGTGGCCACCAGCTCGAACAGGGCCGGGCCGGTGTCGTGGTGGGCGGTTTCGACGGGCAGTCGGGCCAGGACGGGATCGTGGAAGCGGAACGCGACCCGCCCCAGTCCGGCCAGCACATCGATGAGGGGCTCCGACACCCACTGGTGCACCACGGCCAGGAGTTCCTCGGTGGCGGAATCCCACAACCGGGGTGGACAGCCGGGCTCGTCGCCGGCCCCGAGGATGCGGTCGTGCTCGGCGAGGAGATCGTCGACCGCGGCCCGGGTCACCGGGAGCCGGACCACGGGCCGATCGGCGGGACCGTCGATCCGGGCCGTGATCCGACCGTCGACGAACCCCAGCCGGCAGGTCGGGTCGGGTGGGCCGAGGATCTGGTTGGAGGGGCTGAGACCGGCGCCGCCGGCTGTGCGTCCCATCCTTGACCATGAGGGAGCCTCCATACGTCACTAACCTAGGGGACATTGGCCCAGAACCGCCTCTCATTGGGGCAAATACCGGGCCGAAGACCCCGGAACCGCAGGTCCGGAGGGGTGACGTCGGCCCCGTTCAGGTGGCCGCGACCGGGTCCAGACCGAGGATGACGCGGCCGTAGTTCTCCGAGCCGATGTCGAGATCGAACACGGTGTGGCACGACAGGGTGTGGATGTCGCGGTGGATCCGCTGCATCGGATTGGTGCGCAGATGGGCACCGGCCCCACTGGCCTCCATGATCGTGCGGATCACGTCACGGCACTGCTCCACCACATGGGCGATACGCAGCCGGAGCCGGGCCCGCTGGTCGACCGGGCAGGGTTCCGGGGATCGACCCCAGGCGGCCAGCTGCCGGCCCACATCGCGCAGCAGGACCTCGGCCTCCTCGGCCCGGACCGACGCGTGGGCCAGGCGCATCTGGGCCGACGCCCGCTCGGCCTGGGGAGCGAACGTCCCGTAGATCGACCGGGATCCCAGCCGCTCACGGAACAGCTCCACGGCACGACGGGCGGCGCCGAGGGCGGGGATGGCCGCGGTCATGGCCAGGAACGGCATCATAGGTTGCCGGTAGAGGGGGGAGTCGTGCCACGCTGCGCCCGAGCTGCGGCCAATGGCCATGTCGGCCAGGTTCTGGCTGCGGTGGGCCGGGATGAACAGATCCTCCGCCACCATGTCGTTGCTGCCGGTGCCGGCCATGCCCGCCGCGTCCCACACGTCCTCGACGGTGATGGCGTCGACGGGAGCGATGAACAGGCGGGGTTCGGGACGATCACCGCCGACGATGCCGTTCAGCATGACCCAGTCGGCGTGCATGATCCCCGTCGCCCACGACCAGCGACCGGAGAGCCGGTAGCCGTCCCCGTCGACGACGGCCCGGCCGGTCGGGCTGATGCTGGCCGGGGCCAGGATGTAGGGCTGGGTGCCGAAGATCTCCTCCTGACTCTCCGGGGGGAACTGGGAGAACATCCAGTTGTGCTCGGTGTAGAACGTCGTGATCCATCCGGTCGAGGTGTCAGCTTCGCCGACGATCATGCCGATGTCGATGAATGTGTCGTTGTCGACTTCCCACCCCCCGAACCGCCGAGGCACCAGGGACCGGAACACGCCGGTGCCGCCCAGGGCCTCCACCACCTCGTCGACCGGTTGCCGGATGGCCTCGGCCTCGCCAGCCCGCTCCGCGATCAGGGGGCCGAGGGCTCTGACCCGGTCGACCATCCCGGCCACCTCGTTGGTGCGATCGGCCTCGATCCCCTCCGCGCCGGGATCGGGGGCCTCGGGTTGTCGTCCGCTGGGTGAAGCAACCATGGGTTGCAGCATCGGGCGCGCGTCGTCCCTCGCGCAAGGCCCCCCGGGCCGCGCCGACCGATGAGCGGGGCCACACGGGGGACCGGCGGCGCCGGCCCGACCCCGGCCGAGCTCATCAGTCGGCCCCTTCCCAGCTCGGTGACCGCAGCCACCTGGGCCTTGTTCGTCGGGCTCACCGCGGTGTTCGTCAGCGCCGGGTTGTTCGCATCGATCGTCGCCGTCCGGGCCACCCACCTCGATTTCGGCTCGACCACGATCGCCCTGATGCTGGCCGTGTACTACGTCGGCTTCCTGGGCGGCTCGATGCTGACCGTCGAACTGCTGGGCCGGGTGGGCCACGTGCGGGTCTACGCGGCCCTCGCAGCCCTCCAGGCCGCGACCATGCTCCTGGTGGGGGTGTGGCAGCAGCCGGTGGTGTGGATCGTGCTGCGGGCCGCGGCCGGCCTGTCCCTGGCCGGGATCTACGTCACCGCCGACTCATGGCTCAACCAGCTCGCCTCCACCGGTGACCGGGGTCGGCTGCTGGCCGTCTACTCGATCATCGGCTTCGGCGCCTTCGGGTTCGGGCAGGCCCTGGTGGGGCCGGTCGGCACCGACGACCTGACCGGGTTCGCGGTGGTGGCCATGCTCATGGCGCTGGCCGTCATCCCCGTGGCCCTGTCCGAGGCGGCCACCGCCCCGCCCGTCGCCCGGGGGATGACGGTGTCCCTGGCCGGCCTGTCCCGCCAGGCTCCCACCGGGGTGGGCCTGGCGCTCCTGGCCGGTACCGCCAACTCGGTGATCCTCGCCCTGACCGCGATCTGGGCCGCCCGGGGCGGCCTCGGTACCGCCGAGGTGGGGATCCTGGTGGCGGCACCGTCGGTCGGGGTACTCGTGCTGCAGTGGCCGATCGGCTTCTTCTCCGACCGGGTCGACCGCCGGATCGTGGGGGCGGTGGTGAGCGCGGGCGCCCTGCTGGCCGGGCTCGGCCTGCTGGCCACCGGGCCCGATCCATGGCCCGCGGCCGGGGTCCTGGTGGTGGTGGGCGGCTGCAGCTTCCCCCTGTACTCGATCGCCCTGGCCGCCACCAACGACTGGATCGACCGCCGGCAGGTGGCCGGGGCCGGCTCGAAGATCGTCATGCTCTACGGGATCGGCGCCGTCGCCGGGCCCCTGTTCGGGTCGGCCATGATGGCCGCGTTCGGTCAGCCGGGGTTCGTGTGGGCCGTGGTGGTCCTCCACGCCGCCGTCCTGGTGTTCCTCGTCCATCGCCTGGTCACCTGGCGGAACACTGACCGCTACCTCCACCCGGAGGGCCGGGACTCGGCGGTACCCCCGGCCCCCTACCGGGTGTTCGTGGCCCGCACGACGGTGGCGGTTCGCCGCCGGCCCCGGGTGTTCCGACGCCATCCGGCCGTCACGACCCGGGACCCGGAGACCGGGGCCCGGGTGGGCGCCGGTGCGGAGGCGACCGTCAATCGTCGTCGTGATCGGCGTCGCCAACCGCTGGGGTGACGATGGCGGTGTCGTCCCAGGCCGCCTTGGCTCCGCTGTGCCCGACCCGGACCACGCTGACCGTGGCCCCGGCCGCGCCGACCACCGACAGGACGGCCAGACCGGCCCCGAGGGCCTTGGGGGTCACCTTCGGCACCCGCTTGCCGATCGGCCCGGCGAAGGTGAGTCCGGCGGCGGTCACCGTGACCAGGACCGCCCAGGGCAGCACGCTCTCGCCCATCTCGGTGTGGGCCTCCACCAGCTCGGTCTCGTCGACTCGACGTTCCAGCTGCTCGCCGGAGCCCTGGGCCAGGCCGACAGAACCGAGTGCGATGACGGCGAACACCAGGGCCAGGGGAGCGAACATCGGCCGCAGCTTCGGGGCCAGCGCCACCAACGTCATGATCGCGGCCAGAGGCACGAACACCACCGCGGCGTGCACGATCAGCGGGTGCGCGGGCAGCCCGAACAGGGTGTTGATCTCCATGATGGGTGTCTCCTACTTGGGGGTTGGGGTTTGGGGGACCGGGTGGTTCAGGGGGCCGGGGCTGGTCGGGCCGGTCGCCGGGTCATGACCCGGAACACCGTGGCGAACACCACGGCAGCCAGGGACACCAGTGACAGGAGCTGATACGCCGGGTTGGCGGCATCGGCTCCGGCGAAGGTGCCGTGCAGACTGGTGAGGAAGAAGGCGGCATAGCTGCACAGGTGGATCCGGCGCCACCACCGTCGCGGCAGCCGTCTCATGGCCAGCGAGGTGGACTCCACGGCGGCCAGGGCCCAGAGGGCGACCACCCCCAGGGCGACCGGCACCGGCTTCCACGGGGAGGCGAGGGGGACGACCAGGGACCAGACGGTGAACGTGACGTAGCTGTCGGCGAGGAGGGCCACCAGATGAAGGGCCACGAACCCGAGGGTGAGGCCACCGAGCCAGCGGTGGAGGTCGAGGAACCAGGCCGGACGCTGACGGGCCGACAGGCGTCCCGGGATCAGGACCCCGGCCAGGACGGTGCCGGTGAGCAACGCCCAGGCGACGATCCCAGAAGCCCGGGCGACGAACCACCACAACGGGGAGGTCACGCCGAGCACCGTTCGCTCAGGCCGTCCCCGGCCGGGTCCGACCCGTTCGGGTCGGCCAGGGCGGCCAGCCGGTCGGTGGCGACGCGGCCGCCGTCGCGGGTGACGCCGACGGCGTCGAGACCATGACGGGCCGCGTAGGCGGCCAGGTGCCCGGAGCCGCCCAGGGCGGCCCCGGTGGCGTGGGCCTCGGCCAACCAGCCGGTGGGGGCGACGACGGTGACGGCGGCCAGATCGGTGGTGGACGGCGCCCCCGTCTCGGGGTCGATCAGGTGATGCCGGGCGGTACCGTCGGGCCCCGACCACCGGCGGCTCACCGTGCTGGTGGTGGCGACGCCGCCACCGTCGACCCGGATGCGGCCGAGCTCGGCCGGCGGATCCAGGGGATCCTCGATGACAACCAGCCAGCCGTCGGGACCCGGGGGTCGGCCGGCCACCGACAGGTCGCCACCGATCGACACCAGGGCCCCGTCGGCCCCCGCGGCCAGGAGGGAGCCGACCACCATGTCGGCGGCCAGGCCCTTGCCGATGCCGCCCGGGTCGAGGGTCAGCCCGGGGGGCAGGGTGATGGTGCGAGCCCACCGGTCGAGGACGATCCCGTCCAACCCCCGTCGGGGTCGGACGGTGGTGTCCGAACCCCCGACGCCCGGCGCGCCCACCACCGCGGCCTGGGCCTCGACCGCGGGGGTGGTGGTCGGGTAGCCGGCCTCGAGCAGAGCGGGCAGGACGGCGGCGGAGCAGCGCCCGGTGGTGACGGCGGCGGCCTGGATCATGATCGAGACCAGGGTGATGGTAGGGGCGGAGACCACCACGGCCCGACCCGGGCGGCGGTTGAGGTTGTCCACGTCGGAGCCGGTCACGAACCGGCTCCAGTGGGCCTCCAGCGATTCGAGCTCGACGACGGCCGAGTCGGCCAGGCCCGGCGGTCCGCCGACCACCAGGACCCGGGCCTCACTGGCCATCACCCGGAACTCGGCCTCAGCGACTGCCATTGGTCCGGGCCGGGGCAGGTCGGGCCGCCGCGGGCCGGGCTGCCGCCTGGGTGGTCGAGCGCTGGTCGGTGGGCGCTGCGGCCGAACCGGACGAGCGCCGGGTGGTGGCCGGCGGAGCGGGGACGACCTCGACCCGGGGCTGGGCGCTCAGCGGGATGGGCTCCGGAGCCGAAGGGAGGGGGCTCGGCTCCGGAGCGGCCGCCACCGACGGTGTCGACGACGGGGCGGCGATCTTGGCCGGGGTCGTGGCCCCGGCCGGTGGCCTGGTGGCGGTGAGCACGGCCACGATGGTGAGGGCGGCCGAGGTACTCAACCCGGTCACGGCGATCCGGGTCTTCCGGGCCGGGTGGGCCCGGCGGCGGGGTCGGGTCCGGTCAGTCATCGTCATCCCGCCCCTCGTGTTCGCCGTCCTCGTGGTCCCGGTCCTCGTCGTGATCGTCCTGGTCGCGATCGTCGGCGTCCTCGTGATCGTCGCCGTCTTCTTCCTCGTAATCGTCATCGTCGGCCCGGACCGTGGGCGCCGAGGTGGCCGGCGGCGCCGGCGCTGGTGCCGCGGTCTCGGTCACCGTCACCGGCTCGTCGACCCGGGCGACCACCCGCCCGTTGGCGTCGAGCTCGGCGATGAACTCGAGATGGCGGGTCCCGTCGCCGAACGCCACCACGAGGCGGGCCGGTTGCTGGACGGTGACCTGGGCGGTCCACCCGACCGCTGGGGTGACTGCTCCGAGGGTCAGGGTGGTGCCGTCGCTGCCGACCTCGGCCGTTCCGGCCTGGTCGACGGCGTAGACGAGGGTGGCGTAGGCGCCGGTCCCGTCCGAACCGCTGGTGGCGTCGATGGGGGCGATGGCGTCGAGGCCGACCGGTACCACAGAGTCGGCCGAGGCCGACAGGCCCCCGATGGGGTCGTCGTTGGCCGCGTTGAGGATGCCGATGTTGGCCCCGACGGCCGCACCGCCGGCGACGACGACGCTGGCGATCGACAGGGCGGTGACGATTGCGGTTCTTCGAATCACGTGGGGCTCCTGGGTCAGGGATCGGATTCGACGGGTGCTGGCCTACCCCGAACCGTACGAACGGGTCGGTGAGGGCCCGGACAGGGACAGGTAAAGTTTCGGCAAAGGTGACCGGGGGACGTCGGCCCCGTGCGAGCATGCACCCATGCGCCTCCTGGTCGTCGAGGACGACGCCTCCATCAGTGAGCCCCTCCGGGTCGGGCTCGCCCGTGAGGGCTTCGGCGTCACCCTGGTCACCACCGGGCAGGCCGCGCTCGAGGCGGAACCGGCCGATCTGGTCCTGCTCGACCTTGGCCTGCCCGACATCGACGGCCGGGTGGTGTGCCAGCAGCTCCGGGCCAGGTCCGCAGTGCCCATCATCGTGGTGACGGCCAGCGGCGACGAGATCGACCGGGTCCTGCTCCTCGAACTGGGGGCCGACGACTATGTGGTCAAGCCGTTCGGGTTCCGGGAGCTGGTGGCCCGCATCCGGGCCGTGCTCCGCCGCACCGCCGGCGCCCCGGTGGGATCGGGTCGGGAGATCCTCGACCGCTGGGGTCTCGTGGTCGACACCCGCACCCGGCAGGTGTCGGTCGACGGGGAACCGGTGAGCCTCACCCCCAAGGAGTTCGACCTCCTGGCCGCCCTGGCCTCCGACCCTGGCGCGGTGTTCTCCCGGGAGCACCTGATCGAGCAGGTCTGGGACGAGCACTTCTGGGGGTCGACCAAAACCCTGGACGTCCATGTGGCCTCCCTGCGCAAGAAGATCGGGGCCGAGCGGATCGAGACCATCCGGGGTGTCGGCTACCGCCTCCCGACCGACGACGCCGCTTCGTGACCCGCCGCCTGGTCGTCGGCTACCTGCTGGTCACGGTCCTGGTGCTGGTCATGCTCGAGATCCCCCTCGGATTGTTCTACGGCCAGCGCGAGGAGGAGCGGTACCTGGCCAACGCGGAACGCGACGCGGTGGTGCTGGCCACCTTCTACGAGGACCTGCTCGACGTCGGCACGCCGGCCACCACCGGGGTCGCCCGTGACTACGCGGCCCGGAGCGGCGCCCGGGTGATCCTGGTCGACGAGGCCGGGATCTCGCTGATCGACACCGGGGCCGAGGTGGGCCGCGACTTCTCCACCCGGCCCGAGGTGATCGGGGCCCTGGACGGCCGGCGCACCAGCGGGATCCGCCACTCCGACACCCTCGACACCGAGCTGTTGTACGTGGCGGTGCCGGTCGCCTCCGGCGGCCGAGTCCACGGGGCGCTGCGGACCACCACCGACGTCCACGAGCTCAACGAACGGATCCAGCGGTTCTGGCTGGCCCTGGTGGGCATCGGGGCCGTGGTCCTCGCCGCGGCCCTGGCCGTCGGCTGGGCGGTCGCTCTGTCGGTGACCCGACCGCTCCGCCTGCTCCAGGAGTCGGTGGCCCGGTTCGCCGACGGTGATCTGACCCCGGTCGAGATCGGCCGGGACGTGCCGCCCGAGGTAGCCGACCTGGGGGGTGCGATGAACACGATGGCCGGCCGTCTGGCCGAGCTGCTCGCCGCCCAGCGGGCCTTCACCGGCGACGCCTCGCACCAGCTCCGCACCCCGCTCACCGCCCTTCGGTTGCGATTGGAGAATCTCGAAGCCGGGCTCGACCGTTCCGAGGAGCGGGCGGAGGTGGCCGCAGCCATTGACGAGATCGGGCGGCTGAACGCCCTGGTGGACGACCTCCTCCGCCTGGCCCGGGCGGAGCGGCCGGCCCCGGCCGAGCCGGTCGATGCCGCCACCCTGGCCCGGGAACGGGTGGAGGTGTGGTCGGCGGTGGGAACGGATGCCGGGGTCGACATCACCCTCGACGCCCCGGCATCGGCCCTGGTCATGGCCGTGCCCGGCGCCATCGAACAGGTGCTCGACAACACCCTCGACAACGCCGTTGCCGCCACCGTTACCGCCCGCGGGGGCGATCGGGGGCGGGGCGGGGCGGCCGTGGGTCGGATCGAGGTGAGGATCGAGGCGGGACCGCGCCACACCGGCCTGACGGTGGCCGACTCCGGCCCGGGCCTGGACGATGCGGCCAAGGCCCGGGCGGTCGAACGGTTCTGGCGGGGTGACACCAGCCGATCCGGCACCGGACTCGGCCTGGCCATCGTGTCGAGCCTGGTGGGGGCGAGCGGGGGAGATTTGAGCCTGGCCGACAACCATCCCCATGGATTGGTCGTCGCCGCCCGGTTCCCGACCGCGCCCCATTGATCAGGTTCGCATCGGTGGGTTCTGCTCCCCGACGTTCGGGGTCACCCCCTTCGCCTTGGGGGGCAGGGTGATGTGAACCGTCTCCGGTTCGTCGTCGTCATCGGCTGCCTCCACCCACTCCACGGTGAGACCGAACTCCCTCGCCGCCCGGTTGGGCAGGTCGAGGTGGAGCCATTTGGAGAGACCGCGGGGCAGCGTCGACACGATCAGCCCGCTGAAATGGCGTTCACCGTCCAGCTGTTCTCGGATCGCCTCCAGAGGATCCCGCGGTCCGACATTGCCCGTCGCGGTGACCCCGGCGGCCTTCAGCTGCTCCAACTGCTGGTCGAGCCGGTGTTGGGCCAGCAACGGAGCGTCGTAGTCGTCCACCGGCGTCGCCGGCACGGTGACATGGATTCGGGCCCCTTCCCGGGACCGGTCGGCGATCGTCGACACCAGATGTGACCCTCCCAAGGTCTGATTGGCGACAACGAGATAGTAGGTATCAGCCATATGGCACCCCCCGGTGGCAAGGCTTATCGGAGATTCGATCCGTCATCGGATCGGATATGAGCGCCGCGTTCCGGGCGCCGCCCCGCCAGGAATCCCCCAGATCCTCTGGCCACCCGCGGAATGTCGTCGCGGTGTAGGCGAGCCTACCCCCGGGGGCAAGGCCGGGCAATAGGCTGCGTGCGCGAGCGCCGGGCGGTGCAGGATGAAACCGGGTGCTATTTGGAACAGATTCGAATGATCGGTGATCAGATGCGCCGCAACGCGGCCACGTAGAACGCCTCGAACCGATGATCGGGCACGGTCCGGGCCGTGCCCGACAATCGAGGATCGAAGCGGACCCCCTCCCATCGGGTCAGCCCCGGTTGGAGCGGAACGTCGGGCCAGCTCAGGGGGACGACGTCCAGCTCGGGGCGGCGGCGAAGGGCGCGGTTCACCGCGGCCTCGTTCTCCTCGGGGGCGATGGTGCAGGTCGAATAGACGAGGATCCCGCCCGGGGCCAACAGCTTGGCCGCGGCATCGATCATCTTGGTCTGCTGGTGGGTGTAGTCGGCGATGCGATCCATCGACCAGTACCGCAGCGCCGACTTCTTGCGGAGATCGAACCGACCCTCCCCACTGCACTGGGCATCGACCAGGATCCGGTCGAACCGCTCTTCACCCAGGAACTTGTCGATGTACTGGGCCTTGTGCATCGTGACGCGGGTGGGATGAACGTGATAGAGCGCGGCCAGCGCCGCCAACTTGTCGGCCCGGGGCTTGATAGCGTCATTCAGCCACAACTCGCCGGCCGCCGGGTTGTCTCGGGCGGCGAGTTTCGCCGCGATGTTGAACGCCTTGCCGCCGGGGGCGGCCGCGACGTCGAGGACCCGGAGGCCGGGATGGACGTCGAGGGCGAGGACCGGAAGCAGGCTCGACGCGTTCTGGAGGTAGACCTCGCCCCGGTCGGCCCACGGGATCAGCTCGTGAGCCGGGGCGTCGTCGGTGGCCAGGAGGGCATCGGGGTCGGCCGTCATCGGTTCGAGTGCGGGGAAGCGGCCGATGATCGACGCCCGGATCGCCTCCCCGCCGTCGGGATGCAGGCGGTTGATCCGGGCGCTGGTCGACCGGGCACCGTTGAGGCGCTCGAACAGCTCGTCGGTGCTCAGCCCCGTGGCCTGGCTGGTGCGGCGGAGGAAGGTTGACCAGAGGGCGTTGGTGGAGCCCGGTGGACGCTTGCCGTCGCGATGCCGTCTCCTCCCCCCGGCTGGTCCCCGCGGGCCCATGGCGACCTCAGGCCCCGGACGGGCGGCCCGCTGGCCCGCCCCGGTGGGCGGTGACGAGGGCATCGAGCAGGCCTGACGCCCCGATCCGGAACCGGTCCGGCCCCGGGAACCGGTCGTGGGTCGGACCGGCCACGACGGCGCCGTACAGGGCGGCATCGGCGTAGCTCCGAACCCCTCCCGACACCTTGATCCCCACCGCCCGTCCGGTTTCGGCCTCGAACCGCTCGGCGGCCGCGGCCATCACCGCCACGGCCTCCGGGGTGGCCCCGGCCGGGATCTTCCCGGTCGACGTC
>JBKDZN010000062.1:0-14044 GCA_047971245.1 Acidimicrobiales bacterium
TCACCGCGGTGGCCGCCGGGATGGTGATCGGTTCGCCGGTCTGCGGGTTGAACCCCTTGCGAGCCTTCCGATCGACCTGTTCGAACGACACGAATCCCGGGATCGTGACCTTCTCGTCACCCTTGGCGACCACCTTCGACACCTCAACGAACAAACCGTCGATGACCGAGCCGACGTCCTTCTTCGACACTCCGGTCCGGTCGGCGATCTGATCGATCAGTTCCGTCTTGTTCATCTGCGAACTCCTCATGATCAGCACGTGATCAGCTTCATGATCAGCCGGCTCACCACCTCGGCAAGCCGGTCAAAGTGGAGCCTCAGTGAATCACAATGTCAAGGATTTCAACCTTCGCGAAGGCGAATCAGCCCGCCTCCGGAGCGGGATCTCGCCCCCCGGGCCAAATGACATCGGTCTCACCGACGCCGGTCCGGGCCCTCCCGAACGCCCGACCGTCGAGCGCCGTCACGCCCGGCGACGACCCCCGGATCACGGCCGTGATCGGCCCCTAGGACGGGTGGTTGATCATGGCCTCGCTGGCGTGTTCGAAGTACCGGTCGAGCATCACCCCGATCTCCTCGACCGCCTCGGGGGGCAGGCCGGCCGGCAGGGCCACCGACCCCACCGCATCCCGCATATGACCTAGCCAGGCCGTACGCTCCGCCGCCCCGATCACGAAGGGGACGTGCCGCATCCGCAACCGCGGGTGACCCCGTTCGTCGCTGTAGTCGGTGGGGCCGCCCCAGTACTGGATCAGGAACAGCGTCAGGGTCCGACGCGACTCGACCAGATCGTCGGGGTACATGGGCCGCAAGAGGGGATCATCGGCCACCCGACGGTAGAACTCGTCCACCACCGCCGTGAAGTACGTCCGGCCCCCGACGGCCTGGTACAGGGTGACGGGGCTGTCCGATTCCGCGTCAGTCATCGGGCCGGACCCTACCAGCCGGCCGCCGACAGTTTCGGCGCGCTTTCGGTCGGTCCGTGTCAGGATGTCGGAATGTCTTCCCGGACCGGTCGGTTGCGTCCCGTGTGGTGGCCCTCATGACGAGCCCGACCGATGCCGATCTGTCGTTCGAGCAGTATGTGCGTCCGGAGCTCGACCTGCTCTACCGGACGGCGTGGTCCCTGACCCGTTCCGAGGCCGACGCCCAGGATCTGGTCCAGGACACCCTGCTGCGCGCCTACCGGGCCATCGACCGGTTCGACGGCCGCTACCCCCGCGCCTGGTTGCTGACCATCATGCGCAACGCCAACATCAACCGGGTCCGCAAGAAGCGACCCGACCTGCTCGACGATCCCGACGCCGCCTTCGAACGCTCCGCCCAGTTCGCCAACCACGACGACCCCGAGTCCCTGGTCATGGACGACACCTTCGACGCCGAGGTGGAGGAGAGCTTCCAGCAGCTCCCCGAGAACTTCCGGGCGGTGGTGGAACTGGTCGACCTCGACGGCCTCAGCTACGCCGAGGCGGCCACCGCGCTCGACATCCCGATCGGTACGGTCATGAGCCGGCTGCACCGGGCCCGCAAGCGGATCCGGGACCATCACGAGACCGTCACCACGAGCAGGCGGGAGCGCCGGGCGTGATGGGCCGACTGCGCTCCTGGCTCGCCCGGTCGAAGCCGGCCGCGGTCCCCCTGGCCGGGCCGCCCGACCCGGCCGAGGCCGCCACCCTCCTCCGGTCCACGGGCCCGCACCGGGACGAAACCCCCCACTCGCCCCCACCGGCGGCGACCGGCCCCGACGACCCATCGGACCCACCCGCGGTCGATCTCCGCTGCGCCGAAGTGCTCGGGGTCCTCCAGGCGTATCTCGACGGGGAGGCCGACGAGGCCATGGCCCACCAGGTGACCGCCCATTTGGCCTGCTGCCCCCCGTGCGACCAGGAGCTCATCCTGTACCGCCGGATCAAGGTGAGCCTCCACACCCGGCGGCACGACATCGACCCCCGGATCCACCAGTCGCTGAGCGACTTCCTGGATCGGGTGGTGCAGACCGACGGATCCCCCTAGGCTGGCCAGTGGTGTTCACTGGATTCGCTCTCCGACTTCTGTACCCGGCCGCCTGATCAGGCGAGACGGGTATCTGGCGTTTCCACCAGCGAACCGAGCAGCAGCCCACCTCCCCCCGGGCGGCGGTACGACCGGCCCGGGGCCAGCGCAACACCGCGAGGCCCCCACGGCGAACACCACCGTGACTCCCATGGCCCGTCCGTTGCCCGGCGGTCACGCTCGGGTCCATTCCGACCGGTACCGACCGTGTCCGGTCACCACCGCCCCCGATCCCCGGGATCGTGGGGCCGAACCGGCCGCCACCGCCACCCGGCGACGGCCGGGCAACCCGAGAACCAGTAGCCCCCGTACGAAGCAACCGAGAATGAGGACCCAACCGTGAGTGCCCCCCAGATCAAACGCATGCCCATCGAGAAGTACCAGTCCTTCGCCCCGATCGGCCTGCCCGATCGGACCTGGCCCGACATGGTCACCACCGAGGCCCCCCTGTGGTGCAGCGTCGATCTCCGCGACGGCAACCAGGCCCTGATCGAGCCCATGGACCCGGAACGCAAGCTGATCATGTTCCAGACCCTGATCGACATGGGCTTCACCGAGATCGAGGTCGGCTTCCCCGCGGCCTCCGACACCGACTTCGACTTCGTACGCCAGATCATCACCGACGGCCTCATTCCCGACCATGTCACCATCCAGGTCCTGACCCAGTCCCGCGACGAGCTCATCGACCGCACCTACGAGTCGCTGGTGGGGGCCAAGCAGGCCATCGTCCACCTGTACAACTCCACCTCGACCGTCCAGCGCCGCGTCGTGTTCGGCCTCGACGAGGCCGGCATCATCGACATCGCCGTCAAGGGCGCCGAGCGCTGCAAGGCCAACGAGGTCAAGGTGCCGGGCACCAGGATCCGCTACGAGTACTCGCCCGAGAGCTTCACCGGGACGGAACTGCCGTTCGCCAAGCAGATCTGTGAGGCGGTGATGGACGTGTTCCAGCCCACCCCCGAGGACCCGGTGATCCTGAACCTGCCGGCCACCGTGGAGATGTCCACCGCCAACCTGTACGGCGACCTGATCGAGTGGTTCCATCGCAACATCCGCGACCGGGACGCCGTCGTGCTGTCGTTGCATCCCCACAATGATCGGGGCACCGCAGTGGCCGCGGCCGAGTTCGGGGTCATGGCCGGCGCCGACCGGGTGGAGGGCACCCTGTTCGGCAACGGTGAGCGGACCGGCAACGTGGACGTGGTCACCCTGGCCCTGAACCTGTTCAGCCAGGGTGTCGACCCGAAGCTCGACATCAACGAGATCAACGAACTGCGCCGGGTGGCCGAGCACTGCAACCAGCTCCCCATCCATCCCCGCCACCCCTATGTCGGCGATCTGGTCTACACCGCCTTCTCCGGCTCCCACCAGGACGCCATCAAGAAGGGGTTCGAGGCCATGGAGGCCACCGGCCAGACCCTGTGGGAGGTCCCGGACCTGCCGATCGACCCCCAGGACGTGGGCCGCACCTACGAGGACGTGATCCGGGTCAACTCCCAGTCCGGCAAGGGCGGGGTCGCCTACCTGCTGAAGACCGAGCAGGAGCTCGATCTGCCCCGGCGGCTGCAGATCGAGTTCACGCGGGTCATCCAGCACATCACCGACACCACCGGCAAGGAGATCACCGGCAACGAGATCTGGACCGAGTTCCGGAACCACTACCTGGCCGTCAACAAGCCCTACGAGCTGATCTCCTTCTCGACCGCCCACAACATGGCCGGCGGTGACCGCTCCACCGTGAGCGCCAGGATCCGGGTGGACGGTGAAGAGGTCGCGGTCGAAGGTGAAGGGGGCGGAGCCGTCGAAGCGTTCGTCAACGCGATCAGCGAGGCCGGCGAGCGCGACATCCGAGTCCTCGACTACAACGAGCACGCCATCGGCGGCGGCGCCGACGCCAAGGCCGTGGCCTACATCGAACTGATGGTCGACGGTCGGGAGCTGTGGGGGGTCGGGATGCACTCCGACATCACCACCGCCTCTCTTCGGGCCATCGTGTCCGGCGTGAACCGGGCCATCGTCGACAACCCCTGAGCGATCAGCGGCCGCGCCCCGGTCGGCTCCGGCCCCCCTGCCCGCGCCTGGCGGGCGGGGTGGGAGCCGACCGGGGCTGGACATCCCGAGTTCAGACACCCCGAGTTCACCGGTATGGCGTGGGATCGTCACCGGCGTGGGCCAGGATGATCCTCATGGCCCCGATCAACACCAGCCAGCCGTCCCGGTGTGTGGCGTTCACCGCCGCCCCCAACTTCCGAGACCTGGGGGGCTACCCGTCGGATCTCGGCGGCACGACCCGATGGCAACGGGCCTACCGGGCCGGATCCCTCGACCGGATGACCGCGGAGGACCGGGCCCGGTTGGACGGGCTGGGCGTGGCCACCATCTTCGACCTCCGCACCGGCCTGGAACGCGATCGCCACCCCGACCCCCTGCCGTCGGTGCACCTGCCCCTGGTCGGGGCGTTCGACAGTGGCCCGCCCCTACCCGACATGGCCGCCATGACCGAAGCCGACCACGGCATCGCCTTCATGCGGGACCTGAACCTCGGGCTGATCGACCACGCCGCGCCGGCCATCGGCCATGTGATCACCGCCATCGCCGCGGCGTCGCCGGCCCCCCTGGTGTTCCACTGCACCGCCGGCAAGGACCGCACCGGCCTGATCGCCGCCCTCCTGTTGGAGGTGCTCGGTGTCGATCGGGACACCGTCCTCGACGACTTCACCCTGTCGGAGCAGTACGCGGGCCGGGCCGAGGACTCACACGGGTTCGCCTACATGATCGCCATGGGCATGGCCCCGGAGGCGGCGGCCGGAGCATTCGGCGCCCCACGGGCCATGATGAGCGACGTGCTCGACGCTCTCGACGAGCGCCACGGCGGCGCCGAGGCGTACCTCACCGGGCCGGCCCAGGTGGGTGCGGCGTCGATCGACCGCCTCCGGGCCCACTGGTTGGAGGGCTGACCGGCCGCGGTCCGCGGCCCGACCGGCCGGATCGCTCCGACCCGGTCAGTCCCGATCACCCCAGGGGGCGACCTCCCGATCGCCCCCGACGCCGGTGTAGCGCGACATCGCCCGGCTGAACCGGCGGTCCCACCAGTGGCGGTCGCGGGCGTGGGCGTGGAAGTGCTCGGGCACCTGGCGCATGGTGGTGTCGAGGCTCCACTCCCCCACCCCGAACCGAGCATCCGCGGCTGCGCCCAGTTCGGCCAGGAGGCGGGCCCGAACCTCGTCGGGGACGGTCGGGCCGTGGGTCCACGCCACCATCATGGGCACCGAGCACACCTCACAGTCGGCCACCCAACCATCCTCGGTGGCGGCGTACCAGTGGGTGAACCGGTCGGCCCGGCACAACTCGCAGTCCGGGTCGTCCGGGGGGAACGGTCGGTCGTCCGCCGGGTCGGGGCCGGTCATCGGCCCGATCCGGTCATGGGGCCGCCGCCGTCACCGAGTCGAGGCCGGCCCGGAGCTCGGCCACGAAGGCCGCGGCCGCGTCGGGCCCACCACCGTCGAGAAGCCGCCGGACCAGCGCCGATCCGACCACAACCCCGTCGGCCACCGAGGCCAGCTCGGCGGCCTGGTCGGGGGTCGACACGCCGATACCGATGAGCACCGGCTTGTCGGTCACCGCCTTGAGGCGCCGCGCCATCACCATGGCGGAGTCGGCCAGGGCGTCCCGTTCGCCGGTGGTGCCCAGGAGGCCGACCCCGTACACGAAGCCCCGTGACCGCGCGGCGATCCGGGGCAATCGGTCGTCCGGGGCGGTCGGGGCGGCCAACAGCACCGTCTCGACCCCTTCAGCGTCGGCCGCCTCGGTCCACGGTCCGGCCTCCTCCAGGGGAAGGTCGGGCAGGATCGCCGCCGCGATACCGGCCTGGCGCAGGGCGGCCGCGAACCGGCGGTGGCCCATCCGGAAACAGATGTTGTAGTACGTCATGACGGCCAGGGGGGCCTCGACGTCGAGCTCGGCCACCGCATCGATCACCGACGGCGGGGTGGCGCCCGCCTCGAGGGCCAGCACCGAGGCCTCCTGGATCGTCGGGCCGTCCATGACCGGGTCGGAGAACGGGATGCCGATCTCCACCGCGTCGGCGCCGGCGGCCACGACGGCCTCGATCACCCGGCCCCAATCGGCCGGATAACCGCCGGTCACGTAGGGGACGAGCAGTTTACGGCCCGCGTCACGGCGGGCCCGGAGGCGGACTTCCAGCGCCCCGGTCACAGCCGCACCGTCTTCATCGCCTCGGGGTCACCGTCGTGGATGGCTTTCACCTGGGCCACGTCCTTGTCGCCCCGGCCCGACAGGTTGAGCACGACGGTCCGGCCGGCCAGCTCGTCGCGGGCCCGCACCATCCAGGCCAGGCCGTGTGACGGCTCCAGGGCGGGGATGATGCCCTCGGTCCGGGCCAGGAGGGAGAAGGCGTCGAGCACCTCCCGGTCGGTCACGTTCTCGTAGCGGGCCCGGCCGATGTCGGCCAGATGCGAGTGTTCCGGGCCGATACCGGGATAGTCGAGCCCGGCCGACACCGACTGGGCCTCCTCCACCTGCCCGAACTCGTCCTGGGTGAGGTACGACAGCGAACCGTGCACCACCCCGGGCGTTCCGTGCCCGACGGCGGCCCCACCGGCGGGTTCCACCCCGACCAGTTCGGCGCCGGTGTCGGCGAACCCGGCGAAGATGCCGGCCGCGTTGGACCCACCACCCACGCAGGCCACCACCACATCGGGGTCGCCCCCGGTCTGCTCCCGGCACTGGCGGGCGGCCTCGTGACCGATGACGGCGTGGAACTCCCGCACCATCCACGGGTACGGGTGGGGGCCCATGACCGAGCCGAGGCAGTAGTGGGAGTTCTCCACCGTGGCCACCCAGTGCCGCATCGCCTCGTTCACCGCGTCCTTCAGGGTGCGGCTCCCGGACAACGCCGGCCGTACCTCGGCCCCCAGCAGCTCCATGCGGAACACATTGAGGGCCTGGCGGGCCACGTCGACCTCGCCCATGTAGACCACGCATTCGAAGCCGAACAGGGCGGCCGCGGTGGCGGTGGCCACCCCGTGCTGGCCGGCCCCGGTCTCGGCCACGAGCCGTTCCTTCCCCATCCGTTTGGCCAGCAGGGCCTGGCCGAGCACATTGTTGATCTTGTGGCTGCCGGTGTGGTTGAGGTCCTCCCGCTTGAGCAGGACCCGGCAACCGAGCTCGGCCGACAGGTTGGCGCACTCGGTCAGCGGCGACGGCCGTCCCGCGTACTCGGTGAACAAACGGTAGAGCTCGGCCCGGAACGACGGGTCGGCCCAGGCGTCGCGGAACGCGTCCTCCAGCTCGGCACACGCCGGGATCAGGGTCTCCGGCACATAGCGACCGCCGAAGCGACCGAACCGGCCGGTGGCGTCGGGCGGGCCCATCATCGGGCCACCGTTGTCGACCGCGGCCGGGCGCCGGTCCGCGGGGTTGCCCACGGTCATGTGGGGTTCTCCTCCCAGTTGTCGGGTGTGTCCCAGTGGTCGGGTGGGTCGGGATCGGGCTGGGCGCGGACGGCGGCCATGAACCGCCGCAGCTTGTCCCCGTCCTTCCGCCCGGGGGCCGCCTCCACCCCCGAGGCCAGATCGACCCCCCAGGGTCGGACGGTGTGGATGGCCTCCACCACATTGTCGGGGTCGAGTCCGCCGGCCAGGATGAACCGTCGACGGAGGGGGGTGCCGTCGAGCACGGCCCAGTCGAACACCATCCCGCTGCCGGGCGACGGCGAGTCGATCATCAAGCGGGCCCGGTAGCGCCCGGCGTCGGCCAGTTCGGGAGCGCCGGCCGGGAAGACCTTGATCACCCGCGGGATCCGGGCCGCCACCCGCGCCACGTCGTCGGGGGTCTCGGCCCCGTGGAGCTGGACCGCCCGCAGACCGAGGCCGGTGGCGGTGGCGATCACCTCGTCGATCGGGTGATCGCGGAACACCCCGACGGTCAGGACCTCATCGGGTACCTGCTCCAGGATGGCTCCGGCCTGCGCCGGGGTGACCTGGCGGGGCGACGCCGCGAAGATCATCCCGATGGCATCGGCACCCATGCCGGCGGCCAGCAGGGCGTCGTCGACGGTGGTGATCCCGCAGATCTTGACGAACATCACCTGGCACCGTACCGCCGGCCGCCGGTTGCGAGCCGCGAGTTTCCGCCCCGGTCGAGGCGGTAGGCCCGGACCGTCAGCGAGCCGGTGGCCGGTTCACACCCGGGCCACCGCCCGGAACCCGGCCACGGTGGCTGCGGGATCGTCCGCGGTCATGAGGGTCTCACCGACCAGTACGGCGTCGTAGCCGGCGGCGGCGAGATCGGTGGCGTCATCCACCGACCGGACCCCGGACTCGGCCACCCGAACCACCCCGGACGGGATCGCCTTGGCCACCCGCACCGCCCGCTGGTGGTCGACCCGGAAGGTGGTCAGATCCCGCTGGGTCACCCCGCTCACGGTTGCCCCGACGGCCAGGGCCCGCTCCACCTCGGTCTCGTCATGGGTCTCCACCAGGGCGTCAAGACCGAGCTGGGCGGCCAGGGCGTGGAAATCGGCCAGTTCGGCGTCGTCCAGGACCGCGGCGATCAGCAGGACCGCGTCGGCGCCCATGATGCGGGCATCGCACACATCCGCCGCCGACACGGTGAAATCCTTGCGCAGGACGGGCACGGTCACCGCGGCCCGGGCGGAGGTGAGATCGTCGGCGGAGCCCCCGAAGAACGCCTCGTCGGTGAGGACCGACAGGGCGGTCGCCCCACCCAGCTCGTAGTCGCCGGCCCGCCGGGCCGGGTCGACGCGGCCGGCCAGCGACCCCTTCGACGGCGACCGTCGCTTGATCTCGGCGATCACGGCCAGACCCTCGGCGGCCCGCAGCCCGAAGCCAAACGGCCGGGCCGGGGGCCGGCCGGAGGCCTCGGTGATCAGGTGGTCGAGGGAGCGGTGATCGTCGGCGGCGGCGGCCCGGTGGGCGTCGACGATGGCGTCGAGGTAGGTGGCCATGGTCTGTGCGGCTCGCAGGATCGGGGCTAGAGGTCGACGCCCTTGGCCACCACCGGATCGAGCTTGGTGATCTCCGGCGGCCCGGCCAGCATCCCGCCGAGGCCCCGCATGGCGTCCTTCATGTCCTCGCCCTTGCCGTGGGCGGCGAACGCGTCGGCATCCGCGTAGACCTCGAAGAAGTACAGGTCGGTGGCGTCCTTGGCGTTGGTGCCGGCGAAGTACACCTCCAGGCCCGACTCGCTGTGGGCGGCCGCGATCAGCGATTCGAGGGCCGAACGGAGCTCGTCGGCCTTCCCCTCGGCGGCGGTGAGCTTGGCGATGATGGCGATCTTCTCGGTCATGACCGGTGACCGTACCCCATCGGTCACCGACCCCGCCCGTGCCCGCCCGGGCACCCACCGGAATCCGGTCCGGCCCGGGGTGGCGGCTGTCTAGCCTGGAGTCGTGAGTGATGCACCCCTGCCCGAGCTGGCCAAGGCCTACGTTCCCGCCGAAGCCGAACCGGAGATCCGTTCCCGCTGGGCCGACGCCGACGCCTTCCATGCCGTGCCGCCGGCGGCCGACGACCTCCGTCCCCGGTACTCGATCGTCATCCCTCCCCCCAACGTGACCGCGGCCCTCCACCTGGGGCACGCCCTTAACAACACCCTGCAGGATGTCCTCATCCGCTACCACCGGATGCGTGGCGACGCCACCCTGTGGATGCCGGGGACCGACCACGCCGGCATCGCCACCCAGACCGTGGTGGAGAAACGTCTCCTGGCCGAGGGCTCCAGCCGTCTCGAGATCGGCCGTGAGGCGTTCGTGGACCGCACCCAGGAATGGAAGGACGAGTACGAGGCCATCATCCTCGAACAGCTCGACCGGATGGGGGCCTCGGTCGACACCGAGCGAACCCGATTCACCATGGACCCGGTGTGCGTCACCGCGGTCCGTCACGCCTTCCACCAGCTGTTCGCCGACGGCCTCATCTATCGGGGCAAACGCCTGGTCAACTGGGATCCGGTGAGCCGAACCGCCCTGTCGGACGACGAGGTCGAGTCCTACGACGTCGCCGGCCACATGTGGTATCTCCGCTACCCGCTCAGCGACGGCTCCGGGCACGTCGTGGTGGCCACCACCCGGCCCGAGACGATGCTCGGCGACACCGCGGTGGCCGTCAACCCCCGCGACCCCCGGGCCGACGGGCTCGTCGGCCGGACCGTCACCCTGCCGATCGTGGGCCGGGTCATCCCGATCGTGGCCGACGACTATGTCGTCATGCCCGACCCGGATGGTGACGCCAAGGCCCGGTTCGCCACCGGTTTCCTCAAGGTCACCCCGGCCCACGACCCCAACGACTGGGACATCGGGATCCGCCACGACCTCCCGGTCATCAACATCCTCGGGCCCGACGGGGCGGTCACCGACCAGTCCGGCTGGGACGACGTGTCCGATGAGGCCCGGGCATTCATCGGGCTCGACCGGGACGACGCCCGGGTGGGGGTCGTCGACTGGTTCCGGGACCACGATCTTCTCGAGAAGGTGGCCGACTACACCCACGCGGTCGGCCACTCCTACCGGAGTCACGCCCCCATCGAGCCGTGGTTGAGCGACCAGTGGTTCATGGCCGTCACCGACGACCGGTTCCGGGGGTCGGCCATGCGGGCCCAGCGGCCCGACGAGGTGCCCCCCCTGCCCGACGACGTCAAACCCCGAGGCGGCACCACCGGTGACGGGGAGCTCCGGATCCTGCCCACCCGGTACGCCCGCACCTACCGCCAATGGCACGACGGCATCCGCGACTGGTGCATCTCGCGCCAGTTGTGGTGGGGCCACCGGATCCCGGTGTGGCTCCGGACGGTCACCCACGACGCCGGCGCCGCTCCCGACCTCGATCCTCGCTGGGTCGAGATGGGGGCCGCGGCCACGGTGCGCCCCATCACCGACACCGAGACCGAGTACGCGGTCTGCGTCCCCCCCGACTCGACCCTGCGGCGCACCACCCAGGTGCCCGAGGCCGAGCTGGTGGCCGCCCTGGAAGCCGCCGGGTTCGCCCAGGACCCCGACGTGCTCGACACCTGGTTCTCCTCCGGCCTGTGGCCACTGTCCACCATGGGCTGGCCCTACCCCGAGGACTTCCCCGACACCGTCGGCCTGCTGGACGCGTTCGTCCCCACCTCGGTGCTGACCACCGCCCGGGAGATCATCACCCTGTGGGTGTCCCGCATGGTCATGTTCAGCCGCTACTTCCGCGACGGCACCCTGCCGTTCGACGACGTGTTCATCCACGCCATGATCCAGGACGGTCACGGCCAGAAGATGTCGAAGAGTCTCGGCAACGGGATCGACCCCCGCGACATCATCACCACCCATGGGGCCGACGCCCTCCGCTTCGCCCTGGTCCAGATGACCACCGAGACCCAGGACGTGCGGATGCCGGTGGACGTCATCTGCCCCCACCATCCGGGGGAGAGCTTCACCCCCGAGTTCGTCACCAGCCCGTCCGGGCACCTGGTGGCCGCGCCGGTCCAGACCTGCCCCAGCGACCCGAGCCTGGCCATGGTCACGTCCTACGGAGTCGCCTCCGGCTCCGCCCAGCCGACGGCGGCGCGGCCCCTAGCCCTCAACAGCTCACCCAAGTTCGATCTGGGTCGCAACTTCGCCAACAAGGTGTGGAACGCGGCCCGGTTCGCCATCCGCCGCCTCGACGGGGCCGACCGGTCCGGCGACGACCCGGGACGGACCGTGGCCTTCGACGATCTCCGGTTCGTGGACCGGTGGATCCTGGTCCGCCTGGCCGAAACGGTCGCCGCCATCGATACCGCCATCGACCGCTACCAGTTCAACACCGTGGCCGACGCCCTCTACAGCTTCGTCTGGAACGACGTGTGCGACCGGTACCTGGAGGCGATCAAGCCGACGGTCGACGACGACACCGATCAGCGCATCGTGCTGGGCGCCGTGCTCGACGCCGTGCTCCGCCTGATGCACCCGGTGGCCCCGTTCGTCACCGAGGCGCTGTGGCCCCATGTGGCCGCCGCCCGCACCGGCGCGGTCGACGGGATCGGCCTGGCCCCGTCGCCCCTGGCCGCAGTGGCCCCGTGGCCGGTGGTCACCGTCGACCCGGAGACCGCGGGGACGGTGGTGCCCCTGTTCGACCGGGCCGACGCCCTGGCCGGGACCATCCGCACCCTCCGATCGAGCCGGAACGTGAAACCGCGCCAGCAGGTCACCCTCCACGTCACCCCGGCGGTGGCCGAGCTGATCCAGGCCACCGACGGCACCGTCGAGACCCTGGCCGGTGTGGGCACCGTGGCCGTCGACGACGCCCGGCCCGCGGACGCCAGCGGATTCGCGTTCGAGGGCTCGGAGTTGGCCATCTCGGGCCTCACCGACACGGTCGACCTGGCGGCGGAGCGGGCCCGCCTGGACAGCACCGTTGCCGGTCTCCGGAAGCGGATCTCCGGTTTCGACGCCAAGCTGGCCAATCCCGGTTACGTCAACAACGCCCCGGAACATCTGGTCGCCGAGACCCGCCAACTGGCCGAGGCGGCCCGAGCCGACCTGGCTGCGGCCGAGGCCGCCCTCGACAACCTGGACGCAACGGTCTAGCCCCTCGCCACCGGCGCCGGGCTCACGGTGACCGGGGTGTCGCCGACGCTGGCGGCAGCCGGCGGCTCGACCGAGCGGCGCACATAGGCCAGGGCCAGCGGGCCGGTGACCGGTGAGGTCGCCGCCGTCGTCACCGTGCCCACCTCGACGCCATCCGCGACGATGGCGTCACCGGGCCGGAGCGGGGCGGCGCCCCTGGCCGCGCTGATGATCCGCAGCCGGGTGGGGGTGGCCGCGCCCCTCGAGTCGATCCGGGCCACCAGCTCCTGGCCGACATAGCAGCCCTTGGTGAAATCCACCGATTCGTCCACCACCCCGGCGGCGGCGGGGATCGTGTCGTCGTCGAGCTCGGCGCCCATGGCCGGGAGGCCGGACCGGATCCGATCCAGGACCAGGCCGTCGGGGTCACCGATCCGGACCGGACCGGCCACCGGCACCGCCCAGACGGCCAGGGACTCGGCCGTATCGTCGAGGGCGAGGACATCGAACCCGGCCGGGGCCGAGGTGCGCACCGGGGGGACCACCACGGCACCGGCGGGCACGGTGACCCCGATGGCGTCGGCCCCGGCCGCGGCGTCCGGGCCCCGCACGGCCAGCATCGGGCGGGTGGCGACGGTGACCGTGACGTCGACCCGGAGCTTGAACCGCTCCAGCCGCTCGGCCACCGCCCCGCCGTGCCCCGGTTCGACGTCGTAGGCGAAGCCGCCGTCCACGGCGGTGAGACGGCCCCACCCGGCCACCTTCCCCTGGGGGTGGAGCACGAACGTGACCGTCGAATCGCCGGGCCGGAGACCGGCCACGTCCTGGCTGAGCTGGCCCTGGAGGTACTCGACGGTGTCGGCACCCACGATGGTGACGACGTCGCGCCACACGGGGACGGCCACGGCGCCGGTGGTCATGGCCGCCTCGGTGGCGGCGAGATCGAGCGCGGCGGCAGGCGGAGTGGGGGTGGTCATGGCCCCAGTATGTCGCCGGCGGCCGGCCCCGACCGTGGTCGGGCCCGACGATGGCGGATCAGGTGGTCCGGGCCCGGCTCATGCGGCGGGCCGGTTCCACCGCAGCGAGCAGGGCGGTGGCCTTGTTCCAGCACTCCTTGTCCTCCAGCTCGGGCACACTGTCGGCCACCACCCCGGCCCCAGCCTGCACCGAGGCGGTCCCGTCGGGACGGCACAACATGGTGCGGATGGCGATGGCGGTGTCGAGGTTGCCGGAGAAGTCGAGATATCCGACCACCCCGGCGTACGGTCCCCGCTTGACCGGCTCCAACTCGTCGATGATCTCCCTGGCCCGCACCTTCGGCGCCCCCGAGACGGTGCCCGCCGGCATGGTGGCCCGCAACACCTCGATCACCGACACGTCGGGCCGGGCCCGGCCCGACACCTGGGACGTGAGGTGCATCACATGGCTGTA
>JBKDZN010000063.1:0-3840 GCA_047971245.1 Acidimicrobiales bacterium
ACCGTTGAGGTCGATCCGTACGATCGAACCCGGTCGGCACGCATCCACCAGTTCGGCGGGCACCAGGTAGTCGAACTGCTTGTCGAGCCCGGACACGTCGGGGACGATCCGGGCCACGGTGGCCCCCTCCGGGAGGGTCTCCGCCGGAGGGTCGGCGGCCCGGGACGGCGGGTCCCCCGGCTCGAGGGCGAACAGCCGGCCCTGGGCGCCCGGCTCGGCCGGTTCAGTACGGTCGGTGCCCACGCCCGGGCCGCTCGCCGGACGGGGCCGCCCCGTTCACCGGTTCGATCAGAGTCCGAGCGCGGCCCGGAGGTCGTCGGCCCGGTCGGTCCGCTCCCACGTGAACGACTCACCGGCGGGCCGGCCGAAGTGCCCGTAGGCCGCGGTCGGGCTGAAGATCGGGCGGCGCAGGTCGAGCGCGTCGACGATGGCGGCGGGCCGGAGGTCGAACACCTCGGGCACGGCCTTGGCGATGGCGGCCGGGTCGACGGTTTCGGTGCCGAAGGTCTCCACCATGATCGACACCGGCCGGGCCACGCCGATGGCGTAGGCGGCCTGGACCTCGCAGCGGCGGGCCGCGCCCGAGGCGACCACGTTCTTGGCCACCCAGCGGGTGGCGTAGGCGGCCGAGCGGTCGACCTTGGACGGGTCCTTGCCGGAGAACGCCCCGCCCCCGTGGCGGGCCGAGCCACCGTAGGTGTCGACGATGATCTTCCGGCCGGTCAGCCCGGCATCACCCACCGGGCCGCCGATCACGAACCGGCCGGTCGGGTTGACCAGCACCTCGTAGTCGTCGTCGGCGAACCGCTCGGGGACCACGGGGCGGATGACCTGTTCGATCAGGTCGGGCCGGATCATCGAGTCCCGATCGATCCCGTCGTCGTGCTGGGTGGAGATCAGCACCGTGGTGAGCCGCACCGGGATCCCGTCGACGTACTCGAAGGTGACCTGGGTCTTCCCGTCGGGGCGGAGGTACGGGACGGTGCCGGCTCGCCGCACCTCGGCCAGCCGTTCGGCCAGCCGGTGGGCGGTGAAGATCGGTAGGGGCATGGCCTCGTCGGTCTCGTCGCAGGCGTAACCGAACATCATCCCCTGGTCGCCGGCGCCCTGTTCGTCGTAGGCGTCGCCGGTGGCGCCGGTGTACCGGATCTCCTCGGCCTTGTCGACGCCCTGAGCGATGTCCGGCGACTGTTCGTCGATGGCCACCATCACGCCGCAGGTGTTGCCGTCGAACCCGTAGGACTCGTTGTCGTAGCCGATGCGGGTGAGGGTCTGACGCACCACCGACGGGATGTCGACGTACGCGTTGGTGCTGATCTCGCCGGCGACGAAGGCCAAACCGGTGGTGACCATGGTGTCGCACGCCACCCGGCTCGCGGGGTCCTGTTCCAGGAGGGCGTCGAGGATGGCGTCTGAGACCTGGTCGGCCATCTTGTCGGGGTGACCTTCGGTCACGGACTCGGATGTGAAGGTGTAGCTGGTCACGGGTGTGTGCTTTCCGGATCGGGTAGCCGGTCGGCGGCGGCTCGGAGCACCGCTTCGGCCACGTTGGACTTGTCGGTGAGCGGGACCTCGATCGTCTCCCCGTCGGCCGTGATGATGGTCACCGCGTTCGTGTCGTGAGCGAAGCCTACGCCGGGGGCCGAGACGTCGTTGGCAACGATCAGATCTGCTCCCTTGGCGGCGAGCTTGGCCGACGCGTTGGCCCGGAGATCGTTGGTCTCGGCCGCGAAGCCGACCAGGACCTGACCGGCCGGCTTATGCGTGCCGAGGGCGGCCAGGATGTCGACGGTGGGTTCCAGGACGACCTGGGGGATCCCGTCCCGCTTCTTGAGTTTCGCGTCGGCGACCGACACGGGCCGGAAGTCGGCCACGGCCGCGGCCATGACCACCACGTCGGCCCGCCGGGCCGCGGCGGTGACCGCGTCGTGCATCTCGGCCGCCGTCTCCACCATCACCTGCTCGACCCCGGCCTCGGCGGGCAGGTCGACGGTGGTGATCAGGGTGACGGTCGCCCCGGCCCGGGCCGCGGCCACGGCGACGGCGTGGCCCTGCTTGCCGCTCGACCGGTTGCCGATGTAGCGGACCGGGTCGATCGGTTCGCGGGTTCCCCCGGCGGTGACGACCACGTGCCGCCCCGCCCACGGGCCCGACGCGGACGGTCGGTTCAGGAGGGCGACCACGGCTTCGACCACGGTGGCCGGATCGGCCAGCCGGCCGACGCCGGCGTCACCACCGGCCAGACGACCGGTTTCGGGGCCGACGATGATCGTGCCCCGCTCGGCGAGGACGGTCATCGTCTCCTGGGTGGCCGGGTGTTCCCACATCTCGGTGTGCATGGCCGGGCACACGATCACCGGGGCCCGGGTGGCCAGCAGGGTGGCCGACAGCAGGTCGGCCGATCGCCCGGTCCGCAGATCGGAAAGGATCCGTGCCGTGGCCGGGCACACCACGACGACGTCCGCGTTCTGCCCCATACGGGTGTGGGGGATGTGGTCACGGTCATGCCACAGGCTGGTCTTCACCGGTTCGGACGCCAGCGCGGTGAAGGTGGTGGGGCCGACCATGTGGTGGGCGGCCTCGGTCAGCACCGGGATCACATGGGCGCCGAGGTCGATCAGGCGCCGGCAGACCTCGACCGCCTTGTAGGCGGAGATACCGCCGGTGACCCCGAGCACGACCGTGCGGCCGTCCAGGGTGACGGCATCGCCGTTGGACACGCGGGACAACTAGGCCGCGTCGGTGTCGTCCCGCTCCGGGCGGACCGGGACGATCTTCTCCGCGGCGATCTCCTCGAACGCCATGGAAAGGGGCTTGCGGGCCTCGGAGGTGACCTGGGGCGGCACCATGGCCCCCAGGCCTTCGCCGAGCTGACCAAAGTACGCGTTGATCTCCCGGGCCCGAGTGGCGGCCACCGTGCACAGGGCGAACTTGGAACCCACCCTGGCGAGCAGTTCCTCTACTCCCGGGCTCATCATCGTGTCGTAACTGTCAGCCATGCAGGGCACCTCCGAACCATTCAGGGTAGCGGCGGGGGCTCAGAGCGAGGCCCGGGACTTCTCGATCACGGTCCACATCTGCTCCACGGTGTCGGCGATGTCGACATTGACGATGATCGATGCACCCAGCTCCCGACCGGCGTCGGCCTCCTCGGCCGCCTTGGCCAACCGCTCTGCCACCTTGGCCGGCGGATCACCCCGGCGACGCAGCCGGGCTTCCTGCTCCTCGGCCGATGGTGCCTCCAGGAAGATCAGTACCGCGTCGGGATGGTGCCGCAGTACCTGGCGTGCCCCCTTCACGTCGATCTCGAGCACGATGTCGCGGCCCGGGGGCGCCTCGGGGGTCGGGGTGCCGTAATAGTTGTCGAGAAACTCGGTGTATTCCAGGAAGCCGTCAGCACCGATCCGGTGTTCGAAGTCGGCTCTGGTGGCGAAAACGTAGGCGTTCTCCCGCTCGCCGGGGCGCCGTGTCCTCGTGGTCCACGATCGGCTCAACCAGAGCTCGGGGTGCTCGGCAACGAGGGCGTCGACCACCGTGCCCTTGCCGACGCCTCCGGGACCGGAGACCACGATGACCAGGGGACGTCGTTCGGTCAGAACGCCTCCAGGAGCGCTTTGCGCTGCTGGGGACCCAGCCCGGACAACCTCCGGGACTCGGCGATACCGATCGACTCCATGGTGCGGCGGGCCGTGACCTTTCCGACTCCGGGCAGGGACTCGATGGCGGCGAGCACCTTCATCCTCGCCACCGTCGGATCGCGGTCGGCATCATCGAGCAGCTCGACCAGAGTCATACTGCCCATCTTGAGCCGCTGCTTGATCTCGGAACGGACCCGTCGCG
>JBKDZN010000064.1:0-9283 GCA_047971245.1 Acidimicrobiales bacterium
CGCCCACCCCGGGGCCCGGGTCACCCGGTCGGTGGCCACGCCACCGTGGGTGGATGCGCCCCGGCCCACCGCCGACCGGCCGGAGCCGGGATCGGGCTGTCCCGGATGCGGGCGGCCGACCCGAGGGGGGTGGTGCTGATGCCGCTGCACATCGGCGAACTGACCAGCGAGGTGGTGGCCACCGGGGCCGCCCCGGAGCCGCCGGACGCACCCGGGTCGGCGGCACCCCGACGCCGGCGGTCCACCGACGACGCCTGGCGGGCGGCCCGGGAACGGGCTTGCCGACTGGAGGCCACCGACCGTGACGACTGAGCCGGTGACCCTGAACGCACCCGTGTTCACCGTGGACGGTGACCTGGCCCGGGAGCTGGCCCGGGACGTGGTCTGGCTGGACGTGGCCGAGGACGTGTGCGGCCTCCGCCGCCTCGAGGCCGCGTTCGACGCCGCCGACCCGTTCGGCGGGGAGGACGGCGATCTGCTCCATCTGGACGGCGCGACGATCGGGTTCGGTCGGGAGCTGACGGTGTCGCTCGGCCCCGACGACGACCAGCACATCGTGTTCGTGGGAACGATCTCGGCCCTGGCCGCCGAACGGACCGAGGGGACGATCCCGTTGACGACGGTGTGGGCCGAGGACCGGCTGGACGCCCTGCGCACCACCCGGCGGTCCCGCACCTACCACGACCTCAGCGACGCCGACATCGCCCGGCTCATCGCCGCCGACCACCGCCTCACCCCCGCCGTCGACGCGGCGGGACCCACCTACGACCGGGTCCAGCAGATCAACCAGACCGACCTGGCCTTCCTGCGGGAACGGGCCGAACGGGTCGGCGCCGACGTGTGGCTGGACGGGACCCGGCTCGTGTTCGCCGGCCGGGACCGCAGCGCCGGGCCGGCCGTCACCCTGGTGTACGGCAACGAGCTGATCGCCGTGCGGGCCCGGGCCGACCTGGCCCAGCAGCGGACCGCGATCCGGGTGAGCGGCTACGACGCCGCCCAGCGGGCGGTGATCGAGCGGGAGGCCGGCCCAACCACCATCGACGCCGAGGTCACCGGCGGCCGGACCGGACCGGCCGTGCTCGAGCGAGCGGTCGGGCCCCGGCCGGGTCATCGGGTCAGGGACGTTCCGCTCTCCGGTGACGAGGCCGAGGCCTGGGCCCGGGCCGAGATGCTCGGCCGGTGCCGCCGGTTCGTGACCGTCGAGGGCGAGACGAGCGGGACCCCGGCCCTGACCGTCGGAGCGGCCCTGACCCTGGAGCGGGTGGGTGGCATCTTCGCCGGCGGCGGGTACCGGGTGACCGAGGTGCGGCACACCTACGATCCCGAACGGGGCCACCGCACCGGCTTCCGGGCCGAGCGTCCCACCATCACGGAGGCGCCATGAGCGGCCCGGACCCGTGCCGCGCCCGCCACTTCGGGCTGTACCCCGCGGTTGTGGTCGACCTGGTCGACCCGGACGATCTGGGCCGGGTGGAGGTTCGCCTGCCGTCGCTCGGGCTCACCGGCGACGAAGACGTCCGGGCCTGGGCGACGGTGCTGTCACCGTACGCCGACGACGATCAGGGTTTCCTGGCCCTGCCCGAGGTGGGCAGCCAGGTGGTGGTGGGGTTCGAGGCCGGGGACCCCCGCCGCCCCTACATGGTGGGCGCGGCCTGGAACGGTCGGGAGGCACCTCCCGCCACCGCGGCGGCAGCCAACGACATCAGGGTGTTGAAGAGCCGCTCGGGGAGCGTCCTGCGGTTCGACGATGGCGACCCGGGGGCCGTGGTCACCCTGGCCACCGCGGCCGGTCACACCCTGACCCTCAACGCCGCGACCGACACGGTCGAGGTGGCCCATGCCAACGGCTGCCGGCTCACCATCACTGCCGCCGGGGCGGTCGAGATCCAGGCCACCAACACCGTCGAGGTCACCGCGGCCGCCCTCAACGTGCACGCCGCCACCGCCACCTTCGACGGCCTGGTCAACTGCACCACCCTCATCGCCTCCTCGGCGGTGGTCTCACCCTCGTACACCCCCGGCGCCGGGAATGTCTGGTGACCGCCCCGCCCGCCCACGACTGGATGGTGATCGGCCCCTGGTGGTCGTGGCCCCGACGACCCGCCCCGGTCTCGTCGAGTCCGCGGCCGGGGGCCCGGGCCACGGCACCGGTGCTGCAGAAGTACGCCGACGCCCGCCTGGCCGAACGGTTCCTCGCCGACCCCCAGGACGCCCTCCGATTCCTCGACGAGGAGGACCGGGTGCGGACCGACCGGATCCTGGCCCGGCCGGTGCCCACCGTCGACGCGCGCGGCCGGAAACGGCTCCGCCGTGAGGCCTCGGTGGTGACCCCGATCCGGAAGCTGTACCGGCACACCCATCAGCGCTTCTACCTGGTCGTCTGCTCGGTTCACTGTGACCGTCCCGGCCTGCCCCGCGCCGCCCGGGACGACATGGTCCGGGCCGAGTTCGTGGTCCGCCGCCGGCACCGGTCCCCGATCCCGGACCCCGAGCCGTCGAAGCGGGCCCAGCTGGCCGCAGCCCTCGACGCCGCCCTGACGGCCCGGACCACCCAACGGGAGCTGGTCACCACCATGGCGGGCCGGCTGACCGGGGTGGCCGACAGCGATCCGATCATGCCCGTCCTCGCCTCGGTGGCCCGGGCCGGCGATGCGGTGGCCCTGGCCGAGGCCCACCTGGCCGCCACCGCCGCCTCGGTCACCGGTCCGACGGTCGACCAGTGCTGGGCTCCCGGTGCCGACGGCGAACCCCCCGACTGGCGCCCCGCCGGGGACGCGTCGGGACCCGAGGTCAGCTACCCGATGTTCCCGCTGGTACCGCCGGCGTCCGGGGGCGATCACGACGCCCGGCACGGCACCATCTACTTCGGCCTGGTCCCCACCGGGTCGGACGAGACCGCTCCCGACGGCACCCCACGCTTCACCCCGACCGACGACTACCGGATCCGTTGCGTCGTCCATCGCCGCAACCCGGCGTGCCCCGACCGGGCCGACCGGGCCATCCCGGTGTGGAGCGAACCCACCGAGGTGTTCCGGCTCGCCGCCCACACCGATCCGCTGGGTGTCGCCAACCGGCGGGTCGACCTGCCGGGCCCCGACCTGGCCCAGTTGCGGGCCCAACTGGCCCTGGTCGGCCCGGGCCGGCTGGCCAGCGCCCGGATGACCCAACCGGCGGGCAGCCGATTCTCCTTCGTGGGCGACGGCGGGGCGGCCCTACCCGACGGCGCCCGGCAGGAGGACGGTGACGAGGTGTGCTTCTTCGCCATCCCCCTCATCACGTTCGTGGCCATGTTCCTGCTGCAGATCTTCCTGCCCATCCTGCTGTTCCTGCTCGGCCTGTGGTGGATGCTGCAGCTCAAGTTCTGTCTCCCACCCAGTTTCGGGGCCGACATCGACCTGTCGTCTGATCTGGTGGTCAGGCCCGGTGGCTTCGAGCTCGACGCCGTGGTCGATTTCGACGTCGAGCTCGACGCTTCGGAGCGGGCCGCCGTCGACACCGTGGTCCAACAGCAGCTCACCGCCGTGCTCGGTGGCGCATCGGCCGGGGCGATGGCCGACGAGTTGAGCCTGCAGGAGCGGTGGAAGATCCTCCGCACCATCCAGCTGGCCCAGGAGGCCGCCGCGGCCGGCACCCAGCGCACCGGCGGTGCCCTGCTCCCCGCGGTTCGGGTGGCGTGGGAGGAGGTGAGCCTCCGATGAGCGGGGAGATCGAGCGGGGGCTGGGCGCCCGGCGCCTCGGCCGCGGGCTGACGTTCCCGCCCCGGCCCCGGGGGTCGGGACGGTTCGGATCCACCGGGGGCACCGACAAGATCCGTGATGCGGTCCGGCTGATCCTGGAGACCGAACCGGGGGAGCGGGTGATGCGGCCCGGTTTCGGGGCCGGGCTCCGCCGGTACCTGTTCGAGCCAAACAATCCGTCGACCCGGGCCCTGATCGGTCGCGAGGTGGCCGCCGCCCTCGACCGCTGGGAACCGCGGATCGAGGTGGACGAGGTGGCGGTGACCCGGGGCGGGCGCACCACCGACATCGACATCACCGTGCGGTACACCATCCGCCGCACCGCCCGAAGCGACCTGCTCGTGTTCCCCCTCGCCCTGCGGAGCTGACATGCCGATCCTGACCCCGATCCTCGACACGAGAACCTGGGACGATCTCCGCCGCGAACTGGTGGCCCGGATCCCGGTGTACAACCCGGAGTGGACCGACCATCACCCATCGGACCCGGGGATCACCCTACTGGAGCTGGCGGCGTTCCTGGGCGAGACCGCCCTGTTCAAGTTCAACCAGATCCCCGAAACGGCCCGCCTCGAGTTCCTTCGCCTGCTCGACGTTGCGTTGCTGCCGGCCCGGCCGGCGACCACCCTCGTCGAGCTCGCCACCGACCTGGGCGACGGTCCCCTGGTGTCCATCGGGACCCGGGTGTCGGGTGGGGACCTCGACGCCGAGACGGTCAACGAATGCCGGGTGTGGCCGGTCCGGGCCCGGGCCGCGATCAAACGCACCACCGACCGGCCCGCGGATCCGGAGCTGCTCGACTTCGTCGACCGGACCGAGCAGCGGCTCGACCTCGGCGACCGGACCGCCGTGTACTACACGACGACCTTCGCCCGCCATGACCCGGCCGCCCCGGATCAGGCCGTGCTCGACACCGACCTGACCTCGGACCGGACCCTGTGGGTGGCCCTGGTGGCCGACGATCCCGGGGCCCTCGATCAGGCCCGGGGCGAGCTGGTCAACATCGGCTTCGCCCCCACCGACGAGGCCCCGGATCCGGGTGAGGTCACGGCCTGTCCCGGTCTGGGTGCGGAACCGGTGGTGCCGTCGCTGCGGTGGCGGATCACCACCGGGGTTACCCACGACGATCGACCGTCGTACGCCGACCTGGACGTGGTGGGCGACACCACCCGGGGGTTCACCACCGCCGGCGTGGTCCGGTTCAGGCTTCCCGCCGCGGCGGAACCGGTCGGGGTGTTCCCGGCCGACCCCGACCTGGAAGGGGCGGGGGACCGGCCGCCGCTGGTCACGCCGGGGGACCTCGACGGCGAGGTCCTGTGCTGGCTCCGCATCGACCGGCCCGATCCGACCGGATCGCTGGGCCGGGTCCGCTGGGTGGGTGCGAACGCGGCCGGTGTGGTGGCCCGGCAGAGCGCGCCGGCCGAGGCCCTCGGTTCGGGCGACGGCGACAGTGACCAGGAGTTCTCCCTGTCCCGGCGGGATCTGCTGGTCGACTCGATCGAGGTCCAGGTGGAGGAGAGCGGCCGGTGGGTCGGCTACCACCCCGTCGACGCCTTCCTGCCGATCGGGGCCGACGACCGGCACGTCGTGGTCGACGCCGAGGCCGGCACGGTCCGGTTCGGCCGCCCACCCCACCAGCGGGTACCCCAGATCGGTGAACGGATACGGGTCGCCCCCTACCGGTGGGGCGGCGGGGCCGCCGGCAACGTCCCGGCGGGAACCATCGACACCATCGCGTTCGGGCGGCCGGTGACCGTCCACCAACCCCTCGACGCCACCGGTGGTGCCGACCGGGAGACGCTGACCGACGGGCTCGACCGGGTCGGCACCGAACTGCGGCGCCGCGACCGGGCCGTCACCGCGTCGGACTTCGCCGAACTGGCCTATCAGGCCGACCCCGGGGTGGTCCGGGCCGAGGTGCTGGCCCGGTTCCGTCCCTCGGAGCCGGGCCAGACGGCCCCGGGTTCGGTGACCGTGATCGTCTGGCCCGACCGGGACCCGGTGCATCCGGGGGCGCCCCGGCCGACCCGCTCCCTGCTCGATCGGGTGTGCGCCCACCTCGACCGTCGACGCCTGATCACCACCGAGTTGTATGTCGTGCCCCCCACCTATGTGCCCCTGGCCGTGTCGGTCGGGATCGCCGTGAAACCCGGCCACGGGATCGACGCCGTCCGTCGCTGGGTGGCGTTGGTGGTACGCCAGTACCTGGCGCCGGTACCGCCGTTCGGGCCGGAGGGGGACGGCTGGCCGCTCGGCCGGCTGGTCCGGGCCGCCGAGCTGGAAGCCGCGGCGCTCCAGGTCGACGGCGTCCAGTACCTCACCGGCCTCCTGCTGGCCGCCGTCGACCCCGACGGCCGGATCGGTGAGGTCACCGACCGGGTTGATCTGGCCGCCTGGCAGGTCCCGCACCTGGTCACCGTGACGGTGGTCGACGGGCCGCCCCCGACCCCCGGCGGCGCCCCGCCCGAGCCGGCCCGGACGGTGGCGGTACCCGTGCCCGAACTGCTCGAGGAGTGCTGATGGCCCGGTCACGAGCCTCGGTCCACGGCACCGACCTGTGGGACCGGGCCGTCCACGACGGCACCACGGTGACCGCCGACGGGGAGGTCGCCCTCGACCGCGGCGACCGCCTGGAACCACCCGTGCCCCCGCCGGGATCGGGGTCCGCCGCGCCCCACGACGGTCCGGCCCCCGACGGTCCGGGTCCGACCGGTTCGGGACCGGGCCCGGCGCTGGTGATCGACGAGGCCGGCCACCTGTACCGGACGGTGCCCGACCAGGGCCGAATCGAGCGGTACCGGCTGGGGTGGTCGGGCCGTCGGCTGGTGGTCGAGGAACGGTTGGGCGACTGGCCGACCGTTCCGTCCCCCCCGGCGACCGGTCCGGCCACCGGGTTCCGCACCGCGGCGGGCGGCCCCCCGGTCGGGTTCCGGCCCGGGGCGATCGCCGCGGACGGTGACGGCGGGATCTGGGTGGCCGAGGTCGGCACCGGTGAGGTGGCGGTTCACGACCGCTGGAGCCGCCGGATCCGCCAACGGTTCCGGGTCGGCGACGCCACACCGGGACCCCACCGCGGCCGGGTCGTGCTCGATCTGGCCGCCGACGGTGCCGCGGTGTACGCGGTCTGCGACGCCCCCGGCGGGGTGGTCCGCCTGTCGCTCGGGGTGGAACCCCGCGAGCTGCCGACACCGGAGCTGGCCCGTCCGGCCCGCCCGGTGCGGGTGGCCGCCCGCAACGGGGTGGTGGCCGTCCTCTACCAGGGTTCGCCACCGTCCGGGCCGGACGGGTCGGGGTCCGGCGATCAGGCGTGGGTGGTGGTGCACCACCGCAGGGGCGCGGAGCCGGACCGGCCGGAGGTGATCCCGGTGGCGGGAGCCACCGATCTGGCCGTGCACGACACCGACCGTGACGGCCGGCCCGACCGGGCGCTGTTCGTGGCCGACGGGCCGGGGGGCATGGTCAGCCATTTCCGGTTCGGGGCCGGGCGTTGGCGGCTGGAACGCCGGCTGGCCGCCCGGGGTTGGGACGGCCGGGGCCTGCTCGCCCTGCCGGACGGTTCGGTGGGATTCTGGTCCGGGGCCGGCCTGCAGCGGCCGCTGGCCGGTCGGGGCCGGCTGCGCACCACCGGCCGGGTCACCACCCTGGCCCTCGACCGGCGGGAGTTCGGGGGTCGCTGGGGCCGGTTGTTCCTCGAGGCCTGCATCCCACCCGGCACCTCGGTGCAGGTCCACGCCGCGGTGTCCGACGACGAGGAACGTGACGACGAGACCCCACCGGCACCACCACCCTCCGTCGGGCCCGGGGCCGGGCCGGTCGGGGGTCCGCCCCGGGTGCCCCGGCACCTCCGGCCGGGGCCGGGGGAGGTCACGGGACGGCTGCACCGGCGGGTCACCGGTCGGCCCGAACCGTGGAGCCGGCCCGCGGCCGACGACGGGTTCGCCACCTACGAGGCACCCGTCGACGCCGGGCCGGGACGCTACCTGTGGCTGACCTTCGAGCTGTCCGGCACCGGTTCGGCCGGACCCCGGCTCCGGACCGTCCAGGTGGAGCGCTCCACCCACGGCCATCTCGAACGGTTGCCCCGGGTGTACACCCGCCACGACAGCGACGGTTTCCTGGAGCGGTACCTGGCCGTCCTGACCGGCACGGTCGACGATCTCGATGACCGGGCCGCCCAGCGCCGGGTCCTGCTCGATCCCCGCTCGGTCCCCGAGGAGGCCCTGCCGTGGCTGGCCGGTTTCGTTGGCCTGGTGCTGGACGATCGGTGGCCCCTGGACGCCCGACGCCGGCTGGTGGCCGAGGCGACCCGCCTGCTCAGCCGACGGGGAACCGTGACCGGCCTGAGCCGGATGCTGGAGATCCTGCTCGGGGTGGCCCCGATCCTGGTCGAGCACTTCCGGCTCCGTGGGGTCGGTGGGATCGGGCTCGGACCGGAATCGGCCACCGACCGGTCCGCAGCAGGGGGCCCGGTGGTCGGAGCCGGGTTCCGGGTGGGCGGCGCCCTGCACGACGGCCCCCGGCCCGGCGCGGAGGTTCCGGCCGCCGGGCACGCCACCGGCTACGCCCACCGGTTCACCGTGCTGGTGCCCCGCCACCTCGGACCGGACGAGCGCGACGCGCTCGACCATCTCCTCACCGTCCACGCACCCGCCCACACCGGGTTCGAGGTGTGTGAGCTCGGCGTCGGGATGCGGACCGGCCGAGGCCTCCACCTGGGATTGTCGAGCCTGATCGGGCCGACCGGGGCGTGGCGCGACACCCGCGTCGGCCATTGGGCGGTGGGCCGGGACGCGGTGCTCGGTCGTCCTGGGTCGCCCCGGGTGCCGGTCGCCATCGACGCCGGGGGGTATGCCCGATGGTCCTGACGGTGACGATCGATCGGGTGCGAGCCGTGCACCGGGTGACGCCGGGAGCCGAGCACCTCCGGGCCGAGCTCGATGACGCCCTCCGCTCCGCCCTGGTCAACCACCTACCGGTGGCGTTGGAACGGGCCGGCCTCCGGTCCGCAGCCGTGGTCTGCATCGGTTCCCTCCGGGTCGGGCTCCGCACCGATCCGGGGATGTCGACCGACGACCTGGGTCGGGCCTGGTCCGAGCAGATCGCCGCCTCGGTCGCCACCGGCGACGACGACATCCGGCGGTACCCGTCGATCGGGGCGGTCCGGGCCGCCGCCCTGGAGCGGGCCCGGGCCGGTGATCTCGAGGATCTCTGGGCGTGGCGCCAGGCCGGCGTGGTGCCGGGCTCCGCGGTCGACGGGGCCGCCGTGGTCGCCGCCGTGCTCGACGCGGAACCCCAGGCCGTGGTCCCGTTGGTCGCCGCCGAGCTGGCGGACGGGGGGCCGCATCGGGCGGCCGGTACCGTCCGGGAGGTCGGCACCGACGTCGTGGTCCGCGCCCTCCGTCGCACCCTGGTCCGGGCCGATGCCACCACCTCGCTTCGGGAACTGCTGGAGGCCGCCTCCGGTTCCCGGGGTCCCGAGCTGACCAGGATGGTGCTGGCCCTGGCCGACACCCTGGACCGTGACCCCGGGGCAGCGCGCCGGGCCGGGA
>JBKDZN010000065.1:0-2374 GCA_047971245.1 Acidimicrobiales bacterium
CCGCCGCTCACACCGTGGTCACGATCGTCCGGGCCATGTTGTCCCAGACCGTCTGGCGCAAGGTGTCGACGAACAGCAGGACCACCGACACCCCGGCCACGATGACACCGACGATCACGCCGGCGCCGGGGAGGAGCGGATTGATCACGTTGAGGACGAACACGGGCGAGATCCGCAGGGCGGCCGCGGCCACCCCGGCCGGGGTGCCGTCCGGGGTGGTGACCCGGAGCGACAGCGCCATCTTGCCCAGGGTCTGGCCGCGCAACGCGACCATGAGCATCTCGTAGACGAGGATCAACCCACCGACGACCACCGACACCAGCATCGTCGTGGCGAACGAGACCTCGACCGGTTCGCTGGCCAACGTCCCGGGGCCGACGAAGGTCCGGGCCACGACCACATAGATGACGGTCCATACCATCCAATCGATGGCCCGGGCCGCCATCCGGCGGGCCGGATCGCCGAGCGCCGGGGCCCCGGACACCGAGTCCGACGCTCCCGGCACGGGCTGCGCACCTCCCACCCACTGGGAACCGTCCCAGTAGCGGTGGGTGCCCGGCGGGTCACCCTGGGCGTAGTACCACCCGGCGGGCTGACTCTGGTCTGTCATCGGCCGGCTTCACTCACCCGAGCCGGCGTGGCTCACGCCTGGACGACGTTGGCGGTGATGACCTTGTCGGTCAGGCGCTGACCGTTCTCGTCCCACAAGGGCCAGAGGAGGTCGAGCAACAGGGGGATGTAGCACAACAGCGACAGGAAGAACATCACGATCTGCCGGACGATGGCCATACCGATGCCCACCGGTTGGCCGGTGTCGAGCGACACCAGCTTGATGTTCTGCTGGGCCTTGCCGATCGTCTGCCCGGTCTGGCCCTGCCGGACGATGACATTCCAGACCCCGTACCCGAACAAAACCAGGTACGTCAGCAGGAGGACGATGCCGCTCAACGCGTCGGAGATCGACCCGAAGATCACGGCCAGGATGTAGCCCACGATGAAGATGGCCAGGCCGATGCCGTAGTCGATCAGGTAGGCCAGCACCCGGCTGCCGTAGGTGGCATGAGTCGAAACCCCGCCGTAGGCGTAGCCGGCCTGCTGGCCGTAGCTCATGGGCTGGGGACTCTCGGCGATCGGCTGAGGACCACCGACCCATTGGGCCCCGTCCCAGTACCGATGCGTCCCGGGTGGATCACCCTGCGCCGGATACCACCCGGGGGGCTGACTCGAACCTTCGCTCACTACCTCTCCTCCAGTTCTGGACGCCCCCTTGGGAAACCCCGAATCCGGGGCTCCGACGCGGGCGAAGCGCTGCAGACCAAGGGACGAGCTTAACGGACCGACCGGACGGTGGGCGCCCACCCCGCCCGACTTCGGGATTCTTGTCCGTTCCACCCCCGACCACCCCGCCGACCGGGAGGATCGACCGGCTTCACGGCCCGGCAGGCCCCCGATACGGTTGTGAATCAACCGCACGCTGGTGCCCGTTCCCGCACCGCGCGATCAGCGAGGAAGCGCCATGCCCCAGACGATCCTGGTGACCGGTGGAACCGGTTACATCGGCAGCCATACCTGCGTCCAGCTCCTGGAACGCGGTTTCGACGTGGTGATCGCCGACAATCTCGCGAACAGTTCCGAGACGGTCGTGGAGGTGATCGCCCGTCTGGCGGGCCGGGCCCCGGCCTTCGAACGGGTCGACGTGACCGACACCGACGCCGTCGCCGCCCTGTTCCGGCGGCACCCGATCGAGGCGGTGATCCACTTCGCCGGGCTGAAAGCGGTCGGTGAATCCACCGCCCAGCCCCTGCGGTACTACCGGACCAATCTGGAGTCGGCCATGATCCTGCTCGACCAGATGGCCGCCCACGACGTCCATCAGTTCGTCTTCTCCTCGTCCGCCACCGTCTACGGCGTCCCCGAGACCCTGCCGATCCCCGAGACCGCGGCCACCGCACCCACCAACCCCTACGGTCGCACGAAACTGATGATCGAGGACATCTGCCGGGACCTGGCCGCCGCCGATGAACGGTGGCGGATCAGCCTGCTGCGCTACTTCAACCCGGTGGGCGCCCACCCCAGCGGCGATCTCGGGGAAGACCCCCGGGGCACCCCCAACAACCTGGTCCCGTTCGTGATGCAGGTGGCGGTCGGCCGGCGGCGGCAACTGCAGGTCTTCGGGGCCGACTGGGACACCCACGACGGCAGCGGGGTCCGTGACTACATCCACGTCCTCGACCTGGCCGCCGGACACCTGGCCGCCCTGGCCCACGAGGACCCCGGCTGCCATGTGTTCAACCTGGGCACGGGCACCGGGGCGTCGGTGTTCGACGTGATCAAGACCACCGAGAACGTCAGCGGGGCGAGCGTCCCGTACGAG
>JBKDZN010000066.1:0-5417 GCA_047971245.1 Acidimicrobiales bacterium
ACCCACCCTCACCCAAAACCTCGCCCCCCTCTGCCGCCACGACCACCAGGTCAAACACACCCCCGGCTGGACCCTCACCACCCAACCCCACGGATACACCTGGACCACCCCCCACCACCACCCCTACACCACCCCCACCGACGCCTCAGATGGAGGTGGGGGTGGTGACGGCAGCGCCGGCGACCGGGGCCGCGGCAACGGGGGCGGCCCTCACGACGACGGCGGGTAGCGAGGCCCGGAAGCAGAGATTCGACGGCAGCACCGGCCAGCCCCGAAGCGGGCGCGTCCGGCCCGAACCCGCAACCGCGGCAACCCCCCGACACCTCCGACACCCCCAACCGCCCTGAGCTCAGCGGCGCGCCCCGGTACGGCTGACACGCCCCGGCGGCGGAGGCGCGCTCGCTGATCCCGAGCGCGCACGGGCGCTTGGAGAACGACGTTCGCACCCGCCGCTCGGCACCCACTCGGAGTCGCTGATCTAGGCTGCGGCCATGTTCGACCTGACCGACCGAATCGCCGTCGTCACCGGGGCCAGTCGTGGCATCGGGGAGGCCTCGGCCCGGGCCCTGGACCGGGCCGGCGCCCGGGTCGTGGTGACCGGCCGCACCGTCGAGGATCTGGAACGGGTGGCCGCCGGCCTGGAACACGACCCCGTCGTCCTGCCCGCCGACCTGGGCCGACCCGGGGCCGGTGCCGAGCTGGCCCGAGCCGTGCTCGACACCGTCGATGGGGTCGACATCCTGGTCAACAACGCCGGGATCCCGATGCGCCGCACCCCCGAGCAGCTCACCGAGGACGACGTCGACACCGTCTTCGCCCTCAATGTGCGGTCGCTGGTCATGCTGACGGTCGGTCTGGCCCCGTCGATGAAGGCCAGGGGTGGGGGTTCGGTGGTCAACATCTCGTCCATCGCCGGCCTCCACGGCCCCCTCGGCCGGGTCGCCTACGCCGGCACGAAGGGCGCGGTCGACGCCATGACCCGCGCCCTGGCCGCCGACTGGGGACCCGACGGCATCCGGGTCAACTCGATCGCCCCGGGCATCATCACCACCGCCATCTGGGAGGAGAGCCGGGCCACCGTCCCGGGCCTGATCGACGACCTGGCCGCCCAGGTCCCCCTGAAACGGTGGGGCGACGGGGACGACATCGCCGACGTGGTCTTGTTCTTCGCCTCGGACGCGTCCCGCTACGTCACTGGTGAGACCATCGCGGTGGACGGCGGCATGGCCAACATCTCGGCCCGTCCTGTCGCCCTACCCGAGCTGGCCGACTGATCGACGGGCCCGTCACGCCGGGTCGAAGTACCGCTGGATGGCGGGGGCGGCGAGGGCCACGATGTCCTCGCCGGTGGCCGCACCGAGGGGGCCGACAGCCACCACATGGCGACCGAACGCCACCCCGATCACCTGCGTCATCGCCAGGGTGATCCGTAGGGGGGCGTTGGGCCCCGGGGCCAGGTCATCGGCTGCGGGCAGCAGCATCGACTCGATGAACTCCCGGAGCATGGTGGCCGCCTGCGCCTCACTGGCCGCGGCCCGGATGAGGCCGATCACGGGGGACGCCGGGGCGTCGATGACAGGGAGGAAGGCCCGGAGCAGCCGTTCGCCCCGTTCGGCGACCGGGGCGGCAAGCAGTTCGTCGAGCAGGGCCGAGGGATCGAGCGTGATCTCCTGGGCGGCCAGGAACAAGCCCTGTTTGGTGCCGAAATAGTGCAGCACCAGGGCCGGGTCCACGTCGGCCTCGGCGGCGATCCGCCGGATCGTTGCCTTGGTGAACCCGTCCCGGGCGAACCTGGTGCGGGCCGCGTCGAGGATGGCGGCGCTGGTCACTGCCGGGTCACCGGGCCGGCGGCCCCGCCGCTTGTCACCGCCGTTCACCGGTTCGACCCCCCATCCCCCCGAACATCCTGCTTGCTCACGTCAGCCATCACCTCGTCCAGGGTGGCGGGTGCGGTGGCCACTCGGGCATCGATCCCGGCGGCGGCCAGATCGGCCCGGACCCGGTCGACGTCGCCGGTGACGATCCGGATGGAGCGTCCATCGAGCCGCATGAACCGGTCGGGCCGGTCGAGGGCGGCGAACGCGGCCGCCCAGTCGCCGGCGGTCACGACGGCCACGGTGCGGCCGTCGATCACCTGCTCCACGGAACCGTGCGCCACCTGCCGGCCGCCGGCCAGCATGACGATCCGGTCGGCCTGGTCGGCTTCGCTCATGTAGTGGGTGGACACCAGGACCGCCACCGCCCGGTCGGCCTGCTCATGGATCACGTCCCACAGGCGGCTGCGGCCGAGCGGGGAGACGCCGGAGGTGGGCTCGTCGAGCACGAGGAGCCGGGGGTGGGCCTGGGTGGCCCCGGCGAACGCCACCTGCCGCTGGATCCCGAGGGGGACCTGGCCGATCAGGCGGGGCCCGTCAGCGGCGATCTCGCCGGTGGGCCGGACCGGTGGCACCCCGTAGGCGACGGCCCGGAACGACAGGTTCTCCTGGACGGTGAGGTCCGGGTAGAGGCCGAGGTCCTGGGGGACGTACCCGATGGACCGGAGGGTGTGGCGGACGATCGGCCCGCCGAACACCGAGATCGAACCGGAGGTGACGGGCAGGAGGCCGAGCACCATCTTGATCAGGGTGGTCTTGCCGGCCCCGTTGGCGCCGATCAGGCCCACGATCTCCCCGGGCCCGACCTCCAGACCGACCCGGTCGACGGCCACGAAGTCCCCGTAGTGGTGGCTGACAGCGTCGACCCGCAGGACCGGATCACCGCCCCCGCGACGAGTCGGACCGGTCCCGTGTCCCGGCCGCGGTGCCGGGGCGGGGACGGGCCCGGCCCCGGATTCCTGTTCGCCGGCGGCCAGTTCGAGCACGATGGAGGCGTCTTCCAGGCCGGGGCTGATCGGGGTGGCGTCCTCGATGGGCGCGGCCGACCACTGCCGCCAGTGGGTGCCGTGGCGCCACGCGGTGGCCCGGTCGGTCGGTTCCGGCCGCTCGTAGACGTGACCGGTGGCGGCGGCCTCCACGGTGCCGGGGGAGCCGGCGGCCAGGGTCACCCCGTTGTGGAGCAGCAGCACGTCGGTCATCCGTTCCGCCTCGTCGACGTAGCCGGTGGCCACGACCACGGCCGCGCCCTCGGCGGCGGCACCGCTGAGGATCTTCCAGATCGCCATTCGGCTCACCGGATCGACGCCGGTGGTGACCTCGTCGAGCAGGAGCAGGTCGGGCTGGGGGAGCAGGGCCATCGAGGCCGCGAGCTTGCGTTGCTGGCCGCCCGACAACGCCCCGCCCAACCGGTCCGGGAATTGGTGGAGCTCGGCCCGTTCCAGCAGGGCATCGGCCCGCCGCCGCCACCGGCGGAGACCGCAGGCGGCGGCCACGAAGGCCAGGTTCTCGGCCACGGTGAGGTCGGGGTAGAGACCCCCGGCCGAGGGGACGAAACCGATCCGGTCGGCCGGGGGGATGGCCAGCTCACCGTCGAGGTCGAGGCGTTCACCGGCCAGGGCCCGCAACAGGGTGGACTTGCCGGCCCCGTCGCCGCCGATCAACCCGAGGGTCTGGCCCGATCCGACGGTGACCGACACGTCGCGCAGGGCGATCACCGGGTCGTGCCCCCCGCCACCGGCCGGGTAGCGGACGGTCAGTCCCGTCGCCCCCCACGCCCGGCCGGTCACCGTCGACCGTCCCGGGCCCGGTTGGTGGACAGCTCCCGCCGGAACCGGACCACCGACACCACGAGCACCACCACCGCCATGGCCACCAGCGCCCCGAGAGGAACCAGCAATGCCCCCAGCGACGCCCCCCGCAGGAAGATGTCCCGCATACCGATCGAGAAGTAGGTGAGCGGGAGCAGGTAACCGATCCAGCGGACCCCGGCCGCCATCGACTCGAGGGGGAAGATCATGCCCGACAACATCACCTGGGGGAGCAGCACCATGATGGCGAGCTGGATGGCCTCCCCCTGACTCCTCGACACCGTCGAGATGGCCACGCCGAGACCGAGGACGGCGATCAGGTAGACCAGACCGAACACGATCAGCATGACCACCGAACCCCGGAACGGCACGTCGAACAGGGTCACGCCGACGATGGTGATGACGGCCATGTCGAGCACCGACACCAGGAAGTACGGGGTGATCTTGCCGACGATGACGTCGACCGGGCGCAGGGGCATCACGGCCAACTGTTCGAGGGTGCCCTGTTCGCGTTCGCGCACGACACCCAGGCTGGTGATCACGGTCCCGACGAAGAGCAGGATCAGCCCGATCAGGGACGGGATCATCACCGCGGAGGTGGACAGCGACGGGTTGAACAGCACCTCCGGTTGCATCCCGGGCGGCACGTGGGCCATGACCGACTGGGCCACGAACAGGTCGGCGCCGTCCAGCAGGAGCAGGGTTCCGTCGCCCCCGGTCACCACCGCGGCCGACGCCCGGCCGTCGCGCAGGTCGGCCTCGGCCGACACCCGGTCGCCGCCGGCATCGGTGGAGACGACGTCGAACAGATCGGGCAGCCCGGCCCCGACCCGGTCGGCGTCGGCCCCGACGACCACGGTGTCCACCGAGGTCACGTCGAACCGGGCGGCGTAGCCGAAGATGATCAACATCATGACCGGCATCAGGATCAGCAGGGCCAGGGTGCGGCGGTCCCGGCGCATCTGCCGGAACTCCTTGGCCACCATGGCGGTCACCCCGCTGGTCAGGCCATCCCGGGACGCCGGCTCCCGGGGTACCGGGCCCCGAGATTCATCGGTTGCTGAATCAGACATGACATCATTTCATCACTTGTTGAGTTCAACGTCAACGGGTTCGACGGCGGGGCGGCGCGTTACGGTCTCGGCATGGACATCGGGATCACCACCGCCTTCTCCCACCGCACCCCGGTGGAGCAGATCATCGGCACCGCCCAACGGATCGAGGCCGCCGGGTTCTCCACGGTGTGGGTTCCCGAACACGTGCTGTTCTTCCCCGAGTACGCCTCGACCTACCCCTACGCCGACGACGGGCGGGTGCCGGGCAACCCCGACGGGGTGCTCGACCCGTTCAGCGCCCTCACCTTCATCGCCGCCCACACCACCACCCTCCGGCTGGCCACCGGCATCTGCCTCGTACCCCAGCGCCAACCCGTCTACACCGCCCGGATGGTCGCCGATCTCGATTACCTGTCCGGCGGCCGGGTCGACCTCGGGGTCGGGGTCGGCTGGCTCGAGGAGGAGTTCGACGCCCTCGGGGTGGACTTCTCGGCCCGGGGCCGGTTGTGCGACGAGTACATCGGGGTCATGCGGGCCATGTGGGGTCCCGACCCGGTCTGCTACGAGGGCGACACGGTCCGGATCGACAACGCCCAGGCCAACCCAAAGCCGGTCCAGGGCCCGGTTCGGGTCTTCATCGGCGGGGAGAGCGGCCCCGCCCTGCGCCGGGCCGCCCGCCT
>JBKDZN010000067.1:0-7763 GCA_047971245.1 Acidimicrobiales bacterium
CCCGCAGCCGCCGGTAGACGGCCAGGGCGTCGGACTGCCGACCGGCCGCGTACAGGGCCCGCATCCCCAGCTCGCTGAGCCGCTCCCGCAACGGTTGGGACGCGATGGCCAGTTCGAGGTCGGCGATCACGTCGTGGTGGTCGCCGAGCTGCAACCGGGCCTCGAACCGGGTCTCGGTGGCGGTCCATCTGAGTTCGGTCAGGCGGAGCCGGAACCCGGTGAGGGCGTCGTCGTCGGGCATGCCCTCGCCCGGTTCGCCCCGCCACAGGGCCTCGGCCGCGTCGAGGTGGCCGACCGCGGTGTCGGCGTCGCCGTCGATCAGGCACCGGCGCCCCTCGGCCACATGGCGTTCGAAGCGGACGGCGTCGATGGCGTCGGGTTCGTCGGTGAGCCGGTACCCGGGGGAGCGGCGCTCGATACAGCTCTTCGGATCACCCGGTTGCCGGTCGGGTTCGATGGCGCGCCGAAGATTCGACAGGTAGCTCCGGACCGTGATCTCGGGCCGGGCCGGGGCGTCACCCGCCCAGATGGCGTCGACCAGCTGGTCCATGGTCACTACCTGACCGGGGGTGAGGGCGAGGCGCGTCAGGGCGGCGACGGGACGGCGTCCGCCGATGTGGGCGGGGCGTCCGTCGACGACCACGCGCGGTGGACCGAGGATCTCGTAGGAGACCACGGGACGTGGCAGGTTCGGCGGCGGTTCGGCGGCGGGCATGGGCTCCAAAGTCGAGTCCGTGGGGGTGGCGGACACTCCGAAGAGACCCGTAGTCCACCCAAGTTCCGAGCCTAGGGGCAAGTAGCCGAGGCTGCACGAACGTCCAGAGATGGACGACCGGACCGCTGCAACGACGACCATCCCCCGGTCGTGCCCGCATCGCCGCCCCGACCGGCGGGATCGGGACGGGGACCGGACGGGATTGTCGGCGGACGCCTCCACCGTCCAAGATCGTCCCCATGCCCATCCAGCGTCTCCTGATCGCCAACCGTTCCGAGATCGCGGTCCGGATCGCCCGGACCGCCCGGGAGGCCGGCATCACCACGGTGATGGTCCACAGCAGCGACGACGCCGGTGCCGCCCATCTGCGGTACGGCGACGAGGCGGTGGCCCTGGAGGGGACCGGACCGGCCGCCTACCTGGACGTGGCCGGTCTGGTCGCCGCGGCCGAGGCCACGGGGTGCGACGCCCTGCACCCCGGTTACGGGTTCGTCAGCGAACATCCCGGCCTGGCCCAGGCCTGCGACGAGGCCGGCATCGTGTTCGTCGGGCCGACCGCCGCCACCCTGGACGCCCTGGGCGACAAGACGGCGGGCCGGAAACTGGCGGAAGGTCTGGGTGTGCCCGTCATCGACGGAACCGACGCCGGGATCACCGATGCGCAGGCCGTCGCCTTCTTCGGGTCCCTCGGCGACGGGGCGTCGGTGATGATCAAGGCGGCCTCGGGTGGCGGGGGCCGCGGCATGCGGGTGGTCGACTCGGTCGACGACCTACCGGCCGAGCTCGACCGCTGCCGGTCGGAGGCAGGGGCGGCGTTCGGTGACGACGCCGTGTTCCTCGAACGCTACTTCCACCCGGCCCGCCACATCGAGGTCCAGGTGGTCGGGGACGGCACCGGCGCGGTGGTCACCCTCGGTGAGCGCGACTGCAGCCTCCAGCGGCGCAACCAGAAGGTGGTGGAGATCGCCCCCGCCCCCGGGCTCGACGCCGCCACCCGCCGTGGGCTGGCCGACGCGGCCGCGGCCCTGGCCACCGAGCTCGACTACCGGAACGTGGGCACCTTCGAGTTCCTCGTCGGTCCCCCCGCTGGGGCGGGTCCGTGCCCGTTCGCGTTCATCGAGGCCAACCCCCGCCTCCAGGTGGAGCACACGGTGACCGAGGAGGTGTTCGGCCTCGACTTGGTGCGGATCCAGCTCGACCTGGCCGGCGGGGCCGACCTGGCCGGCGCGGGCCTCGCCCCCGGGCAGGTGCCCGAACCCAACGGTTTCGCCGTCCAGGCCCGGATCAACACCGAGACGATGGGCCCCGACGGGGGTCCCCGACCGGCCGGAGGGTTGATCGCCGAACTGGAGCTGCCCAACGGGCCGGGTGTCCGGGTCGACACCGCCCAACGGGCCGGCCTGCCCACCAACCCGAGGTACGATTCGCTGCTGGCCAAGGTGATCGCCCACCACCCGGCCGGCTACCCCGAGGCGGTCGACCGTCTGGCCCGGGCCCTCGGCGAGCTGGTGGTGCGGGGATCAGCGACCAACACCTCGTTCCTTCGGGCGGTGCTGGCCCGCCCCGAGATCCGCGATGGCCGGTTCGACACCCGCTTCATCACCGACCATGCCGCCGAACTGGTGGCGGCCGAACCCCCCGACCCGGGCGACGCCGCCGACCCATCGGGCCCGGACGGGTCCGGCCGGGCCGGGGCCCGGATCGATTCGGCCGACCCGCTCGCCGTGCTCGATCACGGCCGGGCCGCCACCACCCGGCCCGCCGGCGGCGCCGGCCCCGTCGCCGCGGTGGCCGAGGGTCTCGCCCCCCTGCTGGCCCCGATCCAGGGCACCGTGGTGGCCGTCACCGTCGCCCCCGGCGACGAGGTCGCCGTGGGCGGGCAGATGCTGGTCATGGAAGCCATGAAGATGGAGCACGTGATCGCCGCGGATGTGGCCGGCGTGGTGTCCGAGGTCCGGGTTGCGCCCGGGGACACCGTGTTCGCCGATCATGTCCTGGCCGTGATCACACCGGGTGAGGTGTCGATCACCGACGACGGTGAGGGGGAGGAGATCGACCTCGACCACATCCGCGACGATCTGGCCGAGGTCCTGGAACGCCACCGGATCGGTCTCGACGAGGCCCGCCCCGACGCGGTCGCCCGGCGGCGCCGGACCGATCAGCGCACCGCCCGGGAGAACCTGGCCGACCTGGTCGACCCCGGGACCTACATCGAGTACGGGGCGCTGACCATCGCCGCCCAACGGCGGCGGCGATCCACCGAGGACCTGATCGCCCGCACCCCGGCCGACGGGATGCTGGCCGGGGTCGGCCAGATCAACGGTGAACGGTTCGACGCCCGCGACGCCCAGTGCGTGGTCATGTCGTACGACTACACGGTCCTGGCCGGCACCCAGGGCAACCAGAACCACCGGAAGAAGGACCGCCTGTTCGAGATCGCCGAGGATCGGCTGCTGCCCGTGGTGTTCTTCACCGAGGGCGGGGGCGGGCGTCCGGGCGACACCGACGGGCTCGGGGTGGCCGGCCTGGACTGCCTGGCCTTCAACTACTTCGGCCGGCTCAGTGGTCTGGTCCCCCTGGTGGGTATCAACTCCGGACGCTGTTTCGCCGGTAACGCGGCCCTGCTCGGCTGCTGCGACGTGATCATCGCCACCGCCAACTCCAACATCGGGATGGGGGGACCGGCCATGATCGAGGGGGGCGGGCTCGGGGTGTTCACCCCCGACGAGGTCGGCCCCATGTCGGTCCAGGTCCCCAACGGTGTGGTCGACGTGGCCGTGGCCGACGAGGCCGAAGCGGTGGCGGTGGCCAAACAGTACCTCGGCTACTTCCAGGGCGACATCGACGAGTGGGATTGCGCCGACCAGCGGCTGCTGCGGGCCGCGATCCCCGAGAACCGGCTGCGGATCTACGACGTACGGTCGGTCATCGAGACCCTGGCCGACACCGGCTCGGTATTGGAACTGCGGCGCGATTTCGGTATCGGGATGGTCACCGCCCTGGCCCGGGTGGAGGGTCGCCCGGTCGGCATCGTGGCCAACAACCCGGTGCACCTGGCCGGGGCCATCGACCCCGACGGGGCCGACAAGGCGGCCCGGTTCATGAAGCTGTGCGACGGTTTCGGCATCCCCATGGTGTTCCTGTGCGACACCCCCGGGATCATGGTCGGACCCGAGATCGAGAAGGAGGCCCTGGTCCGCCACGCCGCCCGACTGTTCGTGACCGGAGCCAACCTGGGCGTCCCGATCTGCACCTTCGTCCTCCGCAAGGGCTACGGCCTGGGGGCCCAGGCCATGGCCGGCGGCAGCTTCCACGCCCCGATGTTCACCGTCGGCTGGCCCACCAGCGAGTTCGGCGGCATGGGCCTGGAGGGGGCGGTGAAGCTTGGGTACCGCAACGAGCTGGCCGCCATCGAGGACCCGGAGGAACGCAAGGCCACCTTCGACAACATGGTCGACCGGATGTACCGGATCGGCAAGGGGGTGAACATGGCGTCGCATTTCGAGATCGACGACGTAATCGACCCGGTCGAGACCCGGCGCTGGATCATGACCATGCTCAACACCCACACCTCCGGCTGGCGGGAGGGCCGGGCCCGGGGTGAACGGGCCGCGGTCGACACCTGGTAGTCCCGGCCCGCCCGGCTCCCGCTGGGCGGTGAGAGCCCCGGGGGTCTACCGTGAGGACAGAGTGAAGGTCCCACCGATCTGGAGGTCCGACCATGGCCGATCAGTCCACGTCCACATCCGAGCAACCGTTCGCGTTCGGCGGCATCAACCACCTGGCCCTGGTGTGCTCCGACATGGCCCGCACCGTCGACTTCTACACCAACGTGCTCGGCATGCCCCTGATCAAGACCCTGGAGATCCCGGGCGGGGCCCAGCACTTCTTCTTCGACTGCGGCAACGGTGATTCGCTGGCTTTCTTCTGGTTCCCGAATGCACCCGAGGCGGTGCCGGGGGTCGCCTCGGCGGCCCAGATGCCCGGCGGGGGCGACATCGTGTCCGCCCACGGCTCGATGAACCATGTCGCCTTCGACGTCCCGGTCGACAAGTTCGACGAGTACGTCGAGAAGCTCCAGGAGCGGGGGGTCGAGGTCAGCCCGGTCCTGAACCACGACGACAGCGAGACCACCGTCGCCAAGGAGATGCATCCCGGGGTCTTCGTCCGCTCCGTGTACTTCCGGGATCCCGACGGGGTCCTGCTCGAGTTCGCCTGCTGGACCAAGACCTTCGGCCCGGAGGACGCCCTCGACCTGCCGGCCAACGCGGCGGGTGAACGGGTGGCCGTGGGGGCCGAGCCAACCCCGGTCGGCTGATACCGGGCCGATCGGTTCGCGGCGTGCTGGTCACCCGGATCTATTCGGGCCGTGACGGGCGGTCCCACTTCGAGGAGCTCGACCTGCCCCTGGAGGTCAGCGACCTCGGGGCCATGTCGGGTCCGTTTCCGGTGGAGCGGGCATTCTTCCGTGACACCACCGAGGCCGGACCGGAGGTGTACGACTACCATGTCGCCCCCCGGCGGCAGTTCGCCCTGCACCTTCGGGGCCGCACCGAGATCTCGGTCGGGGGAGGGGAGCGGCGGACTTTCGGGCCCGGCGACGTCCTCCTGGCCGACGACGCAACCGGTGAGGGCCACGTCAGCCGGGAGGTCGAGGGTCCGCGGCTGCAGATCTTCATCACCCTGCCCGACGGGGTCGACCTGAACCGGTGGCGCCCCGACGGGGCCGCCCCGCCCGACGAGCACACCGGCTGAGCGGGCCCCGTCGCCGCCAGCCACCCATCGATGTGACCGGCCGTCGGGGCCGGTCACCCGGCCCTGAACGAGCACCACATCGACCATGAGCACCGAACCCGGCCGTGACCTGACGGCTCAGACCGTCGACCTGCTGCAGCACCTGATCCGCAACGAGTGCGTCAACGACGGCTCCGCCCGATCGGGCCAGGAGGTCCGCAACGCCGACACGATCGCCGCCTACCTCGACGGCTGCGGGGTCGAACCGGAACGGTTCGAGCCGACCCCGGGCCGGGTGTCGCTGGTGTACCGGGTGCCGGGCACCGACCCGGCGGCGCCGTCGCTGTGCCTCATGGGCCACACCGACGTGGTCCCGGTGAACCCGGACGGGTGGCGGCGGGACCCGTTCGGCGGGGAACTGGTGGACGGTGAGGTGTGGGGCCGGGGCGCGGTCGACATGCTCAACATCACCTCGTCGATGGCGGTCGCATTCAACCATCTGATCCGGTCCGGGTTCCGGCCCCGGGGCGACCTGATCTATTTCGCGGTGGCCGACGAGGAGGCCGGATCGGCCCACGGTGCCCAATGGATGGCCGATCATCATCCCGACGTGATCCGGGCCGATTACGTCCTCACCGAGAACGGCGGCCTGCACGCGGGCCCGCCGGAGCAGCCCAGCATCGGGATCAACATCGCCGAGAAGGGGGTGGCGTGGCGGACCCTGCGCGTCACCGGGGTCCCGGGCCACGGGTCGATGCCGTTCCGGACCGACAACGCCCTGGTGAAGGCGGCCGCGGTGGCCCAGCGCCTGGCCGAGTACCGGCCCACCCCCCGGTTCGGTGAACTGTGGCGGCAACGGGTGGACGCCTTGCCCGTCGACGACGACCTGAAGGCGGCGTTGAACGACCCCGACCAGGTGGACGACATCCTGGCCGAGATGCCCAACGCCGGCACCGCCGCCTACCTGCACGCCTGCACCCACACCACGTTCTCGGTCAACCTGGTCGACGGCGGCCGGATGAAACACAACGTCATCCCCGACACGGTTGAGCTCGGGATCGACATCCGCACCCTGCCCGGGGAGGACGCCGACGAGGTCAGCGACCACCTGGCCGCCGCCCTCGGCGACCTGGCCGACACGGTCGAGGTCGAGGTGGTCATGAACGATCCGGCGTCGATCAGCCGCACCGACAATCCCCTGTGGGATTCGTTGCAACGGGCGGTCACCAAACCGTTCCCCGATGCCCGCATCAGCCCCCAGATGACGGTCGGGTTCACCGACGCCCGGGTGTTCCGGGCCATGGGCTCGGTGGCGTACGGGGCCGGGTTGTTCAGCCCCGAGCTCGACAGTGGCGACTTCTCCCGCCGCTTCCACGGCCACAATGAGCGCATCGATGTGGAATCGCTCCGGTTGACCACCGACCTCTGGCTCGACGTCACCCGCGACCTGCTCGGCTGACCCGCCCGCCGGGCACCGTGCCGGCGCCCACCGGGCGTGGGCGCTGCGGACCGGGCGTGGGACCGGCGAGGCGACCGGGCGAGGTAGTGAGACGACAGTCCGGGAATGTGGTCCGGAGGCTCGTATCGGCATGCCGGTGTTGTTACGCTTCCGCGACGGAAGACGGTCGGGGCACGGCCAACAGACGGAGCAGGACCTCTGAAACGCAAGCCTCACCCCGCCCGACGCGCCCGGGTGGCCGCCGGCGCCGTCGGCGCCACCGCGTACGTCGGTGTCGTCTGGGCGATCGCCCAGGATGCGGAAGCGACCGGCAGCATCCAGCTCGACGCCGTGCTCGGGCCGGCAGCGCCGGCCGCGGCCCAACCGATCAACCTGGCCGGCGGCGCCGAGCCGATGCCGGCCCCCGACTCCACGGCCCAGGACACCACCGTCGGGAACACCGCCGCTGAGGACACCGCGGCCGAGGACACCACCGCCGGGAACACCGCGGCCGCGGACACTGTCCCGGTGGACGACGGTGGCCCGTCCTCGTCACCGTCGACGCCGGGGGGCTCGTCGCCGTCCACCGTTGCGTCGGCGACGCCGACCTCGACCGGCCGTTCATCGTCCGGTTCGGCCTCGTCGACCTCCCGCCCACCGGCCACGGCCGCCCCCACCACCGCGGCACCGGCCACGAAACCGGCATCCACCGCGGCGCCTACCACCGCAGCCCCGACCACGGCCGCACCCACCACCGCGGCCCCGACCACGGTCGCACCCACCACGGCAGCGCCCACCACGGCGGCGCCCACGACCGCCGCACCCACCACCGCGGCGCCGACCACCACCACCAGCGGGCCGTCGTGATCCCCGGCG
>JBKDZN010000068.1:0-16842 GCA_047971245.1 Acidimicrobiales bacterium
GCACCATCGCCCGGGCCGAGCGGTGCGTCATTATGCACGCCCGGGGCCCCGAACAGCAGACCATGGGCACCGACAATGTGTCGGCCATGATCAACCTGGCGCTGGCCTGCGGGCACGCCGGCCGGCCCGGTTCCGGGATCAGCATGCTGACCGGGCAGCGCAACGGACAGGGCGGTCGGGAATGGGGGCAGCGGTGCAACCAGTTGCCGGCCGGCCGGGACATCGACAACCCGGAGCATCGGGCCGACATGGCCCGGTTGTGGGGGGTTGACGAGGCGGCGCTGCCCTCCTCGGGGGCTACGTATGTGGAGATCCTCCAGCTGGCGGGCCAGGGCACCGTCAAGGGGTTGCTGTCGATCTCCAACAACATGAGCGTCTCGGCCCCCGACCTGACCGCGGTCGAGACCCAGATGGCCGCGCTCGACCATGTGGTGGTGATCGACCCGTTCCTGTCGGAGGCGGCGGCCCGGCACGCCGACATCGTCCTGCCGGGCACCACCTTCGCCGAGGAGGAAGGGACCGTCACCACCATCGAGGGTCGGGTGGTGCGTTGTGACCAGGCCGTGCCCCCGGCGGCCGCCTACTCCGACATCGACATCATCCGGAACCTGGCCCGCCGCCTCGGCGTCCGGGACCGGTTCGATTTCGTTCGGGGCCGGGAGGTGTGGGAGGAGATGCGGCGCGTCTCGTCCGGTGCACCCAACGACTACGCCGGCATCACCTGGGACCGGGCCCGGGACGGGGTGTTCTGGCCGTGCCCGGACGAGTCCCATCCCGGAACCCCCCGGCTCCACCTCGACCGGTTCGCCCACCCCGACGGCCGGGCCCGGTTCCGACCGGTCGATCATCGCCCGCCGCCGGTGTTGGTGGACGGGGACCATCCCCTGGTGTTGACCACCGGCCGTCACCTGGCCCAGTACCTGTCGAGGAATCAGACGAAGCGGATCAAGGCCCAGAACGACGCCGCCCCCGGGCCCTATGTGGAGCTTGCCCCCGCCACCGCCGCCGAGCTCGGCCTGGTCGACGGGGACGAGGTGGAGCTGGTGACCCGGCAGGGCCGGTCGGTGGTGCCGTGGAAGCCGAACCCGAACCTCCGGTCCGACACCGTGTTCATGCCGTACCACTGGCCGGTCTGCAACACCCTCGTCGCCGCCGACCTCGACCCGATCAGCAAGATCCCCGGCTTCAAGTACACCCCGGTCCGGGTGACACCGGTGCGGCCCGATCCACCACGGGCCCGATCCGAGCAGGCGACGGCCGGGCCGGAGACCGCAGCCCGACAGGAGGCAGGCGTATGAGCTCGTTGAGGCTGGCGTGGAAGCTTGAGGGCGCCACCGTGCTGGTGGTCGGGGCCGGCCCGGTGGCCGAGGGCAAGGTCGAGGTGCTGCGAGGTACCGGCGCCGACCTGGTCGTGGTCGGCCCCGAACCGACCCCCCGGATCGTCGATCTGGCCGCGGCCGGCGCCCTGCGCCTGGTCGAGCGCCGGGTGCGACGCCGGGACGTGATCGGGGTCCGGTTGGTGGTGGCCGCCACCGGGCACCGCCGGGTGAACCGCCGGGTCCGGCGCTGGGCCCATCTGGCCCGGGCGGTGGTGAACGTGGTCGACGACCCGGCGCTGTGCGACGTCACCTTCCCCGCCGTGGTCCGACGGGGTGCCGCCACCGTGGCGGTGTCGACCGCGGGGGCGAGTCCGGCGTCGGCCCGGTTCGTGCGTGAGGAGATCGAGCGGGCACTGCCGCCGGCGGTGGCCGACCTGATCGACACCGCCGCCGCGGCCCGCCGTGACCTGCGGGCCGCGGGCCGCTACCGCTACGACTACCCGGCGTGGCGTCAACGCCTGCTCGAACCGGGCCTGGCTGCGGTGCGGGCCGATGGGTCCGGTGCCCTGGGCGAGATCCGCCGCCGGTTCCTGGCCGGGTTCGACGGTCCCACCGCGGTGACCACCGGTTCGGTCGTGCTGGTCGGCGCCGGGCCGGGCGGGCCGGATCTGATCACGGTGCGGGGTGCCCGTGCCTTGGCCGCCGCGGATGTGGTGGTGTACGACCGGCTGGCCGATCCGGGCCTGCTCGAACTGGCCCCGGTGGCGGCGGAACGCATCCCGGTCGGCAAGGCCAAGGGGGGTGGGGTGGCCCAGGACGAGATCCATCGGCTCCTCGTCGACCGGGCCCGGGCCGGGTTCCGGGTGGTGCGCCTCAAGGGCGGTGACCCGTTCGTGTTCGGCCGGGGGAGCGAGGAGCTCGACGCGATGACCGCGGCCGGGATCGCGGTGGAGGTTGTGCCCGGTCTCACCTCGGCGGTGGCCGGTCCGGCCCTGGCCGGTATCCCGGTGACCCACCGGGGCACCGCGGCGTCGTTCACCGTGCTGTCGGGCCACCGGATCGCCGATCTCGACCACCGGTGGGAGGCGCTGGCGTCCTCGGCGTCGACCCTGGTCGTCCTGATGGGCGCGTCCACCGCCAGGGGGATCGCCGAGCGGCTCCGGGCAGCCGGTCGACCGGCCGACGAGCCGGTGGCCGTGATCCACCGTGCCGGTTACGCCGACCAGCAGACGGCGTCGGTCACCCTGGGTGGTCTTGCCCGTGACGGGTCCCCCCTGCCCAGTCCGTCAGTGCTCGTCATCGGCCCCGTCGCGGGCCGGCTCCCAAACGACGTGGCCGGGCCGAAGCGAGGTTCCCGACCTCAGCGGCCGATGACGTCCATGATGGCCAGTTCACCGTTGTTGAACGGGATGTCCTGACCGGCGACCGTGGCCGGCTCGGCCGCTACGACCCGCCGGACGACTTCGGCCACGTCGGCTCGGGTCACCGAGGCCGACGGGCCGGAGCCGTCGTCGATCCGTCCCGTGCCCGGCGCGTCGGTGAGGCGGCTGGGCATGAGGATCGTCCACGACAGCGGAGAAGCCCGCAGGGCGGCGTCGGCGGCCGCCTTGGCCTCGGCGTAGGGGTGGAAGCTGTCACCCTCGGGGACGCCGTGATCGGGCCCGGCCCCGAGGTAGCTGATCATCACGTACCGGGGCACCCCGGCGTCGGCGGCCGCCGCCATGGAACGGATGGCGGCGTCCCGGTCGACCGCCTCGGTGCGGGACGGGTTGCCGCCACCGGCCCCGGCCGACCACACGATCACCTCCGCGCCGCGGAACCGTTCCGCCATGGCCGCGGTGTTCATCGACTCCATGTCGGCCACCAGTGGGGTGGCGCCCAACTCCCGGATTTCGGTGGCCTGGTCCTCCGACCGGATGATCGACGTCACCTGGTGCCCGTCGGCCACCAGTAGGGGAGTGGCCAGCAGGGCCACCTTCCCGTGTCCTCCGACGACCGTGACTCGTGCCATGGGGGGTCCTCCCGAGCTGTCCGCCTGGTCTCGTAGGGTACTGGACGGCGGATCGGCCGGCCGGTGACCGGTCACACGTACTGCATCCGCTCGGCCCGCTCGGTGAGGGACGCCCGGTGATCGGGGTGGGCGACGGCGATCAGGGCGCGGGTGCGTTCCCGGATCGAGCGGCCCCGCAACTCGGCCACGCCGTACTCGGTGACCACCTTGTCGACCGTGTTCTTGGGGGTGGTGACCACGTCACCGGCGGCCAGGCGGGGCACAATACGGGAGTCGCCGTGGCTGGTGGTGCTGTGGAGCACGACGAACCCCTGGCCGCCGTCGGAGTTCATGGCCCCCCGGGCGAAGTCGTTCTGGCCTCCCGACGAGGAGAAATAGGTGCCGTTGATCGTCTCGGAGGCGCACTGGCCGAGGAAGTCGACCGACAGGGTGGCGTTGATCGAGACGAAGCCCCGCTCCCGGCCGATGATGGTGGGGCTGTTGACGTAGCGGACCGGCCACAGTTCCACCGCGGGGTTGTTGTGGAGGAACCGGTGGAGCCGGTCGGTGCCGAGGGCGAAGGTGCCCACCGTCTTGGTGCGGTTGAGGTCCTTACGGACCCCGTTGACGACGCCGGCCTCCATCAGGTCGACCACACCGTCGGACAGGAGTTCGGTGTGGACCCCGAGGTCCCGGTGACCGGTGAGGGCCTCCATGATCGCGTTCGGGATGGCCCCGATACCGGTCTGGATGGTGGCCCCGTCGGGGATGCGTTCGGCCACGTAGCCGGCAATCCGGTGATCGGCATCGCCGGGCACGGGGGGCGGGACCTCGATGAGGGGGCGGTCGCTGCGGCACCATCCGGCCACCTGGCTCACATGGAGCTGGTTGCGGCCCAGGGTGCGGGGCATGTGGTCGGTGACCTCGAGGAAGAAGCGGGCCCGGCCGATGAAGCTGGAGGTGTAGTCGGCGGACACCCCGAGCGAGAAGTAACCGTGGGCGTCGGGTGGGGTGGCGGCGGCCAGCACGAGCGGGTCGGCCGCCCGGGCCTGCATGATGTCGAACACTTCCGAGAAGTGGGCCGGGATCAGCCCGACGGCGCCGGACGCGAAGTGGGGTCGGGTGACGTGCGACAGGAAGTAGGAGAGGTGCTTCAAACGGGTGCCGTACACGCCGGACAGGTAGGCCCGGTCGTGAAGGGCGTGCATCTGATGCACCCGGACCTCGTCCAGCGACCCGGCGCGGTGCTCGATGGCATCGAGCACCGCGGTCGGTTCACCGTTGGCCAGCGGCACGATGAGCTGGGTACCGGGGCCGATGTGGTCGAGGACGTCGTCGGGGCGGTTCGGTGCGTCCATAACACCGGGCGACGGTAGCGCGCCGACACGGCACGCCACGGGACTGTGTCCGCTGTCTGCGTCGGGATGGGGAGATTTGAACTCCCGACCCCCTGCTCCCAAAGCAGGTGCGCTAGCCAAACTGCGCCACATCCCGGTCTGGCCTGCACTCTACCGTCCGGCCGACGACGGTGGTGGGGGATTCGGTGGTCCGCCGAGTGGGGGTCCGGCGTCAGTCCGGCGGCATGGCGAACGACGGATGCCCCTCGTACGGATTGGGCGCGGTCTCACCGATGACGGCCTGGCTGATGCCGTCGGGCACCACCAGTTCGGCGGCGGGGGGTCGACCGGCCGTGAGTTCGATCGAGACCGCTCCGGCCAGCTTGAATCCGAAGGTCGGTTGGCCCTCGCCCAGGGTCGCCCAGCTGGTGGGGCACCAGACATGGCGGATGCCGTCGATGTCGAGGGTCCGGGCCTGGTGCACGTGCCCGCTGATCACGGCCCCGAACGCGAACTCCCGGACGACGGTGAGCAGCCGATCGGCCGGGCCGCCGGGAGTGAAGCGGTAGACCGGGGAGCCCGCCACCTCCTCGGCGGGGGCGAGCAGCGGTTTGTGGAGGGCCAGCATCAGACCGTCGTTCCGGTCGAGCCCGGCCAGTTCGCTCTCGAGCCAGGCCCACTGGTCGGCCTCGGCGTCGAGACCCGAATCGAGCAGCTGGGCGTTGAGGGCGAGCACGGTCCAGCCGTCGTAGTCGAGACGCCACCGATCGGTGCCGTAGATGTCGGTCCACACGCCGCGACGTTCGGCTGAGATCTCGGTGTGGTCGGCGCCGCCGTACGGGTTGTCGCCCACATCGTGATTGCCGGGCACGATCCGCCACGGCGCATCCAGGCGTTCCAGGTAGGGGAGCGCCGCCCCGAGTTGTGACGGGTCGGCGGCCCCGTTCACGGTCAGATCGCCCAGGTGGAGCACGGCGTCCGGGGTGGTGGCGGTCACATGGTCCACCACCGCGGCCCAGTTGTCGGCGGCGAGGGTGTTGCCGGGGGCGAGGTGGCTGTCGGCCACGAGGAGCAGTCGGGCGTTCATGGCTGACCAACCTACGCCCCCCGGGCATCTCGCGCCTGCGGCCCCGCAGGGTGTCAGACGTGCTCTGTACACTCCATGGGGTGAAGTCCACTGTGGAGGCCCTCGAGGGCAACAAGGTCAAGGTCGTCGTCGACATCGAGGAGGCTGAGTTCGAGAAGGATCTCGACGCCGCCTTCCGGCGATTGGCCCGCGAGGTCAAGCTCCCCGGGTTCCGCCCGGGGAAGGCTCCCCGCAAGGTGCTCGAGGCCCGGATCGGCCAGACCTACGCCCGCACCGAAGCCTTCCGCGAGGCCCTGCCCGTCTACTACTCCGATGCGGTCCGGGAGCACGAGGTCGATGTGATCGCACCCCCCGAGATCGACATCACCAATGGTGAGGAGTCGGGCCCGGTCAGCTTCGACGCCGTGGTGGAGATCCGTCCGGCGGTCACGGTCGAGGGGTACGACGCTCTCGAGATCGAGGTGCCTGATCCGGCCGTGGCCGAGGCCGACGTCGACGCTGCGGTGGATCGTCTGCGGCGCAACTCCAGCACCCTGGAAACCGTCGATCGCCCCTCCTCGGAGGGTGACACCGTGGTGATCGACATCGAGACCATCCACGACGGGGAAGAGGTGGCCGGGCTCACCGCTGATGGCTACAGCTACGAGGTCGGCTCCGGGGCCGTGGTGCCCGAGCTCGACGAGCAGCTGACCGGGGTCTCCGCCGGGGACGAGCTCAGTTTCCAGGCCGACTATCCCGACGATGATGTCGATGAGCCCCTCGATTTCTCCATCACCGTCACCGCGGTGCAGGCCCGGGTCCTGCCGGAACTCACCGATGGCTGGGTCGAGGAGGACACCGAGTTCGAGACCGTCGCCGAGCTGCGGTCCTCCACCCGCGACCGGCTGGAGAACGGTCGGCGGGATCAGGCCCGCCAGGCCCGTCAGACCCGGATCGCCGAAGCGCTCGCCGCCCTCGTCGACGAAGATGACGTACCCTCGGCCATGGTCGACAGTGAGGTCGAGAACCGGGCCGAGGACATGGCCCACCGGCTCCAGCACCAGGGCCTCGATCTCAACACCTTCCTCCAGATCACCGGCCAGACCCAGGAGCAGTTCGCCGCCGAGCTGCGGGCCGGGGCCGAGGTCTCGGCCCGGGTCGATCTGGCCCTGCGAGCCATCGCCGAGTCCGAGGGGATGCAGATCACCGACGATGACATCGCCACTGAGTTGGCGGAGATCTCCGAGCAGGTCAACCGGCCCGTCGATGATCTGTTGGCGGATTTTCGTCAGGCGGGGCGCCTGCCGGCGCTCCGGGCTGATCTACTGAAGGCCAAGGCCCTCGAATGGGTCACCGAACGAGTGAATCTTGTGGACGAGGATGGCCAACCGGTGCCCGCCGATGCGCTAGAACTGCCATCCGAGGACGAGACCGGGAAGGACGACGAGTGACACACGACGCCGCCGTGGCGAACTACGTGATCCCCAACGTCATCGAGACCACCAGCCGCGGTGAACGGGGCTCCGACATCTACTCCCGCCTGCTGCGGGACAACATCATCTTCATGGGCACACCGATCGACGACGGCGTGGCCAACGTCGTGTGCGCCCAGATGATCCACCTGGAGTCGGAGAATCCCGATCGGGACATCTCGCTCTACATCAATTCGCCGGGTGGCGACATCAACGCCATGTTCGCCATCTACGACACGATGCAGTTCATCCGGCCCGACGTGGCCACGATCTGCTACGGGCAGGCCGCATCGGCCGCGGCGATCCTGCTGGCCGCGGGCACCGCCGGCAAGCGCCTGGCCCTGCCCAACTCCCGGATCCTGCTCCACCAGCCCTACACCGGGGCCCAGGGGCAGGTCTCCGACCTGGAGATCGCGGCCAAGGAGATCGATCGTCTGAAGCTGGCCCTGGAACAGATCCTGGCCAACCACACCAATCAGCCGATCGAGAAGATCGCCACCGACACCGACCGTGACTTCGTCATGACGGCCGAGGAGGCGAGAGAATACGGGATCGTCGACGAGATTCTGTACCAGCGCAACAGCGCGGACTCGAGCGGGCCGATCCGGGCCGTGGGATCGTAGGGGGTAGAGGAGACGCCATGGCCAAGTTCGGTGAGGGCGGAGAACTGCTCAAGTGCTCGTTCTGCGGCAAGTCGCAGAAGCAGGTCAAGAAACTCATCGCGGGCCCGGGCGTGTACATCTGCGACGAGTGCATCGAGCTGTGCAACGAGATCATTGAGGAGGAGCTGGCCGACGGCGCCGACGTCTCCTTCGAGGAGCTCCTCAAGCCCCGCGAGATCTGCGAATTCCTCGATGACTACATCGTCGGTCAGGAAGCGGCCAAGAAGATCCTGTCGGTTGCGGTCTACAACCACTACAAGCGGATCCAGTACGGGGCCCACACCGGCTCCGACATCGAGCTGGCCAAGTCGAACATCCTGCTCATGGGCCCCACCGGCTGCGGCAAGACCCTGCTGGCCCAGACCCTGGCCCGGATGTTGAACGTCCCGTTCGCCATCGCGGACGCCACCGCCCTCACCGAGGCCGGCTATGTGGGCGAGGACGTCGAGAACATCCTGCTGAAGCTGATCCAGGCCGCCGACTTCGATGTCAAGCGGGCCGAGACCGGCATCATCTACCTCGACGAGATCGACAAGATCGCCCGCAAGAGCGAGAACCCGTCGATCACCCGCGACGTGTCCGGGGAAGGCGTACAGCAGGCGCTGCTGAAGATCCTTGAAGGCACCGTGGCCTCGGTGCCGCCCCAGGGGGGCCGCAAGCACCCCCACCAGGACTTCATCCAGATCGACACCTCCAACATCCTGTTCATCTGCGGAGGCGCCTTCGCCGGGATCGAGACGATCATCGAACGGCGCATCGGGGCCCGGTCCGTTGGGTTCCGGGCCGACGTGCCCACCAGTAACGAGCGAGCCGCCGACGACCTCTACGCCCAGGTCCGCCCGGAGGATCTCCTCAAGTTCGGCCTGATCCCGGAGTTCGTCGGGCGCCTCCCGGTGCTGGGCACCGTCACCAACCTGACCAAGGACGCCCTGGTCCGCATCCTGGTCGAACCGAAGAACGCGCTCACCAAGCAGTACCGCAAGTTCTTCGAGATGGAAGATGTCGAGCTCGAGTTCACCGACGAGGCCCTGGAGGCCGTGGCCGACCAGGCCCTCCTGCGAGGCACCGGCGCCCGCGGTCTGCGGGCCATCCTCGAAGAGGTCCTGCTCGAGGTCATGTACGATCTGCCCAGCCGGGAAGACGTCGGCCGTTGCGTGATCGACGCCGATGTCGTCAACGAGCGGGTGAATCCCACCCTGATCCCCCGGGACGACAGCGAGAACCGTTCCCGTCGGGCCGCCTCCTAGGGGCGCGGTCGGTCGCCGGGAATCCGCTGCTCCCGTCATCGAACCCCAGGCGAGGTCGCCATGGACATGAAGCAGGCGTTGGCCTATCTCGACGATCACACGAGCCTGGACGGCAAGCGTCGAGGCAGGCCCGGCCCGGGCCTGCCGGTGGCCGGGGCCACCGACGGCTTGTCGCTCGAACCCATGCGGGAACTGCTGGCCGCCCTGGGCAACCCCGAGAACGCGTACCGCAAGGTCCACATCACCGGCACCAACGGCAAGGGGTCGACGGCCCGGTTCACCACCGCCCTGGTGGCGGCCACCGACCTCTCGGTGGGCACCTACACCAGCCCCGACATCGAACGCATCAATGAACGGTTGAGCTGGGCCGGGGAACCGATCAGCGACGCCGACTTCGCCCAGGTCATGAGCCTCATCGCCGGGATCGAACCGCTCATCGAGCGGCGGCCGAGCCGGTTCGAGATCCTCACCGCGGCCGCACTGGTGTGGTTCGCCGAGCTCGCCGTCGACGTGGCCGTCGTCGAGGTCCGCATGCGCGGCCGATTCGACGCCACCAACGTCAACGATGCCGTGGTCGCCGTGGTCACCAACAGCGGCAAGGACCACACCGACGGGGCCGACGGCTGGGCGGAGACCGTCGCTCGGGAGAAAGCCGGGATCATCCACCCCGACTCCCGCCTCGTGCTCGGCAGCCCCATGGGTGACCTGCTGCCCATCTTCACCGCCGAGAACCCCCAACAGGTGTGGATGGCCGGCCGGGATTTCGAGGTGGTGCGCAATGAGCTCGCCGTCGGTGGGCGCCTGCTTGACATCCGAACCCCCCACGCCGCCTACGACGAGCTGTTCCTGCCCTTCCACGGGGCCCACCAGGGCGACAACCTGGCCACCGCCCTCGCCGCCGTCGAGGCCTTCTTCGACCGGCCGACCCCCCAGGAACAGGTCGAGTTCGCCCTCACCACGGTGGAGCTCCCGGCCCGGTTCGAGGTGGTCAACCAGGGCCCGATCGTCATCCTCGACGGGGCCCACAATCCGCCGGGGGCCCGCGCCGCCAAGGCCACCCTCGACGAGACCTTCGCCCGCCTCGGTTCCTGGGTGCTCGTCATCGGCATGCTCACCGGCAAGGACCCGGCGGAAATGCTCGACGCGTTCGACGCGGCCGACTTCGACGCCATCATCTGCTGCCAACCCAACTGGTCACGGGCCCAGCCGGCCGCCGAGGTGGCCGCCGCAGCCCGGTCCATGGGCCTCACCGCCGAAGCCGTCCCCGATCCGGCCGAAGCCCTCCGGCGGGCCCTCGCCGTCACCGCCGAGGACGACCTCATCCTGGTCAGCGGCAGTCTCTACGTGGTCGGCGACGCCCGCCCCGCCGCCCGTGCCCTTCTCGGCCCCCCACCCGGCTGACTCCCCGCGGCGGGGCATTGGTCTGGGCAGTGCGGCCCGGAACGGGCGAACTCGGCGGGTCTGACGGCCCGACCTCGTCAAGTGATCGGCCCGGGGCCCCGATCGATGGGCCATGTGTCTGTCGTGTATTCCCAGAAGGCGCCGGTCATCGCATCCCGCACCGACTGATCGGGCCCGTCAACGGTCCAACGAGCGGGGGGCGACCATCGTCGAGTACAGCCTGCTCCTCGCCCTGGTCCTTGGTTCGATCTACGCCACCGTCGACTCCCTCCAAGGTGGCGCCGGTGATTATCTGGCCGCCAACGCCGACACGGTCGGACGGCCCCGTTCGCTGACCGTGCCCACCACGGCCCCGCTCGGTTCCACCCTGTCCACGACCACCACCGACGGGGCCACCACCACCATGGGCCCGTTCGCCACCGACGATTTCGCCGCCGCGACCAGTTCCACCACGGCGCCGCCGGAGTGCAAGGGCAACGCCGGGAACGCGAACGCCAACGCCGCGGCGAACGCCAACGGCAACTCGCAGGTCGCCGCCTGCGCCGGCTCCAGCGCCGCAGCCGCCGCCGCCACCACCACCACGACCCCGACCCCGACGACCCCCACGAGCCGGACTACCGGGAAGCCCCGGCGGCGGTGAGGCGGGTGACGATCCCCGGGCGGTTGGGCCGAACGGCCGGCCACCGACCGCTCCGGACGGATCAACCGGCTCAACTGGTTCAAATCCGGCGTCGATGACGTCGACATGATGCGACATCCAGCGCGACAACCCCACCCGGAGGGCGCCGATCGGGTCCGACACCGGTTCGAGGACCGGACGGGTAGTCGGGGAGCGGCCCTACCGGAGTACGCCCTGCTCGGCAGCCTGTTCCTCGGGGCCGTCCTGGGCGGCATCAACTTCCTCGGCAACCGGTCGGGCGACTATCTGAACAATACGGGGAGCCGGATCGGTGAACCCCGGGAGTTCACCTACGACCTCGACCCCGACCTCGTCGATGACCCGCTGACCACCACGACCACCACCACGGCACCGCCCACCACGACCACGACCAGCACCACGGTCGCCCCGTCGACCACCAACGTGACCACCGATCCGGGGAGCCCGACCACCACCGAGGCTCCGGTGGCCACCACCGCCCCGGTCGAGACGACGACCTCGACCACCACGGCGCCCCCGTCGACCACGACCACGAGCTTCGTGCCACCCCCCACCAACGGCTTCGACTGATCGAGCAACCCGGGTGGCCGAACCGCCGATACTCCGGTCGGGCCGGCTGGGGCGCCGGTGCCGGACGCTAGTCTCCCACCGGTGAATCGCACCTTCGTCATCTGCAAGCCCGACGCCGTCGAACGAGGCTATGTCGGCGAGATCCTCGGCCGGTTCGAGCGGAAGGGCCTCACCCTGGTCGCCGCGGAACTCCGCACCCTGGACGAGGCAACCCTGGCCCGGCACTACGAGGAGCATGTCGGCAAGCCGTTCTACCCGTCCCTCATCGAGTTCATGACCCGGGGCCCGGTCGTGCTCGCGGTCGTGGAAGGGCCCGAGGGTACGCCCGCCATGGTGCGCACCATGATGGGCCCGACCAACCCGGCCGAAGCACCCCCCGGGACCATCCGCGGTGACCTCGGCACCGAGATGACCGAGAACCTCATCCACGGTTCGGACTCCCCCGAATCGGCTGCACGCGAGATCGGGATCTTCTTCCCGGCCTTGGGCTGAACCTCCCGGACCGGTCGTCACCTGGTGGCCCAATGGGTCGGCCAGGTGACGACTGGCCCGGTGACCTGGACCGTTCCGATAGACTGGCGCCCAACATGACGTCGGTATGGTCGAGACTCGAGCCTCTGTTGCCCCGGGTCCAGAAGCCCGCCCGCTACATCGGGTGCGAAGACGGGGCCAACGCCAAACCCCCGCAGGCCGGCCTCGTCAACTGGTGTTTCGTGTACCCGGACACCTACGAGATCGGCCTACCCAACCAGGGTCTCCAGATCCTGTACGAGATCGTCAACGAGCGGCCCGACGCCACCGCCGATCGGGCGTATGCCCCCTGGACCGACCTGGAGGCCCTGATGCGGGCCGAGGGCATCCCCCTGTTCTCGGTGGAGCATCACACCGACGCCGGCACCTTCGATGTGCTGGCGTTCAACCTCTCCGCCGAGCTGACCTACACCAACCTGCTCAACTGTGTCGACCTGGCCGGTGTCCCGGTGCGCACCGCGGACCGGGGTGACGAGCACCCGCTCGTCATCGCCGGTGGCCATTGCACCTACAACCCCGAGCCCCTGGCCGACTTCCTCGACGCCGTCGCCCTCGGCGACGGTGAGGAGATGGTAGGCGACATCACCGACGCCATCATGGCGGTGCGGGCCGCCGGCGGAGGTCGGGCCGACCTGCTCGACGCCCTGGCCGGAATCGAATCGGTCTATGTCCCCTCCCACTACGAGGTGACCTACGACGGGCCGGCGGTGGCCGCGATCAACCCCGTCGGGGCGGTCACCCCGCCCACGGTCGAGAAGCGCACCGTGGCCGACCTGGCCGACTGGCCCTACCCGAAGCAGCAGCTCGCCCCGCTCACCGAGGTGGTCCACGACCGCCTCAATGTGGAGGTGTTCCGCGGCTGCACCCGGGGCTGCCGGTTCTGCCAGGCCGGAATGATCACCCGGCCGGTGCGGGAACGGCCGGCCGAGCAGATCCGCACCATGGTGGCCGACGGGCTGGAACGCACCGGCTACGACGAGGTCACCCTGACCTCCCTGTCGACCGCCGATCTGAGCGATGTCACGTCGGTGGTCAACCACATCATGGACGACAGCGAGGCGAGCGGAGCCACCGTGTCGGTCTCGCTGCCCAGCCTTCGGGTCGACGCGTTCGGGGTCGGTATCGCCGCCCAGTTGCAGCGGGCCCGCCGTTCCGGACTCACCTTCGCCCCTGAGGCCGGCACCTGGCGGATGCGCCAGATCATCAACAAGCTGATCCGGGAAGAGGACCTCTACGCCGCGGTGGAAGCCGCCTACGCGAACGGCTGGCAGCGGGTGAAGCTGTACTTCCTCATCGGGTTGCCGTCCGAGACCGACGAGGACACGCTCGGCATCGCCCGGCTCGCCGCCAACTGTGTCAAGATCGGCCGGCGCCACAACAAGCGGGCGAGCGTCACCGCCTCGGTCGGCGGGTTCGTGCCCAAACCGTTCACCCCGTTCCAGTGGTTCGGGCAGAACACCACCGCCGAGCTGCAGCGCAAGATCGGTCTGCTGCGCGACGCCACCCGCAAGATGAAGGGGGTGCAGCTCAAGTGGCACGATCCCAAGGCCACCCTGGTCGAAGGCCTCGCCAGTCGCGGTGACCGCCGTATGGGCGCGGTGATCGAACAGGTCTGGCGCAACGGCGGCACCTTCCAGGAATGGTCCGAGCATTTCGACCTCGACCTCTGGCTCGAAGCCATGGCCGATCACGGTCTCGACCCCGACGGTGTCGCCCACCGCCACCGGACCGAACCGGAGAACCTGCCCTGGGATCACCTGTCGGCCGGGTTGCACAAGGACTTCCTATGGCAGGATTGGCGGGACGCCCTCGACGAGGTCGGCCTCGAGGACTGCCGCTGGACGCCCTGCTACGACTGCGGCGCCTGCACCGGCTACGGCATCGAGCACGTGGTGGCCTCGGCCGTCCCCCCGGCCGGCGGTAGCCAGGGCACCGGCCAGGACCTGGGCACCGGGGGCGCCGTCCCCGTTCAGATCAGACCGAAGGAACCGGTGTCGTGAACGCGCCCGGACCGGCCCAGACGATCCGGATCCGCTGGACCAAACACGGTCGGGTCCGGTTCGTCTCCCATCGCGATGTCGCCCGCATCTTCGAGCGGGCGCTGCGAAAGCTCCGACTCCCCGTCGCCTACACCGCCGGGTTCTCCCCGCGGCCCAGGTTGAGTTTCGGGTTGGCCCTCACGGTGGCCCACGAGTCGGAAGCCGAATACCTCGACGTCGACCTCGACCAGATCGTCGCCGTGGAGGCCCTGCCCGACGCCCTCACCGCGGCCCTACCCGGCGGGATGACCGTCGAGGCCGTGGTGGCGGTGCCCCCGGGCACCCCCTCCCTGCAACAGGCCGTCGAATCGTGCGACTGGCGGATCGAGATCCTCGGTGTTTCCACCGCGGCCCTCGACACCGCGATCGGTCGTGCCCTGGCGGCCGAGGAGCTCCCATTGGAGCGGGTCAGGAAGGGGAAACCTGCTGTCGCCGATGTCCGCCCGGCCATTCTCGAGATCGGGATGCTGGGGCCGACGAGCGACGGTGTGGAGGTCTCGGCCCGTCTGGCCACCGGTCAGATCACCGTGCGCCCCTCCGAGCTGATCCAGCTGCTCGCGCAACTGATCCCCGGGGCCACGGCCGAGACAGCGACCTCGTCAACCGGACCGGCGGCAGCGCCGGCCGAGGGACGGGTGTGTCGCACTCACCAATGGATGATCGTCGACGGGGCCCGGTGCGAGCCGGTGAGCCGACCCGGCCCCTCGACCGGGCACGCCATGGCGCGTGCCTCATGAGAAGGGAACACATCGATGTCCGACGGATCCGAAGGCGGAGGCCAGAAGATCGAGCGCCCGGCCGCTGAGACGGCGGCCCGAGGAGCGCAGGCCAGACCAAAGATCGGGGACACCCGGCCGGCCCCCAACCCGGCCGGCAAGGACGGATCAGGAGACCAGCGGAACAACGGAGGTGGCAAGGCCGGGACCAAGGCCAAGGGCGGCGGCGAGAACCGGGCCAAGGACGGCGCCGGCGGCAATCGTCGTCGTCGCCGGCGCCGCAAGCCGAAGAGCGGGGGCGACGACAGCGGCGCCGGCCGCACCCGTACGGCCAAATCCCGGTCGAACCGGGGAGGCGGACGATCGAGCGGTGACGATGCCCCGGTGAGCGCAGTGCTGTCGGGGGACTCGGTCGAACTCGACGAGGCCGACCTGAAGCAGCGGCGCGGCCGATCCCGGAAGGGCCGCCCGGTGGGTCGCTACCTGATGGTGGTGTCCAAACGCCCCGACGCCACCCACATCGCCGTGCTCGAGGGTCGCAACCTGATCGAGTACTACGTATCGCGTCCCAGCGACAACGTGTTCCAGATCCACGGCAACGTCTACCTCGGTCGGGTCCAGAACGTCCTGCCCGGCATGGAGGCGGCCTTCGTCGACATCGGCACCCCGAAGAACGCCGTGATCTACCGGGGTGACGTCCAGTACGACAAGGAAGATTTCGACGGCAAGGCCGACCAGCCCAAGATCGAGCAGATGCTCAAGGCCCGCCAGACCATCCTGTGCCAGGTCACCAAGAACCCGATCGCCCACAAGGGGGCCCGGCTCACCACCGAGGTTTCTCTGCCGGGCCGGTTCGTCGTCCTGGTGCCCAACAGCGACACGTACGGGATCTCGAAACGGTTGGCCGACGACGAACGCAAACGGCTGCGCCAGATCCTCGACCGGGTCCGACCCAAGGGCCACGGCCTGATCGTGCGGACCGCGGCCGAGAACGTGACCGCCCCCGAGATCGAGCGTGACGTCGCCGCCCTCGTGCAGCAGTGGAACGACATCGAGGCCCTGGCCGGTCGGGTCAAGGCGCCGAGCCTGCTGTACCAGGAACCCGACATGGCCGTCCGGGTGATCCGTGAGGAGTTCAACAAGGAGTACCGGGGTGTCATCATCGACGACCAGGCCCTCCACGACGACGTGGCCGACTATGTGGGGCTGATCACCCCCGCCCTGGCCGACCGGGTCGAGTTCTACGACCCCGAGATCGAGCCGCTGTCACTGTTCGAACGGTTCCACGTCCACGAACAGCTCCACAAGGCCCTCGACCGCAAGGTCTGGCTGCCGTCGGGGGGATCCCTGATCATCGAATCCACCGAGGCTCTCACCGTCATCGATGTCAACACCGGCAAGAACGTCGGCTCGTCGAACCTCGAGGACACCGTGTTCCAGAACAACCTGGAGGCGGCCGAGGGGATCGCCCACCAGCTCCGCCTCCGTGACATCGGCGGCATCATCGTCATCGATTTCGTCGACATGGAGACCAAGAAACACCGCGAGGAGGTCATGCGGGTGTTCCGCGCCGCCTTGGCCCGCGACAAGACCCGGACCCAGGTGTTCGACATCTCCGATCTCGGCCTGGCCGAGATGACCCGCAAACGTATCGGTGAGGGCCTGCTCGAGTCCCTGTCGAACACCTGCCCGCACTGTGACGGTCGGGGCCTGCAACTCGACACCGGCGAGTTCGTCGGCGGGTCCGGGGAACAGGCGGCGGGCTGAGGGCGCGTCCCGTTCCACACGTCCGCCCTGCTCGGGTGGTTCGGCCCGGGACGGGCGGTAGATTGTC
>JBKDZN010000069.1:0-17532 GCA_047971245.1 Acidimicrobiales bacterium
GATCAGGACGTGGCGGACGGCTTCCACCGCGTCCCGCAACTCGTCGTGCCGATTCCAGGCCCGTTCGTGGGCCCGCCGTGACGTGCCGTCAGGGCGGCCCGCTTCCCAGTCGTCGAGGAGAGGATGCCACTTGGCCAGCGTCGGGCGGACGGCGCCGTTGAGCACCCAGGTGGCCAGATACCCGAAGCTGTAGCGGTCCGACCGGTCGTTGACCGTGGTCGGCACCTTGGCCACGCCCGGACCGTGCCGGCGGAGGATGTCCCGGGTGGAGCCGAACAGGGTGTAGAGGCTGGCCAGCGCCTCCCGCAGCAGGCCGTCGTCGGGATCGAGCGGGACCACCGAGATCCGGGTCGACAGCTCGACGTACATCTCCCACGCCGCGACCTGCTCGGCCCGGTCCACCTCCCACTCGCCCCGATCTCGCCGACGAACGGCGACCGCAAACTGAAGGTGATCCGCTTCAACGCCATGCCGCACGCTACCCCAGGTCCACCCGGCGACGCCGCGGCTAGTGGGCCTCAGCGCAGCCCGGCCTTGTCGAGCATGGCCATGAACGAGGGTCGACGCCGGTTGCGTTCCCGGAGCGCCGTGAGCTGGTCGCCGAACTCGTCGGTCCGGTCGGCGGCGGTCGACGCCTGGCGGGCCTTCTTGAGGTGACGGACGGCGTCGCGGTAGGCGCTTGTTGGCCTGTGCGAGCACCTCGTCGGCGAGACGCAGATACACCTGCATGGCGTCACCGGGAGCGGTCGGTTCACGGGCCTCGGCCAGGCGGAGCCACTGCGACGCCAGGATCTCCTGGTCACCACCGACCGCCACCGCCCACGCCTCGTCGGGCTCGCCGTCGGCCAGCAGCGCGTCGATGTGGCCGGCGGGGTCGTGCTCGGCCAGCACGGCGCGGGCCCGATCGATCTCGTCCGCCCACGCATCGACGGTGCCCGCCGCGGCCTGCAGCTTGGCGTAGGTCGACGCCGAGGGCATCCGCTCGTGGTGATGCCGGCGGATCTCGACCACCTCGTCGAGGTCACCAGCGTCGGTGAGCAGTTCGGCCGTCAGGTCGTAGAGCTTCGCCAGCTGCCACCCGGAGGTCTCGGCGATCCCTCGGCGGGCCCAGCCCAAGGCGTCGTCGGGCCGGCCGAGCTCGACGAACGCCTCGGCGACTTGCTGGAACTGGTAGGGGGAGGACAGATCACCACCGAGCAACTCGACCAGCCGGTCGACGTCACGGTCGATGATGGCCAGACGCTCAGCGGCGTACCGGGCCGCGAAGCTCGGGAACCCCCCGTACACGGTGCGCAGGGTCTCCGACCGATGCTCCGGGGCATCGGCGGGGTCGGATCGCTTGGCCACCTCCCGCCGGTAGACGGCCAGGCCCTTGTCCCCGAGGGCGTCGGCGTAGCCAACCGGGTCGATCTCGAAGAAGTCCTGGTCCTCGAACGCGAACTTCACCATCCATTTGGCCAGCTTCTGGGGATCGGCGACGCCCACCGTGCAGGCCTGGCGGTGGAGATCGAGGACCCGACGGCAGAGATTGCCGATCGTCCCCTCGGAGTCGTCAGCACGGAGGATCACCTTCACCAGGTGCCCCGCCGCCCGTTGCAGCAACACGACCAGCTCCGCCGACGGGGCCGCCTCCACCTCGTCGGCCAGCGCACTCACCACCGGCGCCGCGTCCCGGGCCCACGCCGATGACCCCCACTAGTCGAGATGGCGTCGGGTGCGGAGACCGTCGTCGACCTCGGCTTTCAACACCGCGAGCCGTTCGCCGTCGCTGGCGTCGGCCAGCCGAACCGCCCGCATCACGTCGTCATGCCACTGCGCCGCCCCGGCCAGCAGCCGCCGCACGACCGCCTCATCGCGCCGCCCCACTACCTCGTCGATCGTGTCCTCAGATCCCCGGTTCACCATCACATCGACGGTAACGGCCACGCGAACGGGTCCCGCGGGCACTGGTCGGTGGGGTCAGGGGGTTGGTTCGAGGGCTTCGGCGGTCCGGCTCCACTGCTTGGGGGGTTGGCCATTGCGCTGTTTGAAGTCCCGGCTGACCGAACGCCCAGCAGGCGGCGGCACGAAGTAGCTGAAGGCTTCCCACGCCCATCAATTCGTATTCCGATAACCCGGGTGTGCGGTTCCGCCGATGAGCGTTCACGCACGGCTACGACGAGGAGACCATCCTGCACGCCGTCGAGCACGCGATCGTCGTCGTTGACCTCGAGCCTGACGCTGATCCGCCGAAGGTGCTCGCCATCGGCCCTGACCCTGCCGGCAACCTCCTCGAGGTCATCTGGCTCGATTTCGCCGACGCCGAGTTGGTGATCCACGCCATGGACCTGCGAGCCAAGTTCTACGACCTACTCCCCACCGGCGAGGACCCGACACCATGAGCACCCACAAGACCAAGACCGGACGGACCCTCACCGACGCCGACGTCGACGCTCTGGCAGAGGAAGTCGAGACCACCGACTATGACGTTGAGGAGCTCAAGACCCGCCGCCGTGGTCGGCCGGCGATGGGCTCGGGCCCTGCCGACGTTGTGCCGGTGCGAATCGATCCCGAGCTCAAGGCGGCGATCGAGGCCCGCGCCGAGGCCTGCCACACCACCACCAGCGAGGTCATCCGCAAAGCCCTGCGAAAGTTCCTCGAGGTCGCCTGACCGTGCTGGGCGGGGGTGTCGCTCTGCAAGTGATTTGCTAATGGCAGCCCAGCGGCAAGGAGCGGCAGCGAGCGGCAAGTAGCGCCCCGGAAGGTGGGCAGTTGCCGTTGTTTGCCGCTCCCTGCCACCTGTCGCCGGCTGGTGCCAGTTCGGGGAGGCGAGTTCAAGCCCCCTCCGACACCCGAGTTGAACCCCCCACAGAGTCGCCGTTTCGCCTGGCCAAGCAGGGTGCGGCGACCGTGAGGGTTGAATGTCGCCGAAGCGCCCGCCTCCCCGCGTGAAGGCGTCAGTTCCGCCGTCTTGTGTCGGCTCGGCGCCCGATCAGATGTGCCGATCTGCGTTGTTGCTACCAGACGGATGATCCTTGGTACGGCAGCCATCGGTAGCCCGGTTCGAATCGGACGAATCGAGGGCCCAACTGATATCGCCTAGCTACGGCATCAGAGACTACGAGGCCTTGGACGTCATGAATGCTGCCATCGGAGCCGAGATCGTGGAGATCGACAAGCCACTCCGAGTCCCAGCCAACGAAGGCGGCCTGGAAACTGTCGAGATTGCGAAGCAGGTCGTAGAGCTGCGTGCCGACTGCGGATAGGTCGTCGCTCGTGACTTCCGACATCGCGATGTCAGGGTCATTGATCGTCGCACCGTAGCTGAGGCCCACGGGGTGGACAGCAAACTCGATGTATCCCTCGTCGATGTCAGCCGGAGACTTGACCCCCGTTGTGCGGTGATGGAGTTGGAGGTCCCTTCCGAACGCCTCAACGGTCGACGTCGACACGATTGCCCGAGCGCGTTCCGCCGCAGCCGCCTCCGAAACGGGGAAGTTCACTACTAGCTGGAAGATGATGGCCACCTCGCGATTCTCTCCGATCGTCCGGCGCTTCGAACGTCGCAAGACGCCGTTGACCGCCCAGAACCGGCATTCTTCAGCGGGTCTCACTCAGACGATCGTCAGGGACTGTGGCCTCGGCATGCGCTGGCAGAGCTGTCATGTCGGTTGCGTCAACGAAGTTCCGACGATGGTCGAAGCCATCGCGCGCGACGCCATGATCCGCCAGATCAACACCGACCTCCTCGGCGTGCTCGATGTCACCCGCTCCGTGCTGCCGACCATGCGCCAACGGGGCGAGGGTGTTGTCATCAACCTCTCCTCGGTCGCCGGCCGGATCACGTTTCCGTTCAACTCGCTCTACCACGCCACCGAGTTCTGGGGTCGCTCGTTCGACTTCCACGACAATCCCGACCTCGCCGAATACCGGCCGATGATGGGCGCCATCAACCACGCAATCGCCCAACGCCAGGAGAACCCAACCGCCGCCTCCCCGCCATCGGCCGTCGCCGAGGTCATCCACCGGGCCACCACCGACGGCACCGACAAGCTCCGCTACCTGGCCGGCAACGCCGCCGACTTCTTCAGCAGCCGGGACGGCAAAACCGACGAGGAGTACATCGCCGCCACCCGCCAACAGTTCGGCCTCCAGCAGCCCATCCAGTAGGGCCCGCCGTCGACGCCCGCGTCGACGAGCTGCCCGCCGGGGGAGTGTCCCGCGGCCCGCCCCACCGGGCCGCGCTCAGTACCGCATGGTGACGGTGCGGTGGTGGGCGCCGAGGGTGGCGGCGTCGGGTCCGAGCACGGCGGTCGACCACAGGTGGTAGTCGAGGGCGGGGCCCGACACCGGGTTGCCCTCCCGGGCCAGGGCGGCCCGCAACCGGGCCCCGGTGGTGACGGTGGCCCACCGGATGGCGTGCTCGGGTGGCGATTCGGCCGGGATGAGCTGGTGCCGGTCGACCAGGTCGGCGAGGCCCGGCCCGTACACCATGGCCCCATGGTGGCGGAACAGGCGGGGCAGCATGTAGTCGGGATAGACGGGGGCGTCGGCGTAGTTGGTGAACCGGTCCCAGCCGATGCCCGACGCCATGATGGCGGCGGCCAATCGGGGCAGCTTGTCGAACGGGAGGACGCCCAGCTCGGTCCGGGGCCGATCCCGGTACCCGGGGACGGTGTCGGTCAGCAGGGCGGCCATGGCGGTCACGTCGTGGCCGGCCTCCTCCACCAGGTGACGGGCGTTGCCGTCCCACCGGTCCTCCAGGGCGGCGGCCGCCGCGGCCAGGGTGGCGGCCCGCTCGTCGAGCAGTTGGAGCGTGCCCCGGCCGGCGAACAGTTGCCGGACGTCGGCCGCCGGAGCCGTGGCGAACCAGGCCAGGTCCCGGCCTTGGCGCCGCGCCCGGGTGAAGGCGGCAAACAGGCCGGGGGCGTCGTCGAGCCACTGGCCGTCGCGTTCGGTGCGCCACATCTCCTCCCCGTCGGGCGGCCACAGGCAGGCCAGCACCGACACCGCCAGCGCGGCCCAGGTGTACCACCAGTTCTCGTCCCGATCGGGTGGGGTGCCGGGGTAGTCGAACGCCGGGAGGGGCATCGGGGTCGACGCCCACCGCCGAGCCAGCCGTTCGACGGCGTCGTCGTCGATGGCCACACCCCAATGGACGGGTGGCGGCTCGGCCGTCAGGTCGGCGAGGGGATGGGGGTCCGGTTCGATCATCGGCTCACACCAGAAGCCGGCGTCGGGGAAGGCATAGGTGGCCATCGTGCCCCAGCCCACCGGTTGGTTCCAGGCGCCCGCAGCGACGCTTCGTACCATGCTGGCACAGTGCTGGCATGACGCCATGGCGAATCTCGGTATCCGCAAACTCGACGACGACGCCGTCGGTTCGTCGATGGTGGCCGGCAGGGTCTCACCGGTGCCGCCGGCTAGCTGCCGTAGTCGTAGAACCCGCGGCCCGTCTTGCGCCCGAGCAGGCCGGCCTCGACCATGCGGGCCAGGAGCGGTGGGGGAGCGTAGAGCTGTTCGCGGAACTCGTCGTACAGGGAGTCGGCCACCGCCATCGTGGTGTCGAGCCCGATCAGGTCGGCCAGGGCCAGGGGGCCCATCGGGTGGGCGCAACCGGTGACCATGCCGTTGTCGATGTCCTCCATCGAGGCGAACCCGGATTCGAACATGCGGATGGCCGACAGGACATACGGGATCAGCAGGGCGTTCACGATGAAGCCGGCGCGGTCCTTCGAATGGATGGCCCGTTTCCCGAGCTGGCCGGTGGAGAACGCCTCGGCCCGCTGGGTGGTGTCCTCGCTGGTGTAGAGCGAGGTGACCAGTTCGACGAGGTGGAGCACCGGCACCGGGTTGAAGAAGTGGATGCCGATGACGTTCTCCGGCCGACGGGTGGCCATGGCCAGCTTCATGATCGGGATCGACGAGGTGTTCGAGGCCATGATCGTGCTGTCGCCGACGACACGGTCGATGGCCCGGAAGGCCGCCACCTTGGCTTCCTCGTCTTCGACGATGGCCTCGACGACGAGGTCTCGGTCGGCGAGCTGGTTCATGTCGGCGGTGAACCGCAGCCGGTCCACACTGCTGGTCAGTTCCTCCGGTGAGAGCTTGCCGGCCCGCTCGGCCCGGCCCAGCGATTTCTCCACCCGGGCCCGCCCGTCCGCGGCCAGTTGGTCACTGGCCTCGACCACGACGACATCGAGACCGGCGCGGGCGGCCACCTCGGCGATTCCGGACCCCATGAGGCCGGCGCCGATCACCCCCATTCGCTTCACCGGGTCCGTGGTTGTGCTGGTGTCGGTCATGGCTGCTCCTTGCCGCCGGTCGGGCCCGGATTCTAACCCGACGGCCCGAGGCCGTCCCTCGACCTGGCTTCGAGGACCGGTACCGGGCCAGTAGATTCCCTGACGTGGATCCTGAAGTGTTCCGACGTGCCGGTCACGAACTCATCGACTGGATCGCCGATCACCGCGGCGGTGTCGAATCCCGCCCGGTCCGGTCGCCGGTCGAACCCGGATCGGTGGCCGCCGCGCTGCCGGCCGAGCCGCCGGACCGGGTCGACGATTTCGACGCCATCCTGTCCGATCTGGACCGGATCGTCGTCCCGGCCGTCACCGACGTCCAGCACCCCATGTTCTACGGCTGGTTCCCGTCGAACGCCGGCCTGGCCTCGGTGCTGGGCGACCTGGCGTCGTCCGGTATCGGTGCGCTCGGGATCTCCTGGGAGAGCGCCCCGGCCCTGACCGAGGTCGAACAGGTGGTGTGCGACTGGATGCGTCAGCTCACCGGCCTGTCGACGTCCTGGGCCGGGTCGATCAACGACACCGCGTCGACATCGTGTCTGGTGGCCATGCTTTTGGCCCGGGAACGGGCCACCGACCACGCCCAGGCCCGGGGCGGGCTGGCCGACTCGCCGGCCCCGCTGCTCGTGTACAGCACCGCCGAGGCCCACTCATCGGTCGGCAAGGCGGCCCTGCTGGCGGGGTTCGGCGCCGACCATCTCCGGGTGGTCCCGGTCGATCCGGCCAGTCGGGCCCTCGATCCCGACGCGTTCGCTGCCCTGGTGGCCGAGGACGTCGCCGGCGGGGCCCGGCCTGCGGCGGTGGTGGCGTCGTCGGGCACCACCGGTACCACCGCCTTCGATCCCCTCGACGAGGTCGTGGCGGTGGCGTCCCGGTACGGGATGTGGGTCCATGTCGACGCGGCCATGGCCGGTTCGGCCCTGATCCTCCCGGAGGAGCGCTACCGCTTCGACGGGATCGAAGGCGCCGACTCGCTGTGCTGGAACCCGCACAAGTGGTTGGGGTCGGTACTCGACACCTCTCTGTTCTATGTGCGCGACGTCGAGCATCTCGTGGCGGTGATGTCCAGCAACCCCAGCTATCTCCGGTCCCGGGTCGACGGTGAGGTGGTCCAGTACCGCGACTGGGGTCTGCCCCTGGGCCGTCGCTTCCGGGCCCTCAAGTTGTGGTTCCTGCTCCGGCTCGACGGGGTCGAGGCGATCCAGGCCCGCCTCCGACGCGACCTGGTCAACGCGACCTGGCTGGCGGAACAGGTCGAGGCCGCCGACGACTGGGAGTTGGTGGCCCCCCGCACCCTGCAGACCGTCTGCGTGCGCCACCGGCCCGACGGCCTCGACGGGGACGGACTCGAGGCCCACACCACCCGGTGGGCGGCGGAGCTAAACGACTCCGGACGGGCCTACGTGACCCCGAGCCTGCTCGACGGTTCGTGGATGGTCCGGGTCTCGATCGGTGCGGAACGGACCGAGGCCGAGCATGTCGAGCGGTTGTGGGCGGTGATGCGGGAGGTGGCCGAGGCCGACGCCGCGGTCACGCCCAGAACCTGAACAACGACCAGCCCTGGCTGACCCACGCCCGGTTCACGCCGAACGCGTCGAGGATGCTGAGGTTGGCCTCCCAGAACAGGTTCCGGGCCGGCTCCACATAGAACATCACGCCGATCAGGATCAGCATGGCCACCGGGCGGACGCCGGCCACCGCCTTCAAGACCGATCGGGGCAGGTACGGCTCGATGGCGCCGAATCCATCCAGCCCGGGGACCGGCAGCAGATTCAGGATCACCGCGGTGACCTGAAGGAAGCCGAGGAAGGCCAGGGAGGCGGTGAGGGTGGGGGTGTCGAACCCGACCACGCCCGCGCCGATGGGAGCCAGGCAGGCCACCGCGAACAGTCCGTTGACCGCCGGGCCGGCCAGGGACACCGCCGTCTCCACCACCGGGCTGCGCAGGGCGGCCCGGTTGATCCAGACGGCTCCGCCCGGCAGGCCGATCCCGCCCATCACGATGAACAGCATGGGAAGAATAAGTGACGTGAGCGGATCGGTGTACCGCCGGGGATCGAGGCTGAGATAGCCCTTTTCGGCCGTGGAATGGTCGCCGCCGCGGTAGGCGACCACCGCATGAGCGAACTCATGAAGAATAAGTGAAAGTACCCAACCCGAGGTGACGAGGACGAAGCACGCGATGCCCGACGACACCGGCAGGGCGATGCTGAGCCACAGCCCCACGCCGACGGCGGCGAGGACGAACAGGAACACCGGGCTGGGCCGCACCGGCGTCCCCACGGGCGGCCGGTTGGCCTGCGGGTACACGGCGTCCACGCTAGTCGGCGACCCGCGCCGATGGGCTCACCGGGAGGGCCGAATTGGACGGTCGTCGACCCCCTGTGGCAAATTTCCCCATTCGCCTGACCTGGGCAGAGTTGACGTGATACACGAAAAAGATTGCGGACAGGTTACATCCGTGTCGGGTCCTGCTATCGTCCGACCTCGGATCGACAACTAGCCGACACGATGGACAATTCGACTATGTGTTCGTTACGATCTCGACCAACCAGGGTGGAGAGCCTCCGACGTGCGCTGAGCGGCACGACGGTCGGACGATTATTCGACTGGAACCAAGAACGGCGGAGCAGCGAATGGAACTAGGACAGCTTGCCATTGGTATAGCCATTGGCATTCTCATGGGTTGTTTCTTCGTGTGGTTGCTGGACCGGCGCCATCAGAAGACGATCAAGAAGCTGATCGAGAGCCGGAAGAAGATCGAGCGGCAGCGCACCCAGGCCGTCAACGATCTGTTCGCCTATCGCTCCGGTGAGAAGACCGACGGTGACCTGGTCGAGGCCCGCACGCCCACCACGCTGCCGTCCGAGGCCGAGCTTCTGCAGCAGAACGCGGATCTCCAGGCCGAGATCACCAGCCTCCGGACGCTCATCGCCCGGGCCGATGCCGCCCTCACCGCGGCCCGGCGCAAGCGGGATCAGCACGAGGCCGAGATCCTGCGGCTCCAGGCGGTCGCCGAATCGGCCGGTCACGCCGAAGTCATCGACATTCGGCGCACCGGTGTCGGTGGGCGGTCCCTCGCCGGTGACTCCAAGGGCATGGCCCTGTAGCGTCACGCTCCCGGGGAACCCGGCCTCCCGGTCCCCGCATCGAAACCCCACGCCACGACGCCGGCCGACTCGTTCGGGCCGGCGTCGTCGCGATCCCCCACACCCACGGGCCGAGCGTGCCAGGATGGAGAGCCATGGCAACGGTGGCAGTGCTCAATCAGAAGGGTGGCGTCGGGAAGACCACCGTCACCTTGGGCCTGGCCTCAGCCGCGTGGGCGGCCCGGCGGTCGACCCTCGTGGTCGACCTCGACCCCCAGGCCAACGCGACCTGGGCACTCGGTATCGACCCGTCGGTCGACCATCTCGGCACCGGTGACGCCATGACCGAGGGCCGCACCGGAGCGGCCGCCGACATCATCGTCCCCTCCGGATGGGGCGACTCGGTGTGGGTGCTTCCCGCCGCCGGCGACCTCACCGAACGCGACGCCGACGCCGGCAACGCCGCCGGGCGCCGCCGTCTCGCCCGGGCCCTGCGCGGGGTGACCGGCCGGTTCGATCTGGTCCTCATCGACTGCGCCCCCTCCCTCGGGCTCAACACCACCAACGGCCTCGCCGCCGCCGACGCCGCCCTGCTGGTGGTGGAACCGAGCCCGTTCGGTCTGCGCGGGGTCGGCCCGATCCTCGATCTGATCGAGCGGGTCTGGAGCGCCGACAACGCCGATCTCGACCTGGCCGGGGTGGTGCTCAACCGGGTGCCGGCCGTGTCGTCCTCCGCCCGGGACCGGATCGACGAGCTCGGCGCCATGGTCGGATCCCGCACCGTCTGGTCACCATCGATCCCGCAGCGGGTCCTGGTGAACCAGGCCCATCAGGAGCGGGCACCCATCCACTCCTTCGGCGCCGCCGGCGCCGAACTGGCCGACGTGTTCGATCGGCTCTACCGCCGGTTGCGGCGGTCGGTCCGTCATTGAGCGTCGCCGCACCCCGAGACTACGGTTCGCAAGGTGAACCTCAACAACATGAAGTCGTCCTGGTCCGAGGGCGGCGCCGCCCTCGGGCTGTGGCTGATGAGCGTCAACCCGGTCGCAACCGAGCAGCTCGGACAGCTCGGGTTCGACTACATCTGCATCGATCTCCAGCACGGCCTGATCGACTACGCCGACGCCGTCTCCACCATGCAGGCGTTGTCGCAGTCGCCGTCCACCGTGGTGTGCCGGGTGCCGTGGAACGAACCGGGCATCATCGGCAAACTGCTCGACGCCGGCGCCATGGGCATCATCGTGCCCATGGTCAACACCGCCGCCGAGGCGGAGGCCGCCGTGCGGGCCTGCCGCTACGCGCCCGACGGGGCCAGGAGCTTCGGTCCGGTCCGGGCCGCCGCCGTCCACGGCAGCGGGTACGCCGTGGAGGCCAACGCCCAGGTGGCCTGCATCCCCATGATCGAGACGGCCGAAGCCATCGCCAACCTCGACGAGATCCTCGACGTGCCCGGGGTCGACGCCGTGTACATCGGCCCGGCCGACCTGTCCCTCACCCTCGGCCTGCCGCCCGGCTCCGACAACGACGACCAGGCGTTCGTGGACGCCTTGGCCGCCGTGGTCGACGGGGCGAAACGGCGCGGCATCGTGGCCGGAATCCACTCGGTGCCCACCGTGGCCGCCAAACGGCTCGAACAGGGGTTTCGCATGGTGACGGTGACCTCCGACGTGCAGGGCCTGATGGAGGGCACCAAGGCCGGTCTCGACCGGGTCAAGGGGGAAGGCACCCAGGGCGACCAGGCGCTGTACTGACCCGGTCCGCGCCGGTCAGGGTAACGGCGGGATGGCCCAGTCGATGGGGGAGCGTCCGGCCTCGACCAGCGCCGTGTTGGCCCGCGAGAACGGTCGGGACCCGAAGAACCCCCGGTGGGCGGACAGGGGCGACGGATGGCTCGACTCGATCACGGTGTGACGACTCCGGTCGATCATCGAGGCCTTGCGTCGGGCGGACGTCCCCCACAGGATGAACACCACCCGCTCCGGTTTGGCCGCCACCGCCTTGATCACCTCGTCAGTGAAGGTCTCCCAGCCGTGGCGTTGGTGCGAGCCCGCCTCCCGGGCCCGGACCGTCAAGGTGGTGTTGAGCAGCAGCACCCCCTGCGTGGCCCACGATTCGAGGGATCCGTGGGTGGGGCGCTCGACCCCGACATCGTCCACCAGCTCGGTGAAGATGTTCTCCAACGACGGCGGCGGCGCCACCGGCGGCTGGACCGAGAAGCACAGGCCGTTGGCCTGGCCCGCCCCGTGGTAGGGGTCCTGGCCGAGGATCACCACGGCGACGTCCGCGAACGGGGTCAGGTGCAGGGCGGCGAACACCCGATCCTCGGGCGGGAACACGGGATGGCGGGCTCGTTCGTCGTGCACGAACCGCTGGAGGTCGTCCCAGTAGGGCTTGGCCAATTCGGCCCGCAGAACGGGGTTCCAGTCAGTTTTTGCCATCGAATGATCCTACGCTCACTGCGTGATTCCCTCGTCTTCAGGGGTGGCTCGCCGGCGAAGCGAGAACGGGGCCGATCAGGCGCCGGCCGGCTCACCCCGCCGCGCCCGCCCACCCGCACGAGCCGTCCGGGTGGTGGTGTAGGCCCTGGCTCTGGCCCTGCTCGCCGCCGCCTGCGGTGACTCGGCCGGCGCCGGCTCGGCGGCAGAAACCGACCCGGGCGGGGCCGGGGCAGCCGGCTCCGGGGACGACACGGTGGCCGGCCCGACCGCCCCCACCGGCAACGGAGCTGGATCCACCGACGGCGACCGGGCCGCCGATGTCCTGGCCTCGCTGAGCGTCGACGAGAAGATCGGGCAATTGCTCATGCCGGTACCGTTCGGTACCGCCGCCGACGCGGTCGGCCCGGCCGAGACCGCGGCCAACCAGGCCCAGTTCGGTGTCGACACGCCCGTGCAGATGGTCACCACCTACCACCTCGGCGGCATGCTCTATCTGGCCGACAACATCGTCAGCTCCGATCAGCTCGCCCGCTACTCCTCCGGCCTGCAGGCCGCCGCCCGCGGTGACGGTTCGGGCATCGGCATGCTGATCGCGGTCGACCAGGAAGGCGGTCGGGTCAACCGGATCACCGACGGTGTGACCGTCTTCCCGGCGGCGGCCCTGCTCACCGGTGACTCCGCCTCGGTGCGGGAGGCCGGCTACCTCACCGGCCGCCAGGTGGCCGTCCAGGGCGTCAACGTGGTCCTCGCGCCGGTCGCGGACGTGACCGACTCGGCGGTGGCCGGAGCCATCGGCAACCGCTCCTACGGCGACGACCCCGCCCTGGTCTCGGAAATGGTGACCGCGTCGGTGGACGGGCTCCAGAGCGCCGGGGTGGCCGCGGCGGTGAAACACTGGCCCGGGCACGGCGCCACCCAGGTCGACAGCCACGAGACCCTCCCGGTGATCAGCAACAGCCGGGAACAGTGGGAACAGCACGACCTGCCCCCATTCCGGGCCGCCGTCGATGACGGCGTCGACATCGTCGTGGTGGGCCACCTGGCCTTCCCCGCCGTCGACCCGAACGGAGGGCCGGCCTCCATGTCGACGATCCTGATCCAGCAGGAACTGCGACAGAATCTCGGTTTCGACGGCATCATCATGACCGACGCCATGAACATGGGCGCGGTGTCGGACATCGACCCCGCCGTCATGGCCGTCCAGTCGATCGTCGCCGGTGTGGACGTGCTCCTGGTGGCCCCGAACCTGGTCACCACGTTCCCGGCGCTCCAGGCGGCCGTCGCGGACGGGACCATCACCCCCGAACGGCTCGACGAGGCCGTACTCCGGGTGCTGGAACTCAAGGGCCGACTCGGCCTGCTCCCCGACGCCGGCTGAACCCGGCCCGGCCGCCGCGGTCAGCCGCGTCGGACGGGCCTCAACCTCAACCGGTGAAGGCTCAACCGGTGAAGGGCGCCGGGATCAGCCCGAGCGCCAGCCGGACCGCCCACACCCCCATCAGGAGGGCCAGGTTGAGCCCGACGGCCAGGCGGCCCCACCGATCCCAGGCGGCACGGCGGCGGTCGGGCCGGTGCCGCCACGCCGCCCACAGGACGACGGCGGCGACCAGTTGGACCACGGCCAGAACCACGTAGGGATGGGCGGCCACGCTGGCCGACACCTCGCCGCGGACGAGGTGACCGACGGCGCGGGTCATCCCGCAGGCCGGACAGTAGCCGCCGGTGGTGAGCCGGAACGGGCACAACACCGGTCCGTTCTCGCCGTCACCACCCAGCAGGAGGACGGCGGCCCCGGCACCGAGGCCGAGGGCGGCGACGCGCCGACGCGGTGGCCGTACCTCGCCGACCCCGCCCTCACCGGACCCCGCTGGCCCGGGGGCAACAACCCCGGTGACCGGCACCGGCGCGCCCGGCGAAGCCTCAGGGGAGGGTGGTGGGGGTTGCACCCGAGCCCGATCCGGTCTCGGAGGAAGGTGTCGAGCTGGTCGACGAACTGGACGTCGATGGTGTGGTCGTCGACGAGGTGGAGGTGGACGACGACGGCCGGCTGCTCGGCGTGGTCGACGAGCTGGAACTCGACGACGGTGCCGTGGTCGTCGGCGCGGCCGACGTCGACGGGGTCACGTGAGACGTGGGACCCTCGCTCACCTCGGGAATCGGGACCGTCGTGGTGGCCGGATCGTCCGGCGGCTCGATCGGCCGAGTGGTGGATCCGGCGCTGGACTTGTTGGTCTGAGCCTGGGCCTTGGCCCCGGAATCCTCGCTGGCCTCGATACCACCCCGATGGTCGCCGGGCTCGCCGAGCTGCAGATTCGGGGTTCCCCCGCCGTCGGGCACACTGGTGGCGTTGTCGGCCGCCGGAACGTACATCTGCTGGGGGTCAGCGTTGACCGCCTGGATCGCCAAGGGAACCGCAACAGCACCCGCCGTCACCGTTGACAAGGTGAGGGCGAGGAGAAATCGGGTACGACCAACCGATTCTCGATTGTGCTCCACGACGGCTGCTTTCGATGAGGTTGCGGGGTCCGCAACGATGCTCGTTTCCGGGTGAGCAGGATGCAGGGTTCGGGTACGGGGGCGGATGGTATTGAACGGATCAGCCCGGGGTGGCGAACCATTCAACGATGCGAAAATTCTTGGCCTCGGGGCGATTCGAGACCTGTCGGGTTTGTGGGCTGACCGATCGTTACGGTCTTATTTCGGTGTCCCCATGTCTACCGCCTTTTCGGCCGCTTCGCCCACCCGCGGGATACATCACCCACAGTTTGGCGCAAGCCGGTTGCAAGATGGCCAGGGTCGTGGCATGGCCGCTCTGACTAGGTGGGACGGCCGGCCGGTGTGGCCGGCCCGGCGGTCAGGAACTGGTGATAGACGGCGGCTGCTCGATCGAGTTCGGAGATGTCGATCCATTCGTCGGCCTGATGGGCCTGGTCGATCGACCCCGGTCCGAACACGACGATCTCGTCGGCGATGTCCCGGTACACCAGGGCGTTGCTCCCGTACCCCGCGGTGGCCGGCCCACCCTCACCCAGCCGGGTGAGGGTGGCAACGAGGGGAGACGACGGGTCCTGATAAAAGGCCGGGCTGCAGCGCCCGTTGGCCATGGTCACCTCGATCTCGAGGGGGGCCGCAGCCTCAGCGGCAATGGTGCTCAGACGAACGAACTCGGCTTCGGGGTCCTCGCCCGGGGCAATCCGCCGACCCGCGTACACCGTGCACCGATCGGGGATGATGTTGCGGGCCAGCCCGCCGCTGATCTCGGTGACGCTCAACGAACCGACGCCCACCGGCGTGGACGCGGGCTGGTGTCGAATCCGGTCCTGCTCGGTCACGAAGGCGGCGACGACGCGGGCTGCTCCCTCGATGGCGTTCGCGCCCAGCTCCGGTTTGGACGAATGGGCGGCCGCACCGGCCACGGTGATCTCCAGCCCGACCCCACCCTTGTGGCCATGCACCGGCCGGCACCCGGTGGGCTCGGCCACCACGATCTGGTCGAGACGGATGTCGTGTTCGCCGAACCAGTCGGCCAGGCGGTACGCACCGAGCAGGCCGCCGGCCTCCTCGCCGACCGTGCCCACGAGGTGAACGGTCGGTCGTCTGGCCGGGTCGAGCCGGGCCAGCAACGGGAGCAGGACGGCCAGGGTGGCCTTGGTGTCCACCGCCCCCCGACCGTGCACCCGGTCGCCGCGGACCTCGGCCCGGAACGGGTCACCCGGCACGTGTTCCACCCCGACGGTGTCGAGGTGGACGTCGATCATCACCCGACCGTCGAGACCACCGGGGAACTCGGCGTACACGTTCGGTCGTCCGGGAGACACCTCGTCGAGGACGGTGGTGGCGCCCAGGGTCTCGGCCCGTCCCGCCAGCCAGCGGGCCAACGCCTCCTCACCACCCGGACCGGACCGGGGGCCCGCCTGCAGCGGGTTGACACTGTTGATCCCGACCAGCTCGCGGAGCAGGTCGACCCTGATCTCCCGGTCGGTGTCCGTCTCATGGTCGGTGGATCCCCCCATGCTGTTCATGGTGGCAGACCCCAACGTCCCTGGCGATCCCGTACCCCCCGGCGCACCGGCCCCGGCCGCGCCGGGGGTCCGGCCCGAACCGCCCGCCGGCCCGGCCGTGGCGTCGAAGGCGGCCTGGCGCCGCTGGGCCCGGGCCGTCCGGTCCACCGGAGTCGAGGGCATCGGAGTCGAGGGCACCGCGGTCGAGGAGGCCGGGGGCCCACTGCCCTGGGCCGGCCGACCGTCGACCGCGGCCGAGCGGTTGGCCGGGTTCCTCCGTTCCGCCGCGGTCCGTCCCGGCTGGTTGGTGGCCTACGTCGCCCTACCCGACGAGGTGGACCTGTCCGGCCTGTGGCTGCCGTCGCCTGGTGCGCCGGCGGTTCCGGCGGCGGGTCGCCCGGTGGCCCTGACCCGGACGCCCGAGGCCGGCCACCTCACCGTCCACCCGGCCACCATCGAGCTCGAGATCCATCCACTGGGCTTCGGGCAACCGCGATCCGATGCCCCGGAGGTGGCCGACGCCGACATCGCCGTGGTCGCCGTCCCCGGCCTGGCGTTCGATCGGGCCGGGCGACGACTCGGCCGGGGCGGCGGCCACTACGACCGCTTCCTGGCCCGCCTCGATCCGGGTGTGCTGCGGGTGGGCATCACCGGGGGCCTGATCGTGGATCGCCTGCCGAGCGAGCCCCACGACATCACCATGACCCACCTGCTCGACCACGACGGGGTGCGAGCGGTGGACGCCGACCCTGATCGATCTAGCGGCCGGTGAACGCCGGGGTGCGACGCTGGGCCATGGCCTTGACCCCCTCGGCCCAGTCCGCGGTGGCGGTCAACCGCTCCTGCTCGGCCCGCTCCCGGTCGGTGGCAGCCCGGATGGCCTCCGGGAGGTGGCCACGCATGGTCTCACGGATCGAACGGATCGCCAGTGGGGCCGAGGCCGCGATCTCCGCGGCCAGCTCGACTGCGGTGGCCCGGATCCCGTCGTCGGCGACGAAACGGTCGAGCAGACCCAGTTCGGCGGCCTCCTCGCCCTTGATCCGTTTGCCGGTGTAGAGCAGCTCCAGGGCTGCCTGTTGACCGACGATGGCCGGAAGGGTGACGCTCAGGCCGAACCCCTGATGGAAACCGAGGCGAGCGAAGTTGGCCGTCATCCGGGTGCCCGGGCCCCCGACCCGGAAGTCGGTCATGCAGGCCAGGCCCAGCCCGCCGCCCACGGCCGCGCCCTGTACCGCGGCCACGGCGGGGATCCCGACGCTGAACAGCCGGACCGCCTCGTCGTAGATATGGCGGTCCGGTTTGGCGTCGCTGCGGGCCGAGGTCAGCTTCGGATTGTTCTCGGCCAGCTCTGCGCCGGCGCAGAAGTTCTTGCCCTCGGCGGCCAGGACGATGCAGCGGCTCCGCCCGTCGGCGTCCACCGCCTCGAACGCGTCGGCCAGATCACCGAGCATCGACAGGCTGAAGAAGTTGTGCGGTGGGCGATTGATCTCCACCAGCGCCACGTGCTGGTCGTCCACCGTGACCGAGACGTCACCGAAGCGTTCCATGGGGGCGACACTACGGGTTCGTCCGGGCCCGGTCCATCTCCGGGCCCGGCGGGGTCAGCGCTGGGCCGCGGCCAGGTCGGCCAGCACCTCGGCGGCGTGCCCGGGCGGGTCGGTGACCGTGTAGCCGGCGACGATGGTCCCGGCCGGGTCGACGAGGTAGCTCACCCGGCGGGGGA
>JBKDZN010000070.1:0-15843 GCA_047971245.1 Acidimicrobiales bacterium
CCAGCCGGCCGCGCCCCCGCGCCGTGGCCCGAGGCGGCGGTCACGGCCACGCCCGCCCCGGCCCCGGCCGCCGTACCACCAGCGTTCGCCGGGCCGACCCGGGCCCAGGCACCGCTCGACCGAGCGGTCCCCGGCGCTCCGGCATCGCCGAGCTGGCCACCCGACCCGGCGACCGGGCCCGAACGGGCCGTGGCCCCCGACACGGCCGGGAACCGCTGGCCACCCGACCCCTTGAGCGGACCCGAGCGGCGCTCCCATCCTGCCCCGGTCGGGCCGGACGCTCGGCCGGCTCCCACCCCCCGGTCGTCGCCACCGGTGAGCGACCTGCCCTACGCCCCTGACGAACCCTCGGAGTACGACGACCGGCGGTCCTCGAACTGGGTGGACGCCCCGGCCGACGAACCCGACGACGACGCGGACGGCTCCCTCCTGGCCTGGCTCGACCCGAACGCCCACCGCACGGAGCACGACCGATGATCGACCCAGCCATGCCGCCGGGCGGATCAACCGCCATGAGCGCCTTCGACGACACCAACCGGCCCGGCTTCCCGACCGGCCCCACGGCCGCCGGATCCGCCGGGGCCGATGGCTCCGGCTCCGGTACGGACATCACCGTGGATCTCCTCGCCGTACGCCCGTACCTCCTCACCCAGGGCCGCACGATTCCCCGTCTCGAACTGGCCCTCGAGGATCCGGTGGAGACCTCACCATCGGGCCGGGACGTCCACGGTCGCCTCGGCGTCGAGCAGGACCTGATCATGGAGCTGTGCCACGCGCCGACGCCGGTGATCGAGGTGGCCGGCCGGCTCGAACTGCCCCTCCCCGTCGTACTGGTCCTCCTCGCCGACCTGGTGGTCGACGGCCACCTCGCCGTCCACCGGGCCGCCGCCGGCCGGACCACTGCCGGTGCCGGCCGGCCCGACGTCGCCCTGCTCGAGCGTGTGCTCGACGGCCTCCACCGATTGTGAGCCCCGCCGTGAATGACGCCGGCCAGACCCATTCCGTACCGACCCCAGATCGTCAAGGACAGGAGCTCTCAAGCTCATGACCAATCCCACCCCAGTCAAGATCGTGGTGGCCGGTGGATTCGCCGTCGGCAAGACGACCTTCGTCACGTCGCTGTCGGACATCGATCCCCTGACGACCGAAGCGAGCATGACCCGTGTGTCCGAGGGCATCGACGATGTCGGACCGGCCACCGAGAAGACGGCCACGACGGTCGCCATGGACTTCGGTCGGGTCGCGCTCGGCGACGACCTCGTCCTGTACCTGTTCGGCACCCCCGGTCAGGGACGGTTCCGGTTCATGTGGGACGAGCTGGTACGGGGGGCGGTCGGCTCGGTCGTCCTGGTCGACACCTCCCGGCTGGACGACTGCTTCCCGGTGGTCGACTACATGGAGCGGTCCGGAATCCCGTTCGTCGTGGCCATCAACACCTTCGACGGCATCCTGCTGCACCGCCCCACCGACGTGGCCGAAGCCCTCGACCTCCCCGAGCACATCCCGGTGGTGGTGACCGACGCCCGGCACCGCTCGGCGGTGAAGGACTCGGTCATTGCCCTGGTCCGCCACGCCATGACCCTCGCCCAGGTCTGATGCCCTCATTGCTCCCGGCTGCGCTGGCCGTGACGCCACCACAGCGCTAGGGTTTCCCTCAAGTCCATAAGTCATCGACTGCACAACTGGTCAATAGGGTGGCGCACCACCCCGACCGGCCGCAGTCGCCGACCGTGGGCGGCGCGGTATCCGCCGTGACCAGGAGGGTGGTGAGGGATGCGACGCAGCTCAACCAGTGGCCGGGCCCGCGCCCGCCGAGCACCGCTGGCCCCGCTCCCGGTCATCACCCTGATCCTGATCACGGTGGCGGTGGTCATCGCCCGTCCCGAGACCCCGGCCGGCGCCCAGGACCCGTCTGGGGAGGACGTGTTCGCGACGAACTGCGCCTCCTGCCATCAGGCTGACGGGGGCGGCATCGAGGGCACGTTCCCCCCATTGCTGGGCAACCCGGCCGCGGCCGATCCGGCCACGGTGGAGGCGGCCGTCACCACCGGGGTCAGCGGCCCCCTCGAGGTCCTCGGCGTGCCGTACGACTCGGTCATGCCCCCGCTGACCGGCCTGTCCGACGCGGAGGTGGCCGCCGTCGTCGACTATGTGGTCGGCCTCGCCGGTGAGGCGTCCGGCGCCGAAGCCGGATCCGCCGCCGGATCCACGGCGACGACGACGGCCGGCGGGTCCGAGGAGGCGGCCGCCCCGGCTGGCGACGCCGCCCAAGGCCAACGGTTGTTCACCGGGGCCGACCGGCTCGCCGCCGGCGCCCCGGCCTGCCACGCCTGCCACGCGGCCGGCTCGGTCGACGATCTCGGCGGCTCCGGCCTGGGTCCCGATCTGACCACGGTGCACGCCCGGCTCGGGGGCGACGTAGGCCTCAGCGCCTGGCTGGCCGATCCACCGTCGGCCACCATGGCCCCCGTCTTCGGTTCCCGACCCCTGTCGCCCCAGGAGGTCGCCGACCTGGTCGCCTTCCTGGCCTCCACCCCGGCCGAGCCCGAAGCGGCGCCGGCCACCGACCGGCTCACCACCGGCGCCCTGGTCGCGGTCGCCCTCCTCCTGGCGGCCATGGCGTTCCTCGGTCGGGGGGCCCGACGACCCTTCGCACTCCAGTTGAGGAGCAGGCGATGAAGTGGAGCCGTGAAACCGTCGATCCGGCCGCCCGGCACTGGGAGGAGTTCTACCGGAACCGGTTCCAGCACGACAAGCGGGTGCGGACCACCCACGGCGTCAACTGTACGGGCAGCTGCTCGTGGGAGGTGTTCGTCAAGAACGGGATCGTGACCTGGGAGCTTCAGGCCACCGACTACCCCCGCCTCGAGGAGGGCCTGCCGCCCTATGAGCCCCGGGGCTGCCAGCGGGGCATCTCCTACTCCTGGTACCTGTACTCGCCCCTCCGAGTGAAGTACCCCTACGCCCGGGGTGAGCTGATCGACCTCTACCGCCAGCTCAAGTTCGAGGCGTTCGGCGATCCGGTGGCGGCCTGGCGCAACCTGCAGGCCTCACCCCAGCTCCGCTCCCGCTACCAGCAGGCCCGGGGCAAGGGCGGGTTCCGGCGCATCGGGTGGGACGAGGCCCTGGAGATCGCGGCGGCCTCGGTGGTGCACACCATGGCCACCCACGGACCCGACCGGGTGGCCGGTTTCTCGCCCATCCCGGCCATGTCCCAGGTCAGCTACGCGGCCGGGAGCCGGTTCATGTCCCTGATCGGCGGGATCGTCCTCAGCTTCTACGACTGGTACTGCGATCTGCCCCCGGCGTCGCCCGAGGTTTGGGGCGAACAGACCGACGTGCACGAGTCCGCCGACTGGTTCAACGCCCGGTTCATCGCGGTGATGGGGTCGAACCTCAACATGACCCGCACCCCCGACACCCATTTCGTCTCCGAGGTCCGCCACGCCGGCGCGAAGCTCACCGTGTTCAGCCCGGACTTCTCCCAGGTGGCCAAGTACGCGGACTGGTGGATCCCGGCCAGTCCCGGTCAGGACACGGCCTTCTGGCTGGCGGTGAACCATGTGCTGCTCACCGAGTTCTACCGTGACCGCAAGGTCGAGTACTTCGAACAGTACGCCCGCCAGTACACCGACCTCCCGTTCCTGGTCCAGATCGAGGGCGGCCGCCCCACCCAGTACCTGCGGGCCGACCGGCTCGCCCCGTACGCCACCGACGAGAACGCCGGGTGGAAGATGCTGGTGTGGGACGGCGACACCGACCGGCCCCGGATGCCGAACGGTTCGATCGGGGATCGCTGGGCCACCGAGAACAAGGGCCGGTGGAACCTGGAGATGGTCGACAGTGTGTTCGGTACCGAGATCCGACCCGTGCTCAGCCTGGCCGCCGGCCCGGCCGCGGTGGCCGAGGTCGACTTCGAGTACTTCGACGGGGAGCGGACCATCACCCGACGGGTACCGGTGCGGACGGTGGAGACCGTCGACGGCCCGGTCCGGGTGACCACGGTCTACGACCTCCTCATGGCCCGCTTCGGGGTCGACCGGGGGCTCGGCGGGCACGGCGGGCGGGGCTACGACGATGCCGACGCCCCCTACACGCCGGCTTGGCAGGAGCGCCACACCGGCATCCACCGTGACACCGTGATCGCCTTCGCCCGCCAGTGGGGGGCCAACGGCGAGGCCACGAAGGGCCGCAACCTGATCATCATCGGGGCCGGCGCCAACCACTGGTACCACAACAACCTGCTGTACCGGTCGGGGATCACCGCCCTCATGCTGACCGGATCGGTCGGGGTCAACGGCGGTGGCCTGGCACACTATGTGTGCAAGGAGAAGCTGCTCAACCAGGCGACGTGTGGGGCGATCGCATTCGGTCTCGACTGGGTCATGGTGCCCCGGCAGCAGAACACACAGTCGTTCAACTATGTGCATTCGGTCCAGTGGCTCTAAGAACGGTGATACCGACAGTACGACTCCCTGCCCACCGACCATCCGGACCGGTTCGACCACACCATCGATCACCAGGCCCGGGCGGTGCGCCGGGGCGGGCTCCCGTTCTTCCCCCAGTTCCTCGACAACCCGATCGACGTGGTCCGCCAGGCCCGCCGCGCCGGGGCCGGCACCGACGCCGAGGTGGTGGACCAGGTCGTCGACCGGCTCACCACCGGTGAGCTCCGTTTCGCCATCGACGACCCCGACCATCCCGAGGCGTGGCCCCGAACCTGGTTCATCTGGAGGGGCAATGCGATCGGCACTTCGGCCAAGGGCCACGAGTTCTTCCTCCGGCACTACCTCGGCGCCGACTCCACCGCCATCGCCACCGAACCCGACCACCATGGGGTGACGGAGCTGACCGTCCGGCCGGACGCCCCGATCGGCAAGATGGACCTGGTCGTCGACCTGAACTTCCGGATGGACACCTCGGCCCTCTACTCCGACATCGTCCTGCCCGCCGCCACCTGGTACGAGAAGGACGACCTCAACACCACCGACATGCACTCGTTCATCAACCCGATGCAGGCTGCGGTGGCCCCGGCGTGGGAATCCCGCTCGGATTGGGACATCTTCACCGCCCTGGCGGCCAAGGTGTCGGAACTGGCCCGCGGTGTCCTGCCCGACACGGTCGAGGACGTGGTCATGACCCCCCTTGCCCACGATTCGCCCGACGAGTTGGCCCAACCCTCGGTGCTGGACTGGTGGACCGGCGAGGTCGACCCGGTTCCCGGTCGGACCATGCCCAGACTGACCGTCGTCCGCCGCCGCCTCGACCGGCTCCACCAGCAGATGACGTCGCTGGGCCCCGCCGTCCGGGAGAACGGAGTCGCCGTCCACGGTCTCCGGATGCCGGTGGCCGACTTCTACGACGAGCTGGCCCGCCGCCAACCCGCTCCCGGGCAGAACGGCGACACCCCGGCCCGGCCGTCACTGCGTTACGCCCGGGACGTGTGCGAGGCGATCCTCGCCCTCGACCCGGCGTCCAACGGGGAGCTGGCCCACCGGGCCTTCGAGGCCGAGGAGGCCAAGACCGGGCGACCGCTCACCCCGCTGGCCGCGGGTCAGCGGGACACCCGGATCTCGTTCGCCGACATCGTCTCCCAACCCCGCCGGATCCTGACCACGCCCACCTGGAGCGGCCTGGTGGGCAAGGGCCGGGCCTACAGCCCGTACACCCTCAACGTCGAGCACCTGGTGCCGTGGCGGACCCTCACCGGACGCCAACACATCTACCTCGACCACGAGAACTACCTGGCGTGGGGCGAGCAGCTCCCGGCCTACAAGCCCCGCCCCGACCACACCATGCTGTCCGAGGTCGAACGGTCCATGGCCGAAACCCAGCACGGGCGCCTGTTCAACTACCTGACGCCGCACGGCAAATGGTCGATCCACTCCACCTACTCCGACAACCACCGCATGATGACCCTGTCCCGCGGCGGTTACCCGATCTGGCTGAACGTGAACGACGCCGCCGAGCTCGGCATCGCCGACAACGACTGGGTGGAGCTCTACAACGACAACGGGGTGTTCGTGCAGCGCTGCACCACCTCGTCGCGCATCCCTCGGGGCACCGTGTTCGTCTACCACGCCACCGAACGCACCGTCGGTATCCCCATCTCCCCGCTCCGCAAGAAGCGGGCCGGCATGAACAACTCCCTGACCCGGGCCCGGCTCAAACCGGTCCTGATGAGCGGCGGGTACGCCCAGTTCACCTACGGCTTCAACTACTGGGGCCCCACCGGTGTCAACCGGGACACGTTCGTCTATCTGCGCCGCGTCGAGCGGCCGAGTTACTAGCGGCCGGTCGACGACCCGGAGGACTGCCATGAGAGTACGTGCCCAGATGAGCATGCTGTTCCACCTCGACAAGTGCATCGGCTGCCACACCTGTTCGGTGGCCTGCAAGAACCTGTGGACCGATCGTCCCGGGGCCGAGTACATGTGGTGGAACAATGTGGAGACCCGACCCGGCACCGGCTACCCGGTCGGGTGGGAGGACCAGACCCACTACAAGGGGGGTTGGCGGCGGGACCGGTCGGGTCGGCTCCGCCTCAATCTCCACTCCCGGGGCGGCGGCCTGGCCAAGGTGTTCTACAACCCGGCCCTGCCCCAGCTCGACGACTACTACGACCCGTTCACCTTCCGGTACGGCGACCTGTTCACCGCCCCGGCCTCCGACCAGCAGCCGACCGCTGTGCCGATCTCCTCCATCACCGGCGAGGAGATGGAGGTGGCCGCCGGACCGAACTGGGACGACGACCTCTCCGGGTCCGACGTGTACGCCGCCAACGACCCGTCGATGGACGGGGTGGACGCGGCGGTGCGGGCCCAGATGGAGGAGATCGAGCGGGTGGTGTTCAACTACCTGCCCCGGATCTGCAACCACTGCCTCAACCCGTCGTGCGTGGCCGCCTGCCCGTCGGGGGCGATCTACAAGCGGGCCGAGGACGGGGTGGTCCTGGTCAACGAGGACAAGTGTCGTGGCTGGCGGATGTGCGTCTCGGGTTGCCCCTACAAGAAGGTCTACTACAACTGGAACACCGGCAAGTCGGAGAAGTGCATCCTGTGTTTCCCCCGGATGGAGACCGGCCAGGCCCCGGCCTGCGCCCACTCCTGCGTGGGCCGGATCCGCTACATGGGTGTCCTGCTGTACGACGCGGATGCCATCGCGACGGTGGCCGCGGCCCCCGACGACGAACTGCTCGACGCCCAGCTCGACATGATCCTCGACCCCGCCGATCCCGAGGTCATCCTCGAGGCGCGCCGGGCGGGGATCACCGACGGTTGGCTCGACGCGGCCCGACGCTCACCGGTCTACACCTTCGTCAAGGAGTGGGGCCTGGCCCTGCCCTTGCACCCGGAGTACCGGACCTTGGCGATGATGTTCTACGTCCCACCCCTGTCCCCGGTCATGAGCGCCCTCGAGGGAGACCTCACCCGCCTCCGACTGCCGGACGGCACCGGACCGTTCGAACTGCTCGACCATCTCGACCTGGCCCGGCTGCCCGTCGACTACCTGGCCAACCTGTTCTCGGTGGGGGACCGGGCCCCGATTGAACACGCCCTGCGGACCATGCTGGCGGTGCGGACCTACAAACGCCACCAAGTCCCCGGCCCGGCGGGACCCGGACCGGTCGACGCCGGGGTGGCGGCCGTGCTCGACTCGGTGGGACTCCGCCCCGACCAGGCCGAGGACATCTACCGGCTGACCACGGTCCCCACCCTGGAGGAGCGGTTCGTGCTGCCGCCCTACCACCGGGAGATGTCGATCGAGGCCGCCCAGGATCCGTTGACGGCCAAGGGCCTGACCGGTTTCGGGGCCACCGAGGGCCCGAGGCGGGGACCGTGATCCCCGCCGCCGCGGTCCTGGCGATCGGCTTCCGCTACCCCGGCCCCGGTTCCGCCGAGCGGTTGGGGGCCGGGGTGGCCGGCATCCCCGACGGCCCGGTCAGGCGGGCGTTCGAAGCCTTCGTCGACGACGTCTCCGCCCTCCCCCTGTCGGCGTGGGAGGAGTTGCACACCACCACGCTCGACCTCAACCCTCGCTTCGCCCCCTACATCGGCCACGCCATCTGGGCCGACAACTACCAGCGGGGCGCCTTCATGGCCGAGCTCGCCGCCGCCCAGGCCGACCTCGGCGTCGACGGGGGCGGTGAGCTGCCCGATCATGTGGAGCCGGTGCTGCGCTACCTGGCCGTGGCCGACCGCCCCGTGGCCTCCCTCGTACCGGTGATCGGCCAAGCCCTGGCCCAGATGCGCCGGGCCCTGGTGACCGCGGATCCGACCAACCCGTACCGCCACCTGCTCGACGCCGTCGTCGCCCTCGTGGCCGATCTCCGCCCTGTATCCATCGGAGGTGCCCGTTGACCATCGACCAGTACCTGTTCGGCGCCCTGCCCTACGTGGTCGCCGCCGTCGCCATCGTCGGCACCCTGTGGCGGTGGCGACGGGCCCCGTTCAGTGTGTCGTCGCTGTCGTCACAGCTCCTGGAGAGCCGCAAGCTCTACTGGGGTTCGGTGCCGTTCCACTGGGGGCTGTCCCTCATCCTGGTCGGCCACCTGGTCGGCCTGATCATCCCGCAGGGCCTCGCAGCCTGGAACGGGGCGTCACTCCGGCTGTACGTCACCGAGGTCACCGGTCTCGCCCTGGCGATCTGGGCCGCGATCGGGATCGCGGTCCTGGCCTACCGGCGCCTCACCGACGCCCGGGTCCGGACGGTCACCACCCCGATGGATCTGGTGGTTCTCGCCGTGGTCGCGGTCCAGATCGCCACCGGTATCTGGGTGGCCGTCGGGTACCGGTGGGGTTCGGCCTGGGGACCGGGTGTGCTCGGCTCGTACGTGCGGTCCCTGCTGGTCTTCCAGCCCGACCCGGCCTATGTGGCCCCCCTGCCGCTGGCGGTCAAGGCCCATGTGCTCGCCTTCTTCGTCTTCCTGGCCCTGTTCCCGTTCAGCCGGCTGGTCCACATCATCACCCTCCCGGCCCAGTACCTGACCCGGCCGTGGCAGCGGGTGGTGGCGATGCGACGGCCGCCCGACCCGAGCTATGTCCTGCCCCGCCGGGGTCGGGGCGGCTGACCCGCCGTCTTGCCCTCGCGGCGGCCCGCCACCAATCTGGCCCGATGGACGACATCGGACCGGCCGACCGCGACACCATCGAGCTGCTCGGCGGCATCGGGCTGCTCGACGGCATCGCCACCACTCGGGCGATCCGGCGGTACCGGCCCGATCCGATCCCCACCGAGGATCTGAACACCATCATGTTCTCCGCCACCCGGGCCCCCACCGGCTCCAACCGGCAGGGGTTCCGGTTCCTGGTCCTGCGGGACGGGCCCCGGGCCACCCGGGCGAAAGCCCTGCTCGGCGGGGCGTTCCGCGACGGGTGGTCGACCAAACGGGCCGACGATGGCTACACGTCGGGGTCGGGGGCCGACGACACCTCCCCCAAGGCCCGCACGGCCCGGGCCATGCAGTACTTCGTCGACCATTTCGAGCAGACACCGGTGGTGGTCCTGGCCGCCATCCGTCGACGCCACAACGGCCTGGCGGACGGCGGCAGCGTCTTTCCGGCCTGCCAGAATCTCCTGTTGGCGGCCCGGGCGCTCGGGTACGGCGGGGTGATGACCGGCTGGCACCGCATGGTGGAACCGGAACTGCGGGAACTGCTCGACATCCCCGACACGTTCGACCTGGCCGCCACCATCCCCCTGGGCCGCCCCCAGGGGGGTCACGGACCCGTCCGACGCCGGCCCCTACCCGAGCTGGTCTTCGAGGACGGGTGGGACGAGCCGGCCCCGTGGGCGGTCGACCCTCCCGGCACCCGGTTCACCCAGGCCGGACCGCCCCCGGCCGGGTAGACCCGGCCGGTCAGAACGGGGCCGCGCCCAGATGGTCCAAGCCCCGTTCCAGGAACGGGAACGCCTTCGGGAGGCCGAAGTGGTCGACCCCAGGCAGGGTGACCAGTTCGGCGTCGGGCAGGGCGTCGGCCAGCGGATCGCCGGGACCGGCGAAGTCCTCGCTGCCGATGACGACCAGGGTCTGGTGGGTCACCCGAGCCAGCTCGTCGACCCCCAACGGTGGTGAGCTGCGTTGCAGGAAGGCGGCCAGGGCCTCGGGGTCGTTGCCGTCGTCACCGGCCATGGCGGCGAAGTGGCCGGCCACCCGGTCGTCGGGGTCGGCCCTGCCCTGGAGGGCGTCGAGGATCGGGTTGGTCGTCCGCTCCTTGAACAGGGTGGCGCCGACGCCTCCCACCACTAGGCGACCGAAGCGGTCGGGATACTGGGAGGCGAGGGTGAGCAGGATCCGGGCCCCGGCCGAGTAGCCGATCCCGTCGACGGGCCGGTCGTCGGGCAGCTCGGCGAGAATCAGGGCCTCGACCTGGTCGTAGGCGGCCGGATCGTGGGGTTTGTCGGCCGAGCCGTGACCGAGCAGGTCGGGGGCGATGACGTCCCGGCCCGCCTCGGTCAGCAGATCGATCCAGCCCGGTTCCCGCCAGGTACGGTCGGCCGAGGTGGTGAAACCGTGCAGCAGGAGGACCGGGTTGCCGTCGCCGGCCATCAGGCACCGACCAGCTGGGTCAGTTCGGCATCGATCCCGGCGTCGATCCGGCATCGTTCGCCGTGGCCGTGCTCGGGGTGACCGACCCGGCAGCGGGCCACGTCGGCCCGGCGGCGGATCGCGGCGATGTCGGCGGTGCGGAAGCTGGCCATGCGCACGCTCCACGAGTCGATGACCCGGCGGTCGCCCTGGAAGGCGAAGAAGGTGGTCATCGGGCCTTCCTGTTGGTAGGCGTCGGCGCCTTCGATGATGTCGGTGGTGTCGTCGTTGAGGGTGACGGCGTACATGGCCATGCGGATTCCTCCCCGGATCCTGCAGCCGGGACCGGACCGGCTGTCAGGGATCACGCTACGACGAGTCCGCTGTGGGGGACCAGAGGGGCAACCATGTGAATTTTCGACGGACATCGGTGGACAGGCTGTGGACGACCGGTGGCGTACTTGCCGGAGCGGGGTCGGGGCTGTGATCGTGGAGGGCCGACACGGCCCCTGGCAGGGGCGCCATCCCGACGAAGACGGAGAACAAAGACCGATGAGTGATCGCATCACGGTGACCATGGACGGCGGGGTGGCCGACGTCCGGCTCAACCGGGCCGACAAGATGAACGCCCTCGACCCGGCCATGTTCCGGGCCCTGGTGGACGTCTCCGACCAGCTGGCCGCCGATCCGGCGGTTCGGTGCGTGGTGTTGTCGGGTGAAGGCAAGGCGTTCTGCGCCGGGTTGGACTTCGGCAGCTTCCAGGGGATGGCGTCCGACGACGCGGAGGATGAGCGGGCCCCGCGCGACATCACCGCCGCCGAGGAGGGCCGGATCACCCATCTCGGCCAGCAGGCGGTGTACGGCTGGTCGTCGCTGCCGGTCCCGGTGATCGCCGCGGTCCACGGTCACGCCTTGGGAGGCGGGATCCAGCTGGCACTCGGCGCCGACATCCGTTTCGTGGCCCCGGACGCCAAGATGTCGGTTCTGGAGATCCGCTGGGGCCTGATCCCCGACATGACCGGCACCCAGACCCTGATCGACCTGGTCGGTCTGGACGTGGCCAAGGAGCTCACCTTCACCGGCCGCATGGTGTCGGGTACCGAGGCAGTCGAGCTCGGCCTGGCCGGCCACCTGGCCGACGATCCCCGGGCGGGGGCGCTGGAACTGGCCCAGGAGATCGCCCAGAAGTCACCCCACGCGATCCGGGCCGGCAAGCGCCTCCTCAACGCGGCGGCGAAGGTGAGCCGGGCCGACGGGTTCCTGGCCGAGCGCACCGAGATCGCTCGCCTCATCGGTTCCCCCAATCAGGTGGAACAGGTGAAGGCGTTCTTCGAGAAGCGGACCCCGCAGTTCGCCGATCCCGAGCTGGGGGACTGAACGACGAGGCTGGGGCGGCCACGAACAGGTCGGTGGCCGCCGCCCAGCCGCTCAACCGTGCCGGTGATCCGGGGGCCACTGCCCCCGGCGCCGGAGCACGTCACGCAGCAGGGCGACCTCGTCGGTCATGATGGCGTCGACCCCGAGGTCGAGCAGGTGCTCCATCTCGGCCTCGTCGTTGATGGTCCAGACCTGGACCTGAAGACCGAGCTTGTGGAGGCGGCTGATCTGGTGGGCGTTGGTCAGGGGGATCGGTCCGTACCGTACGGGGACCTGCACGGCGTAGTACGGGGAGCGTCGCCGGCCGAGGCGGGTGACCGCCTTTGCCGACAGGGCGGCCACACCGGCCGGGCCGGGGGAGCGGGCCACGTCCGGGCCGAGTTCCCGTCCGATCTGGGAGATGATCCGGTCGGAGAACGAGCCGACGCACACCCGATCCTCGAGCCTGAGGTTCTTGACGGCGTCGACGAACGGGGCCACCGCGCTCGGGGCCTTGGGTTCCACGTTCCACGTGATCTTGGGGCCCAGCTTGCTGACGACGTCTTCGAACCGGGGGACCGGGTGGGCGTCGCCGATGTACAACTCGTTCACCTCGGACCAGGTGCGCCCCTCGATGGTGCCGGGCCGCCCGGTGGCGGGCTGGGTGGTGTCGTCGTGGAAGACCACCAGGACCCCGTCGGCGGTCGCCCGCACGTCGGTCTCGATGGTGGTGTAGCCGAGGTCGACCGCCCGTTCGAACGCGGCCAGGGTGTTGCCGGGGGATACATCGCTGCCACCACGGTGGGCGATGCCGAAGGGTACGTCTCCCTGGTTCGGTAGGGGATTGGCGCGAGTCCTCGGAGCCATCTGGTACCACCCTATCGCCGCCCCCCGAGGGGTGGCTCGTCGCCGGATCGGGGCGGCGGAGGTGACCGGGAACCCGAACCGCGGCACCATGGACCCATGGTGTCGGTGGCCGAGGAACTCAACGCCCGGTGTGTCGACCCCGGGGCGCGCCTCGACCTGATCATGGCGGCCATCGCCACACTCGACCACGACGCCGCCCCCGACGCGGCGGAACTCGTGGCCGAGCTCGACCAGTTGGCCGCCCCGCTCGGGACCTCGGCCGAGGTCGCCGATGTCATGGCCTACGTTTTCGGTGAACTGGCCTTCGTCGGCGACACCTCGGGCTACCACCGGGCGGTGAACTCCTACCTCCACCGGGTCCTGGAACGCCGGCGGGGGATCCCGATCACCCTCGCCGCGGTGACCGCCGAGATCGGCCGACGGGCCGGCGTGGAGTTGTCGGTCGTCGGCCTGCCCGGCCATGTGGTCCTCGGTGACGGGGACAGCCCACGGCGCTGGTTCGACCCGTTCGCCGGTGGTGCCGAACTCGACCGGCCGGCGTGTGAAGCCCTGGTGGCCCGGCTCGACAACCGGATCGCCCTCACCGCCGCCATGCTGGCACCGATCGACCCCCGGGCGTTCGCCTCCCGAATGCTCAACAACCTGAAGGTGGCCCAGGCCCAGACCGGGAACCTGGCCGGTCTCATCGACGCCGTCACCGTCTCGTCCGAGCTGCGCTGGTCGCCCCCGTCGGAGCTGGCCGAACTGGCCCGCTTCCTCGGTGTGGCCGGTCGCCACGATCAGGCGGCCGCGGCCCGGACCCGGCTCATCCAGCTCGAACCGGACCGGGCCGACGCCCACCGGGCCGCCGCCCGCCGGCACCTGGCCCACCGGAACTAGCGCGACGACCGAACCCCGGTGGGGGAGGGGGCGGTAGTCATAGCAGACGTATACTCGTGGTCGGTTGAGATCGCACAAATGCTCGTCACGACACGTCACGACACGACACGTCATGTCACGACACGGCGAGCGGGAACGGAGGGCACATGGCCTCGAGCCAACCGATGCGGGAGCCGACATTCCTGGTACTGGCCGCCCTGGCCCGCCACCCGGGCCACGGGTACCGGCTGGGTAAGGACATCGAGGAACTCTCGGAGGGTCGGGTGAAGCTCCGGGCCGGCACGTTGTACGCGGTGCTCGACCGCCTCCACCGGGACGGGCTGGTCATCCAGGGCGACCCGGAGCCCGGTGACGGTCCGCCGCGACGCACCTACGCCATCACGGCCGAGGGTCGGGTGGCGCTCGAACACGAGGTACGACGGCTGCAGGCCAGTGCCGCCATCGGGGAGCTCGGGCTGGGGTGGTCGGGGTGAGGCCCGGCCTGCTGCTCGACTGGTCGACGCGATCGCTGCCCGGGTTCGATCCGGAGCTCCGTCGCGAGCTGTCCGAATCGGTGACCGAGGCCGCTCGGTCCGGCGGCCGTCGCGACCGGGCGGCCGAACTGCTCGGTCTCATCGGTCTCTCATTCACCATGCAGGCCCGGCGCGGCACCGGGGATGACCGGGTGGAGACGGTCCGCCAGGGCATGCGGCTGGCCGCCCTGGTCCTGGCGGTCCAGGTCTACGCCCTCGAGCTGGCCCACGGCCGCCTCGTGGCGGCTGCCCTGGCGGCGGCCGTGGGCATTGTGGTGGCCGCCGGCACCCGCTGGGTTCCCGTCGTGCTGGCCGCGCCGCTGGTGGTGCTGACCGGTTTCGACGGCGGGGTGTCGTTGGTCATGGCGGCCGGTCTCGCCATGACGGCGGCGATCGGAACCCCACACGACGGGAGACGATGCCGGCGAGGGGCATGCCTGGCCACGGTGGGGATGGCGGGGTTGGCTGCCGTCGGCCCGCACCTGCCGGCGGCGGCCACCGTGGCGGTGGCTGCCGCCGGCGCGGCGGTGGTCGGCGCGTTTCTGCTGCTCGGCTGGTTCGATCCGCGCTACGCGGTGGCGGCTACGGTGATCAGCGCCATCCGATTGGCGAGCACGGCCCAGTTGGCTGATTTCGATGTCTGGGCGGCGGTGGCGTCTACCAGCCCCCCCGGTGGGTTCTTCGTGCGGTTGGCCCTGATGATCTTCGGGGTCACGACCGGCTGGCTCGTGGCCTCCCGGGCGCTCGACCGGTGCGTGGGACCGGCGATCTGATCCCCGGCTCATCGCCGGTCCGAGCGGGCCATCGCGATCAGGGCGAGGCGGATGATGGCGGCGGCCCCGAGGCCCTGCACCGCGGCGGCCACGACAACCGGCATCTGGGCCGCGAAGCCTCCGATGGGTAGCAGGCTGGCGTATCCCCAGCCGCCGAGCCGGTCGAGCCTGGTCATGGCCAGGCCGAAGGTTGCGAACCCGATCGACGCCAGTACGCCACCGGCGATTAGGAGCGCGGTGAGCGGGGTCTGGTCTCCGATCGTGTCGACTGTTGCGGTGTCGAGTGGGTCGAGCACGAAGTTCCGGGTGAACGCGACCGCGGTCAGGGCACACAGCCCCATCAGATTGAGGGCGAAGCCGATGTCGAGGAATCGGCGGTGGTGAACGGTGGATGCCCGCAGGTACAACCCGACGCCGCCGACGGCGGCGAGGATCAGGTTGACCACACCGGCCAGCCGGGCCGGGAAGCTGCCGGCGGCGAACGGGTCGAGCACGATGGCGTCGACGGCGAGGACGACACCGGCGGCGACGGCGAAGCCACACCAGGCCCGGGCAGGGATCGGGGTCGTGGTGTCGAGATCGGGGGAAAGGACGGATACCGAATGGATAGTCATGTTGCGAGTATACATGCAACATGACTATCTGCCGGCGAGGTCGATACCGGGTCGAACTGGTCGACAGCGTGATCTCCCCGATGGGGAACGCCTTCCTCACCTACTCACTGAAGGCCCGACCGGCGCGGGATCAGTCCTTGGTGCTGTGAGGTGTTTCTGACTTTGCGCGACGGATCGGTGTTGGAATCAGACCCCGTCGCGGGGGTGCTGGCGTGTGGTTGGTGGTGAGTGTAGTGGTCGGGTTCATGGGGTGGTCTGGTGGGTGCGGTGCCAGGCCCGTCGGGCTTGGTCGGCGGCGGTGAGACCGTCTTGGC
>JBKDZN010000071.1:0-8236 GCA_047971245.1 Acidimicrobiales bacterium
GGGCCATCATCAGCATGTAGCCGCTGAAGCCCCAGTTCACCTGGGCCGTGGTGGCGTCGAAGGTCTCCCGCAGCTCGGGGTAGATCGGCAACACCACCATCGTCCCGAACGGTCCGAGGAACCCGCCGATGTAGAACGGCAACGTGTCGAAGGTCAGCAGCCGGCCCGAGTCGGGCCGGGTGGAGCTGGCAGTGGCCATCCCCGTCACGTTACGACCGGCACCCGACCGGGGTTGAATCCTCGCGCCGGGCGGCCCGTCGCCCGGCGGCCCGGTCGACCCCCGGGTCAGTAGTCCCCGGCGATGTCCCGTTTGTGCTGTTCGGACGCCCGGGCGGCGTGGCCGAGAATGTTCCGGGCCATCGAGGACTCCTGGGTGGCGGAGTAGGCCTGGTACGCCTCGGCCCGGACCGACCACACGTCGGCGTTGTCCGGCTCGGCCAGAGCGGCGAACTCCACCAGGTGGCAGGCGGCGCGGGCATCACCGTCGGCCAGGAGGGCCTGGGCCCGGGTCAGGACCGGGTCGACCCCTCCGGCCAGGGCAATCCACTCTCGGGCCTGCTGGACCCGAGGGGCGGGCAGCAGGTTGTCGGGTTCGCCGTCGTACCAGCCGCCGTAGCGACGCCACACGTTCCGGACGAGGAACTGGGGGTGGTCGTACACCGGCCGCAGGTAGGGCTGGGTCCGCAGGTGCTCGGGGACGGTCACCTCGTGGAGGCAGGTGTCGAGGTTCTTGCCCTCGTTCATGATGGCCAGGGTCTGGGCCTCGATGGTGTCGAGCAGTTCGGCGGTGTCGAGCAGTGCCGGCACCACCCGTTCGCTCCCGAAGATCGGCAGGCCGTGGCCGGCCAGCATGATCTCGGGCTCGAGGGCGGCCATCTCCCGCAGGGCGGCGGCCCAGTCCGACAGGTAGCGCTGGACCTTCTGGGGATTCCCGGCGTTGGGGACCGCCCAGATGAACAGGTCACCGGGATGGAGGATCTTGCGTTCCGGGACCCACGTCCAGGTGGCGTCGTCGGTTTCGCCACGGGCGTGGTGCAGCTCGAAGGTGTCCGCCCCCCGGGTAAAGGTCAGGTGCCGGTGGTAGGTCACGTCGGGGCGACGGTACTCCGACGGCCACTGCCATTTCGGCTGGTCGATGGCGAATTGGCGACGGTTGATGGCCGTGTTCCAGCCCTGGGTGATCTCGTAGCGGTCGAAGTTGGCCGGGAGATCCTCGTGGGCGTACACCACCGGACGGGCCCACCCGTGGTCGGCGGCCTCCGCCTCGAACAGGGCGGTGCCGTAGATGTGGTCGATGTGGTGGTGGGAGTAGATCGCGGCGGCCAGGGGTGCGTCGGGGCGCCAGCGGCGCACCTCGCCGTGCACGACCTCCCGGTCGAACAGGCCACCGGTGTCGAGCATGACGAGACCGTCGCCGGTGTCGATCGCGTTCACCGAGGCCACGCTCTTCAGGAAGAGCACCCCGTCCTCGATCTCCTCACCGGTGACCCGGCCGTCCTCGTCGTGGATCCGCTGCACCGGGTGGTGGGCGTGGACCAGATCACCCCGGCCCTGCCAGTGCTCCTCGGCCAGTTCACGAATGGTCGCCATTACTTCGTCCTCGATTCGACATGCAGCGTTTGTGCGGGGCCGGCGTCACCGGCTCCCGGATCGTCCGCCCGCGGGCGCAGACCCGGTCAGCTCGGCGCGACCGCCTCCACCAGATCGCCCTCCGGGGTCAGGCGCCCATTACTGAGGTTCTTCTCGAAGGCGGCCTTCCCCTCGGGGGTGCCCACCGGGAAGAAGCACCGGTAGTAGTGGTCCTGACCCACCGCCGGTGTCAACTCCGGTTCCTCCTCGATGCACTGGGGCTGGGCGTACCGGCACCGGGCAGCGAACTTGCAGCCCTTGGGCGGGTCGATCATATTCGGCGGCCGACCGGGGATGGTGGCCAACCGGGTGTGGCTCGGCAGCTCGATCTTGGGGATCGACCGGAACAGGGCCTCGGTGTAGGGCATCTTCATGTCGCGGAACAGCACCTTGGTGGGTGCCTTCTCCATGATCCGTCCGGCGTACATGACGATGACCTCGTCGGTCCGACCCGCCACGACACCCAGATCGTGGGTGATGAGCACCAGGGGCATGAACCGTTCGCGCTGCTGTTCCTGCAGGAGGTCGAGGATCTGGGCCTGCACGGTCACGTCGAGGGCGGTGGTGGGCTCATCCGCGATCAGGAGGCGGGGACCGCAGGCCAGGGCGATGGCGATCACCACCCGCTGTCGCATACCCCCCGACAGCTGGTGCGGGTAATCGTCCATCCGGGCCGCCGGGGAAGGGATCCCCACACTGGCCAGCAGGGAGAGGGCCGAGGCGCGGGCTTCACGGCGGGACACGTTGTGGTGGACCCGGAGCCCTTCGGCCACCTGGGTACCGATCTTCATGACCGGGTTGAGGGAGCCCAACGGGTCCTGGAACACCATGGCCACCTCCGGGCCCCACAGTTCCCGCAGCTCCTTCGGGTCGAGGCTCATGACGTCGATGCCGTTCATGGTCACCTTGCCCGAGCTGGCCACATTGCTCTTGGGCAGCAGGCGCATGATCGAGCGGGCGGTCACGCTCTTGCCCGAGCCCGACTCCCCCACCACCCCGACCGCCTTGCCCCGATCCAGGGTGAACGACACCCCGTCGACCGCCCGCAGGGCGCCCCGCGGGGTGGCGAACTCGGTGCGGAGGTTCTCCACCACCAACACCGGGCCGTCGTCCTGGTTTCGGTTGTCAAGGGCGTCCGACGCGCTGGTGGCGGTGGCGGCGGGCCCGTGGGATCCGGTGTCGGCGCTCATGCCTCCACCTCCTCGCTCTCGCTGTGGGGCGTCTCGTCCTGATCGCTGGCGGTGTTCCCCGTCTGGATGTGGTAGGGCTCGAGCAGCGGGAAGTGGCAGGCCACGAACTGGTCGGGGCCGACCGCCCGCATCTGCGGTTCCTCGTTGGCGCACTTGTCCTGGGCCAACGGGCACCGGGTCCGGAACCGGCAGCCGCTCGGCGGGTTGATCGGCGACGGCAGATCGGTGGCCGGCTGGCCCAGCCGGGGATCGATCAGGGGATCCGGGTGGGGAATCGCCGACAGCAACAGCTGGGTGTAGGGGTGGGCGGGATTGGCGTAGAGGGCGTCCGGTTCCCCGACCTCGCACAGCTTCCCGAGGTACATGACCGCCACCCGGTCGCTGATGTTCTTCACCACCGCGAGGTCGTGAGCGATGAAGACGAGGGTGAGCCCGTAGCGCTCCTTCATCTCCTCCAACAGGTTCAGGATCTGGGCCTGGACCGACACGTCGAGCGCCGAGACCGGCTCGTCGCAGATGATGATCTTCGGGTCCATGATCAGGGCCCGAGCGATCGACAGGCGCTGGGCCTGGCCACCGGAGAACTCGTACGGGCGACGATCGAGGGCGTCGTCGGGGTTGATGCCCACCGTCTCCAGCAGCTCACGCACCTTGGGCTCGGCCCGCTCCCTGAGCTCGTTCTGGCGCCGGGTGAGCTGGCGTCGCACCATCTTGTAGAGGACCACGTTGATGGCCACCGCGGCGACCAGCACGAGCAGCTTCGGCACCCCGTCGAGACCGGAGATGTAGAAGAGCTGGAGGGCGAAGATGGCGGCGAGGGCGGCGGCCACCCCGGACGCACCGGCCCGGGACGGCTTGATCAGTGACGCCAGCACCCACAGCCCGACCACCACGGCGATCAGCAGCAACAGGCCCCGGATGACCCAGCCCAACACCCCCTGCTGGCTGTCCCAGGTCCGGTAGACGAGGAACGCCGACACGGCGAGGGCGAACACCGCGGCCAGGAGGCCGACGGCACCGTTGATCCGCCCGAGGAGGCGGGACATCACCCCGAACGGGACGATGATGCCCATCAACATCCAGATGACCGACATCACGGCCAGGACGGCGGCGATGGCCAACGACACCGCCAGCACCGGATAGCCGATGATCTTGGCCGGGATGATGAGCCAGGACAGGGTGTCTTCCATGGCCCGACCGTCGGACGCCTCGGAGATGATCCACAACAGCATCGCCACCAGGCCGACCGGGAACAGGTACCGGATCGGCTTGGTGACCACCTTGGCCACCCGCCGGTAGAACTTCCCGAACTCCTCGAAGGCCACGGAGGTGGGCGGGCGGCCCTCATCCTCCTCCCACCACACCATCAGCGGTTCGGCGATGATGTCGCGCACGGTGCGGCGGGGGTTCAGGGCCGAGATCGGGTCCTGGTAGATCATCTGCAGCACCGGCCGGGTGCGGCGCAGGGCCTCCCCGTCCAGGCCGGCGAGATCCACCCCGTCGAGGATGACATCCCCCGAGGTGGGGCGGGGCACCTGCATGATCGCCTTGCCCGTGGTCGACTTACCGCAACCCGACTCGCCGACGAGGCCGAGGGTCTCCCCCTCGACCAGGTCGAGGGAGATGCCGCTGACGGCGTGGACCACGTCGCCGGTCGTCCCGATCGGGAACTCCACGACCATGTCGTCCACCCGCAGCAACGGGTCACGCTTGGTCCGGAGATGAGCTGTTCCTGTTCCCGCCATCAGAGCACCGACTCCCGCGGCTCGTACTTTTCCTGCAACTTGTCGCCCACATAGTTGAGGGCCAGGACCGTCAAGAACATCGTCGTGGCCGGAACCATGGCGATCCAAGGGGCGACGGCCAGGTCATTGCGTCCCTTGTTGATCATGTCGCCCCAGGTCGGTGAGGGAGGGGGGACGGACAGTCCCAGGAAGGACACCGCCCCTTCCACCACCACCAGGTTGGCCATGACGATCAGTGAGTAGGAGATGAGGGCGGGGGCCACGTTGGGCAGGACCTCCCGCACCATGATCCGGCCGTTGCGGGCGCCCATCGTCTTGGCCGCCAGCACGAACTCCCGATCGGCCCACACCAGCGACGAGGCCCGGACCACCCGGGAGATCGGGGCGATCGACAACAGGACGAACACCACGATCAGGATGACGACCCGGCGCTGGCCCTCGGGGTCGAGGAACAGCACCAGTGACAGGGCCAGAATGAGCGGCGGGATGACCAGGGTCCCGTCGGCCACCGTGGTGATGATGTTGTCGACCTGGCCCCGGAAATAGCCGGCGGCCAGCCCGATGGTGCCGCCGATGAACAGGGCCAGCAGGGCGCCGATGGAACCGACCATGAGGCTGACCTGGGCCCCGTAGATCAACCGGCTGAGGATGTCGCGCCCGTTGGCGTCGGTGCCGAGGATGAACTCCCCACCCGGTGGTAACCGGTTGGCGCCGGCCACCGGCTGGATCGGGTCCCGCAGGGGCAGGACCTCGGCGAAGATGGCGGCCAGGGTCAGCACGACCAGGAAGGCGACGGCGACCCAGAACATCACCCCCAGCTTCTTGGCCTGGCGCCGGGTGGGCGCCGGATCCGACTGGGTCGGGTCGTCCTCGCTGACGACCTCGACCTCGTGGCCAGCAACCGATACTTCAGTCATCGATCAGCCCCCCAGACCACCGGTGCGCAACCGGGGGTCGATAGCGAGATACAGGAAGTCCACCATCACCAGGATGAGGATGTACAGCGTGGCGATGACGAGGGTTCCCCCCTGCACCACGATGAAGTCCCGCTGGGAGATGGCGGTGAACAAGAAGGTGCCGATCCCCGGCAGGGTGAAGATGATCTCGATGATCAGGGCCCCGCCGATGAGGGCGCCGACGGTGAAGCCCATCACGGTCAGGAGGGTGAACATCGAGGGCCGCAGGGCGTGGCGCCACAGGATGCGGCGGGTGGTCAGACCCTTGGAGCGGGCCAGATCGATGAACGGCAGCCGCAGGGTGGCGATCATGTCGGACCGGAGGAGCCGCATGAACACCGCGGCCTGACCGAGGGCCAGGCTGAACGCCGGGAGCAGCATGTGCTTGAAGTGCTGCACCGGATCCTGCCCGAAGGGGACGTACCGGGCTGCGGGGAGCCAGTTGCCGCCGATACTGAAGCCACCCACCGCGAACCCCCCGATGGCGAACAGGGAGATCCCGACGATGGCCAGTACGTAGGGTGGGATGGCGAAGAACCCCAGCATGATCGTGTTGGTGACCCGATCGGCGGGCCGGCCCGCCCGGTAGGCGGTGTAGACGCCCAGGGGGAACGAGATCAGGATCGCCAACACCACGGCGTAGGCCATGAGCTGGAGTGACGGGGTGATCGAGCGGGAGATCCCGTCGGCCACGTCCTCCCGGAGGGCCACCGACCGGCCGAGATCACCGACCGAGGCGTCGCCGAGCCATTTGCCGTAGCGGGTGAAGAACGGCTGGTCGAGCCCCATCTCGGTGCGGAGCTGGGCCACCGCCTCGGGGGTGGCGCCCGGCCCGAGCAGGTTGACGGCTGGATCGCCGGTGAGGGTCGCCATCAGGGAGAACACGTCGAAGGTGACGACGAGCTTGATGGGAATCACGCTCTGGATCCGCCGCTGGGCGTACCGCCCGTTGGCCAGAAACGCCGAGAGTGTGCCGACCACGACGATGAGACCGAAGGTCCAGCTCACCGGTGGTCGCATGAACCAGGCCCACACCACGATGATGGCGATGGCGATGACGGCGAAGAGGCCTGAATGCATCCGGAGCGTACGCACGTTCCCCCTTTGAATGGAATGTCGCTGTTACTGATGTATGGAGATGAAAGAACAGTGATCGGGTGGCGAGTAGGGGGTGGGACCGGATTGGTTCCACCCCCTACCCATGACAAGTACTAGCCGCAGTTCCCCTCGACACACCAGATCTGAGCGAGCCGGTGTTTGCCGCCGATGGCCGGAATCGAATTGCCGGCATCGGGAATGGGAATGCTGGTGATGTCCTGGACATTCGGGTTGGCGATGATCCCCCACATCGTCCAGATGTACCAGAGGTTCCACACGTTCTCACCGAACAAGCGGTTGACCTCTTCTGCCGCGGCCTGGCGGGCGGCCGGGTCGGGATTCTCGCGGAGGATCTTGAACTGGGCGTCCATCTCCGGGTCCTGGAACCGGCCGAAGTTCAGCGCCAGTTCGGAACCGTCGACCGCAATGGGGCTGGCGGTGGCCGAGTTCCACCAGTACCACTGCTCGCTCGGATCAACCCCCTCATGGTTCCGCCACGACTGGGCCTGGAACTGCCCGGCCAGGGCGAGACCGATGTACTGACCCTGCTCGATCGGGGCGATGCTCACCTCGATCTCGTCACCGAAGGCATCCCGCCACATCGAAGCGGTCAGCTCATTGGATTCCACGTTGAACGGGTCGTTGGTGGTGTTGAAGGTGAGCTGCACCGGGGTGGTGCCCACGTCCTGCTTGCAGGTCTCCCACTCGGTCTTGGCCGCTTCGACGTCGAACGCCGGGTAGCCGGTGTCCTCGAGGTACCCCATCGAGCCGACCGGGAACGGCCCGTTGGCCGGCTTGACCACCCCGGCGTACCGCTCCTGGGCGAAGCGGTCACGGTCGATGGCGTGGGCCAGGGCCTTGCGGCAGCTGAGGTGGATCAGCGGGCTGTCGGCGTTGGCCCCACCCGGATCCATCTCCAGGGTCGGCACACCCCGAATGGCGGCCAGGGTCGGGTTGTCGCCCATGGCATCGTTCAACAGGATGTGGCTGGTCTCGCCGTAGGCGTCGACCTTGATCGTCACGAAATCCGGATTGCTGTCGAACTTGGCGATCTCGTCACCGTTGGCGGTGTGGATGATGTTGAACTGGCCGGACAGGAGGCCGTTGGAGCGGCCCTGGATGTCGACCGCCACCACGAACTCGACCCCATCCAGGTAGGGATAACCCTCCCCGGTCACCGAGTTCGGACCGTCGCCCCGCCAGTACTCCTCGTTGCGCTCGGTGACGAAGCTGTTGCCGTTGCCGGGGGTGTAGGAGACGAACTTGAACGCCCCCAGGCCCACCGGCTTGGCCGGGTCGCCGGTGGCGGCCGCCTTCTCCTCGTCGCTCAGCAACGGGTTGTTGGGCAGGGTCTCCAACCACGCCTTCGAGAACATGAACCCACACGTCTCCTCGCGGAGGAGCTTCGGGCCCACCGCCGCCGGATCGGTGTAGGTCAGGGTCACGGTCTGCCCCTCGAAGGCCACGTCCTCGAGCCCGAGGAACGACGGCCCGGTCAGGGCACTCGCCTGGCAGGTCCTGATGTTGTAGGCCACCGCTTCCCCGTCGAGCGGGGTGCCGTCGTGGAAGGTGATGCCGTCACGCAGGGTGAGCGTCCACTGCCGGTAGTCCTCACTGG
>JBKDZN010000072.1:0-33464 GCA_047971245.1 Acidimicrobiales bacterium
GGGCGGCAGCCGCGTCCGGTCCGGCCGTGAAGAGCACAGCCACGACGACCCGCAAGACCACCACCAAATCGGCCCCGGCCCCTGTCCGGGTGGCGCGCGCCGCCCCCGCCCCATCGCGCGCCCCGGGGGGCGACCCCGACCTGGGGGCCGCCCCCGCCCCGGGCAACGGGGCGGGGACCTGGGCGGGTTCCGCCCCGGGGGTGGCGCCCGACGCCGTATCCGGGCCGTCGTGGGCCAGCCCCCCGGCCCCGCCCGAAGCCGTACCGCCCGCACCCCCCGGCCCGCCTGCGGCGGACGGGCCGGGCGGCGGAGCAGTCGATGAGCCATGGGCGCCGCCCGCGGGTTCCGACCGAGCGGCCTCGCCGGCCGCCGACGCCGCGCCACCCGCGCCCCCGGCCACCGACGGCGAACAATTCGACCCCGCCGCCTACGCCCCACCCGTGGTTCCCGGCGACGCCCCCGGCCCATCGGCGGACGCGGCGAATCCATACGAGAACCTCCCCGCCCCCCCGGCGTCCACCCCACCGGACGGACCCGGGGCCTGGTCGCCGTCGACACAGACCGCACCGAACTTCGACCCCCCACCCGGCCAGGCGGGCAACTGGTCGGCGTCGCCCAGCCCGGCTCCGGGCGTCGGCGATCTGGCCGCCGCCACCGCCATTGGTGGAGACACCATCTCCCTGTCGATCGACGACGACGACTACACCTTCCTCCCGGGCACGGAGATCACCATCGGGCGCGACCCGAACTCCCTGGTCCGGCTCGGTGAGCGCCACACCCTGGTGTCCCGCAACCACCTGCGCATCACCTACCACTCGGGATCGTGGTGGATCGAGGATCAATCCAGCAAGGGCACCTTCATCGACGGCAAGCGGATCACCAAGCCGTACAAGGCCGAGGGCGCCTTCCTCATGTCGCTCGGCGACGACGACGCCGGCACCACCGTCAGGGTGGTCGCCCCCGGGGAGCACTCCCGACCCAAGCAGGGGCGGCTGGTCTGGTTCGCCCTGGCCGCCGTGGCCCTGATCGTGCTCGGTATCGCCGCCGTGCTGGCCGCATCGGCCCTGCGCGACACCGAAGACGAGGCCGCGTCCGCCGCCGACCTCAGCAACGCCAAACGCGCCACGGTGATGCTGATCACCGAAGAAGGCACGCTGGGCTCCGGGTTCTTCGTCACCGAAAACCTGATCGTCACTAACCAGCATGTGGCCGCGGCAGCCCCGGAGCTGCACGTGGCCGTCTCCCGCACCGCCGACGAACCGGCCCAGATCGAGTACCGGGCGACCCCACTGGCCCTCCACCCGTACCTCGACATCGCCGTGCTCAAGGTGACCGCCGACGCCGACGGCAATCCGATCGAGGGCACCGACGACATCTCCGGAATCCCGATCGGGAACTCCAGCGAGCTGACCCTCGGCGACGACGTCTACAGCACGGGCTTCCCCGCCACCCTGTCCCTGATCACCAGTGACGACATGGGCGAACTCCAGCTACCGCCGGTCAGCACGACCCGCGGCGACGCAGCCAGCTTCAGCATCTGGCCCGGCTGCTCGAACCCCAATCAGGCCGATTTCATCCCGGTCGGTTCACCCCCGACCGTCACCTGCGCCCCCGACGGTGACGTCGATCGGGCGATCGTGATCACCACCTTCTCCAGCGGCCAGGGAGCATCGGGTTCCCCGGTGCTCCGGGGCGGAGAGGTCGTCGCCGTCGTCTTCTCCGGGCCACTCGACGAGGCCAACGCCGGCCGCAACATCGCCACGTCGGCCTTCTCGGACTGGCTGAGCCAGCTCATCGCTCAGGAAGGCGAGTGAGCGGCGGGACGGACGGCTCACCGGTGCCGCCCGTCCCCGGGCCGCCGTCACCATCGCGACCTCCATCACCAACCAGGTAACATCTCTCACAAGCTGCTTTGCTCATTCGCACTAGACTTACCCCTGGCCGCCGGAGGTCGGGACGCTCTAGTGGCAGGAGCAGCGGGTGGAAGCTACTGATCTGGGCATCAACGGACTGGTCGACATCGAACAGATCGGCCGCGGTGGTTCCTCGCGCGTGTACCGGGCTCGCCAACCCGAGTTCGACCGCCAGGTGGCGCTCAAGGTCCTGACCACCGGAGCCACCGCCGACGGGCTGGAACGGTTCGACCGTGAACGCAAGGCACTCGGCCGCCTCTCCCTCAATCCCGGTGTTGTCCCGGTCTACTCCAGCGGCACCACGGACGGCGATGAACCCTACCTCGTGATGCCGTTCTACAAGGACGGCTCCCTGGCCGACCGGATGGCCGCCGGCCCGGTCCCCTGGACCGAGGCGGTCGACCTGATGGCCGGGGTGGCCCGGACCATCGCGGCCGCCCACCAGTCCAATGTGGTCCATCTCGACATCAAGCCGGCCAACGTCCTGCTCACCGCAGACGGCGCCACCCGGATCGCCGACTTCGGTATCGCCAAGGTCCTCCGACACACCGCGGAACAGGTGCTCTCCTCCGGCACCTCGTTCACGCCCGCCTACAGCGCCCCCGAGATCGTGCGGGGCCAAGCCGTCACCACCACCGCCGACGTCTACGGCCTGGGCGCCACCCTGTGGGCCCTGCTCGCCGGTCGGCCCCCGTTCCGGGTCGAGGACGGCGACAACTCGGTACTGGCCGTCACCGGGCGGGTCATCCACTCCCCCGTCGGCGACCTCCGGCACCTCGTCCCGTCCGAGATCTGCGACGTCGTCGAGCAGGCCATGGCCAAGGACCCCTCCGATCGTTTCCCCACGGCGAGCGCCTTCGCCCGGGCCCTCAGCGAAGCCCGTCGCCGGGCCGAACGCCACCCGGCCGGCCCACCGAACCGTCTCGTCCCCCAACCCCCGAGCCTGCAGCTCGCCGACGGCCTCGACGCCGGCCTGCTCAACCCGACCGTGGACCTCGGCCCGGCCCTCACCGCCCCCGGACCCGCCGACCCGCCTGGACCCACCGACCCCCCGACGGGACCGGCCGACCCACCGCTCCCGGCCGACGGCACCGGCCCGGCCTGCGGGTCCACCGACGACGAGGCCGGCTTGGTTGGTCGCGGCGATCGCCGCCGCGACCCCATGGCGTTGCCGCCCCTGTCCTCCCACCCGGCCGCCAACCCGGTCGGTCATGAACCGGCGCCGGCGCTCGGCCACCGCCCGATCAGCGCGTTGGAGCAGCGGTCGTCGAGTCGGATCGATCGCCACCTCGACGCGGTCCGGCGGTTGGCCGATCGCACCCCCGATCGGCACCTCGTCGCCGCCGTGCTGGCGGTGGCCGCCGTGACCATCGGCACCCTCGGTCTGGTGGCCCGGTCGGGAAGTGGGGCCGCCGGCGAGGTGTCGGATCTCCGATCCACGACGTCGGCACCGGCGAGCACCACATCGGATCAGCGCCCCGGTTCGAGCTCCGCCACCGTCGCCACCACGGGCAGCACCGCAGAAGCCACGGTCACGGTCGAGTCGGCCGACCCCGCCGGCACCGCTCCCGCCACCGCTCCCGCCACCACGCCCGGTGCCACCCGGCGGCCGGCGTCGCGTCCGACGGCCACCCCTCCCGCCACCACCCGATCGGTCCGGTCCTCGGACACCACGGCCCCTCCCACCGATCCCCCCACCACCCCAACCTCGAGTGCGGCACCCACCACCGCCGAAAACAGCACCATGCCGTCCACCCCCACACCGGCGGCGGCCGCCCCCTCGTCCACCGTCCCGTCGACGAACCGCCCGCCGCGCATCCCGGCCCCGAACCCGCCGCCGACGTCGACAGCGAGCACCACCGCCCCAACGGTAACCCCACCGGCGAGCTCGGCCCCGCCCTCATCATCCCCGCCACCCGCCGACTAGGGCGAACCGGCGGCGTCGGCCCACGAACCAGCCGGTGTGGTCGTCGGCCCCTCTCGATGCCCACACCCGGCCCGCCGGGGTTGAGCGGCCGAATCAGCGGCGTTCGGAGTACCCCGAATTCGGATCAGGCCGAAGAGGTTTATACACCAATACCAGCGTCATGTCACGTGACATTCCCGTAGTGATTGGTTGGCCGTTGAGTTGAGTCCCCACTGGGCCACCCCACGCCGGAAGTACAGTGCAAACCGGTTGTGGGCTACAACACGAAAGCGGGGAAGCGAACGTATGGTGAGCGAATCAGGAACGGCCGTCGACTACTGCGAGCATGACGAGCTTCGGGCCGCGTGCCTCGAGTGCCTTGCCATGCCCAAGAAGGTGAAGCCCCAGCCGACGGCCGCTCCGCGGGCAACGAAGAACCCCAGCAACGAGTTCGACAAGGTCTCTCCCCTCGCCGGCGGCTTCGACATGTCGCTCCCGGTGAGCGCGGTCGGCCCGCTGCTCGGCAGCGACTGGTTGCCGGCCCACGCCTTTCCTCACTATCTCCGCCGGTCGGGGTGGGTCTACCTCCGCACCGACGGCTTCCTGTCGGCCCGGGTCAAGGCCTCCAAGGTCGTGTGGCTCCCGGAGCGCAAGGTGGCCACCGAGGACGCCTACGAAGACCTCGGTGCCGGCATGGCCATCCAGGTCGACCCCCGCTCGTGGGACGATGAGATCAACGTCGGCCTCGGCTCACTGGCCGACAGCCAACGTCACGGCTACCGCTACCTCATGACCCACGAGGACGGGAGCGTCACCCACTACCGTGGCGGCCGCCCCCTGAACGACGACGGCGGCTACGCCGACGGTATCGAACTGGACTGAGCCGTCCCGGCTGCGGCCCTCCGCCGGATCGGAGGGCCCACAACCCACCATGACGTGAGGCCGACCGGACGGCCTGATCGGACCACCGGCCGGCCGCGGCCCCGATCAGGGGCGTTCGCCGAACTCCGGACGTTCGGTGCGGGTCCGCTTGACCTCCCAGAAACCGGGCACGGTGGCCATGGCCACGAACCCGTCCCACAGTTGGAGGGAACGGTCCGTGGGTGGCACCCGGGTGATGACCGGCCCGAAGAGTCCGACCCGGTTCCCGTCCTCATCGTCGAAACCGATCAGCGGTGTGCCGACATCGTCGCCGGCCAGGGCGAGGCCGCGGTCCATCCGCTCCCGGATGTCGGCGTCCCACCGCTCGTCGTCGAACGCGGCCGCCAGGTCACGATCGAGACCGACCGCGGCGAGTGCATCGCCCGGATCGAACGAACGATCCTCGTCGTAGTGGATGCGACGGCCGTACTCCCAGTAGAGCGGCTGCACCACCTCCTCGCCCGCCGCGGCCCGCGCCGCTTCCATCACGCGCAGCAGCCGATGGGTGAACCAGGTTGCCTCGTAGTACGGGCTCTCGGGTTCCGGCTCGTTCTTGAAGAACAGGCTGATCGGCTGCCACGTGATCCGCAGATCACGCTTCGGTGCCACCTCGTCGACGACCCAACGGGCCGTCACCCAGCACCACGGTCAAATGGGATCAATCCAATAATCCAGTTCCATGGATTCACCATAGGACCTGCGCCGCTGGGTGCAGGTCATCGGCTGAGCCCCACTGATCGACCATGGCCTTGCCGCTCGGGCTGGAACCGGCTCCGACGCTGGGGTACACCGTTGGCCATGAGCTACGACTCCGACGGAGCCGAACCACCGATCCTGGCCGACGACATCGTCCTCGACTTCACCCAGTACCTAGCCGGACCGACCGTCACCCGTCTCATGGCCGAGCTCGGCGCCCGGGTCATCAAGATCGAGCAACCTCCCTACGGGGATCCGATGCGGGCCCAGGGGCCGCGGCGAAACCGGCGGTCCGGCTCCTTCATCCAGCAGAACCGGGGCAAGGAGAGTGTCTGCGTCGACCTCTCGACACCGGAGGGTGTCGACCTGGTCACCCGGCTGGCCGAGCAGTGCTCGGTCGTGGTCGAGACCTTCACCCCGGGGGTGATGGCCGGCAAGGGCCTCGGCTACGACGTCCTCCGCGCTGTCAACCCCGCCCTGATCATGGTTTCGGTGTCGGGGTTCGGCCAGACCGGACCCATGACCGACCGACCGTGTTTCGACTTCATCGCCCAGGCGTTCTCGGGCATCATGCACCTGACCGGTGAGCCCGACGGGCCGCCGCTGTTCGTGGGCGCCGGCCTGGGTGATGTGAATGCCGGTGTGCACGGGTTCGCCGCGGTGGGTTATGCCCTCTACCGCCGTGACCGGACCGGGGCCGGCTGCCATATCGACGTGTCCATGGTCGACGCTCTGTTCCATTTCCAGGAGCAGGCGGTCCAGGCCTCGTCGATCACCGACGGCGAGTTCGTGCCTATGCGTCAGGGCCGCCATTATCAGCCGGTGTCACCAGCCGGTACCTTCGAGGGGCCCGAGGGTTGGATCGTGATGTTGTGCTCGGTCAATCAGATCGGCAACCTGTGGACGGCGCTGGGCCGCCCGGAACTGGCCGACGACCCCCGCTTCGCCACCAACGAGCGCCGGATCGAACACCGTGACGAGCTCACCACGATCATCGAGCGCTGGATGGCCGGTTTCGAACACGACGCCGATGTGATCGCCACGCTGGAGGCGCACCGGGTCCCGTGCGGTCCGGTGCTGGACCCGGCGGCCGCGGTCGATCATCCCTATTTCACCGAGCGGGGCACCGTGCGCACCATCGACGACCCGATCGCGGGTACCTTCGCCGTACCCGGCTTCCCGATCCGCTACAGCGAACCGGCGCTCCGGTCGGCGCTGACGGCGCCCACGATGGGACAGCACAACGAGGACGTGCTCGGCACCATGCTCGGCCTGTCCCGCGACGCGATCGACGATCTGACCAGCCGGGGTGTGCTGGGCGCCAAAGACCGGTGAAGGCCTCCGAGGTGGACGGGCCCCTCGTCGGCGGGCCGGCGTTGTCGGTCGAGTTCCTCGGCGAGGCGTACCAACCCAGCGACGAGCTGGTGTTCGGTCGGACCGCGGAGCTGTCACTCGACGACAACACGTTCCTGCACCGGCGGGCCGGGCGGTTCGTGTTGCGGCCGACCGGCTGGTGGTTGGAGAACCTCGGGGCCCGGCTCCGGCTGACCATGGTGTCGAACGACGGCACGGTCATCGATCTCCGGCCCGGATCGGCCAACCCCCTCGTCGGGCCGGCCGGGGTCGTGTCGCTCCAGGCCGGCACCACCCGCTACGAGATGGCCTATCACCTGGCGGCGCCGGCGGCCGACGAGGTGGGCGACGGGGTCTTCGGCGACGGGGTCGACGAGGGGGCGGACACCCTGACCATGGGTCCGCCGCTCACGCCGCGGGAGATCGACTTCGCGGTCGTCCTGGCCCGGGGGCGCCTCACCGGCCGTCTCGGCCCGCTCCCGTCACACGGGGACATCGCCCAGGTGTGGGGCGTGTCCCACAAGACGGTCGACAACACCTTCCAGCGTCTCCGCTCGAAGCTCCGTTCGTCGCGGGCCACGAGCGTCACCTCGGCCGAGACCCTGGTGGAGTACGTGGTCACCCAGGGGCTGGTCACCATGGAAGACCTGGAGTGGGCCCACCTCGACGACCCCACCGGCCCGCGTTCAGCGGCGGAACGCCGCCCCTGAACCCGCGGGTTCGCGGTATCGGGACCGGAGTACGTGTGGCCGCCCCAGGGTCGGCTGCGTACAGTAGGCGGGGGCTTGGCAGCGGCATTGCGGCGGGAGACAAGTGAACGACTATCCGGACACCATTCATGGTCTCCTGACGGCCTATCGCCGTGGCGAGGTGACCCCGCTGGAGGTGGTCGATCATCACCTCGCCCAGATCGCTCGGCTCGAACCGAAGCTGAACGCGTTCGCCCTGGTTGATCGGGACGGGGCCCGGGCGGCGGCGATGGAGAGCACCGCCCGCTGGCAGCAGGGAGAACGCATCCGGGACCTGGACGGCATCCCGATGACGGTGAAGGACAATGTGGCCATGGCCGGGTTCCCGACCCGGTCGGGTTCCCGGGTGACCTCGGAGCTCAAGGCCCTGGTGGACGCACCGGTGGTGGGTCGGCTGCGGGAGGCCGGCGTGGTGTTCCTGGGCAAGACCACAACCCCGGAGTTCGGCTGGAAGGGGATGACCGACAGCCCGCTCCACGGCCGGACCCGCAACCCGTGGAACACCGCCTACACGCCCGGTGGCTCCTCGGGCGGCGCCGCGGCCGCCCTGGCCGCCGGTATCGGGGTGGCCGCCCACGGGAACGACGGTGGCGGTTCGATCCGGATCCCGGCCAGCTATTGCGGCCTGATCGGGCTGAAGCCGACCTACGGGCGGGTTCCGCAGGCCCCGATCGAATCGCCCTACGCCACCCTGATCAGCAACGGTCCCCTGACCCGTTCGGTGGCCGATGCCGGCCTGTTGCTCAACACCATCTCGCGGCCCGACATCCGGGATTGGCACGCCCTGCCGCAGGAGTCGGTGGACTGGCGGGTGGGGATCAACGACGGCCTGCGGAGCCTGCGTATCGCCTACAGCGACTCGTTGGGGGGCGCCACCCCCGATCCCGAGGTGGGTCGGATCTGCCGGTCCCTGGCCGAACGGCTCAGTGTCGAGGGCTACGACGTGGTCGAGGTGGGCGGCATCATCGACCCCCTCCGGCCCCAGTTCGAGAAGTTGTGGAAAGCCGGGTTCGCCAGCCGCCTGAGGTCGGTCCCTCCCGAGCGTCGCGACGATCTCGACCCGGAGTTCCGCAAGCTGGCCGAGGAGGGGCTCGACGTGGGCGTCGAGGCGCTCGACGCCGCCTTTGCCGCCCGGTCGCGGCTGGTGGTCAAGATGCGGCGCTTCCACCTCGACTACGACGTGCTGCTCACCCCGACCATGCCGACCCCGCCGCCCCTGGTCGACCAGACCTATCACGCCCCTGAGTTCGATCGTTGGGATCACGCCGTCCCGTACACCCTGCCGTTCAATCTCACCGGCCAGCCGGCGATCTCGGTGCCGGTGGGCCTGTGCGGGACCGGGTTGCCGGTGGGGATGCAGATCGTGGCCACCCATTTTCGTGAGGACCTGGTCCTTCGGGCGGCCCGCGCCGTGCTCGATCTGCTCGGTTGGACCTGGCCCGATTCGAACCTGGCCCGCCGGGTCGCCGTTCTCGGCGCCTGACCGTCCGGGCCTCCCGCCAACGGGCACACTCGCGGCAATGGCGACCGTGACCGGGGTCTCACCTAAGGTGGCGCGATGAGCGAGACCACCGCCCCCCAGCCCCAGGCCGCCTCGTCCCACACCGCTGCCCGCAACGCCGCCGTCGCCGTCTCGTTCGACGACGCCGGGGACACCGATCGCGCCACCCGGGGCCTGATCGCCCAACACCCGACCGGCCGGATCCCCAGCCTGTCGGGGCGGGTGGCCTGGGACACCGCCCGTCACGACTTCCTGCGGACCAACCCGACGCCGCCGCCGACCGCCCACCCGGGCCTGTGGCGTCAGGCCCGCCTCAACGCCAACCACGGCCTGTTCAAGGTGGCCGACGGGATCTGGCAGGCCCGGGGCTACGACATCTCGAACATCACCTTCATCGCCGGCGACGACGGCTGGCTCATCATCGATCCCCTCACCCACGAGGAAACGGCCCGGGCCTGCCTGGAGCTGGCCAACGAGACGCTGGGGGTGCGCCCGGTCACCACGGTCATCTACACCCACAGCCACACCGACCACTACGGCGGGGTGCTGGGGGTCACCACGCCCGAGGAGGTGGCCGCCGGGAACGTCCGGATCGTCGCCCCGGACGGGTTCATGCACGAGGTGGTGGGCGAGAACGCCGTTGCGGGGCCGATCATGCTCCGGCGGGCGATGTTCCAGTTCGGCGCGGCCCTGCCGACCGGTGAGCGGGGCCATATCGACTGTGGGTTGGGGATCGCCGTGCCCCAGGGCCGGCCCGGTCTCATCGCCCCGACCGACCTGGTCACCGAAACCGGTCAGGAGATGACCCTGTCGGGGGTGCGGGTGGTGTTCCAGAACACCCCCAACGCCGAGGCCCCGGCGGAGATGAACTTCTACTTCCCGGAAAAGCGGGCCTTGTGCACGGCGGAGAACTGCACCCACACCATGCACAACCTCTACCCGATCCGGGGGGCGCTGGCCCGGGACTCCCTGGCCTGGAGCAAGTACATCCACGAAGCGCTCGGACTGTGGGGTGGCGACGCCGACCTCCTGTTCGCCAGCCACCACTGGCCACGATTCGGCAACGACGACGTGCGGGCGTTCCTCGAGATGCAGCGCGACGTCTACCGTTGGATCCACGACCAGACGATGCGGCTGGCCAACCACGGGTATGTGCCCACCGAGATCGCCGCAGCCCTCTCCCTGTCGGACTGCTTCGACCAGTCGCACGTCCAGGGGTACTACGGCACCGTCTCCCACAACTCCCGGTCGGTCTACAACCGGTACCTCGGCTGGTACGACGGCAACCCGGCCCACCTCGATCCGCTCCCGGTGGAGGACGCGGCCCGGCGCTACGTCGACATGATGGGCGGAGCCGACGCGGTGCTCAGCCGGGCCCGGGCCGACTTCGAGGCCGGGGACTACCGGTGGGTGGCCCAGGTCGTCAACCATCTCGTCTTCGCCGACCCGACCAACACCGAGGCCCGCGAGCTCCAGGCGGACACCCTGGAACAGTTGGGCTACCAGTGCGAATCGGCCACCTGGCGCAACGCCTACCTGAACGGGGCCCAGGAGCTGCGCCACGGCAGCCCCGAGTTCCGCAACCAGGCCAGCCGCAACCTGGTCGACGCCATGGAGGCGGAGAACATCTTCGACGTGCTGGGTGTCCGCTTCGATCCGAGCCGCTTCCCCCACGAGTCCCTCACCATCAACTGGACCCTGACCGACCTGGGCGAGGACCACACGATGGGGGTCAAACACGCCGCCATCCACCACACCCCGGGGCGCCACGCACCGGACGCGGCGGCCACCATCACCCTGACCCGGCCGGTCATCTTCAGCCTGTTCGAGGACGCCAAGGGGATCGACGACGCCATCGCGGCCGGGCACCTGGTCGTCGATGGTGACGTGGGAGCGGTGCGGGACCTGTTCGGCGCCCTCGACGTGTTCTACGCCGCCAACATCGTGGAGCCCTGAGCCGGATCTGCCGTTCTGACCGTGGATGTTCCCGGTACTCGGAGCATCCACGGTCAGAACCGCGGTCAGGCCGGGGGGCGTGGTGGGGGCAGCTCGGCGAGTTCGACCGGGGTGTAGCCGGCCAGTTCGGTGAGCACGGCCTCGGTGTCGGCCCCGATCGCCCGGCTGGGTTCGAGCGGCCGCAGCGGGCTGCCCCGCCAACGCAGGGCGCTGTGGTGCACCGGTACCCGACCCAGTTCGGGGTGGTCGATCCAGGCGACGGCGCCACGACGGTGCAGGTCGGGATCGGCGATGACCTCCTCCACATTGCGCACCACCGCGGCCGGGACGTGGGCCGACTGCAGGGCTTCGGCCACCTCGGCCCGACTCCGGGTCCGGGTCCAGCCGGCAACGAGAGCGTCGACCTCGTCCATCCGCCCGGCCCGGTCGACCATCTGCCGATAACGGGGGTCGTCGACCAGGTCGTCGCGTCCGATGACGGACAGGACCGAACGCCAGTGCCGGTTGGTGGCGGCGATCAGGGCGACGTAGCCGTCGCGGCACGGGTAGGCGTCGTAGGGGGCGACGGCGAGGGCGGTGTGCTTGTTGCCGGTGCGGGGCACGGTGCCGGTCTGGAGCCAGCTGCCGGCGGCGGAGGCCAGGGTGGGGTAGGCGGCGTCGACCATGGCCACCTCGACCGCCCGGCCGACGCCGGTCCGTTCCCGCTCGTAGAGGGCGGTGACCAGGGCCGCGTAGAGGTGGGTGCCGGACAGGAAGTCGATGAAGGGCACACCGGCCTTGACCGGGGCACCGCCGGGGTGGCCGGTGACGCTCATGATGCCCATGTGGGCCTGGACCGTGATGTCCATGGCGGGTACGGCGTCGCCGGCGCCGGGGTCGTCGAGCCCGAAGCCGGTGCCGTACCCGTAGATCAGGCGGGGATTGAGGGGTCGAAGGTCGTCCCAGCCGATGCCGAGACGTTCGGGCACACCGGGGGCGAAGTTGGTCAACACCACGTCGGCGGCGGCCGCCAGGCGCCGGAGGGCACGCACCCCGGGCTCGGACTTGAGGTCAAGGGCCACCGTCTCCTTGCCACTGTTGAGCATGGCGTAGGGCAGGGACGGCCCCCGGGCCCGCAGGGTCTCGCCTCCGAGCGGTTCGATCTTGATCACCCGGGCCCCGGCCATGGCCAGCAGGAACCCGGCGTAGGGGCCCTGGTAGACCTGGCCGAGGTCGAGCACCACGACCCCGTCGAGCGGGAGGGGCCGATCGGTCATTTGTACGACCCGCCCAGCAGTTCCCGGGCCATGATCAGCCGCTGGACCTCACTCGGCCCCTCGCCGACCCGCCGGATCCGCAGCTCCCGGTACCACCGTTCCAACGGCAGGTCCTTGGTCATGCCCAGGCCGCCGTGGATCTGCATGGAGCGGTCGACGACCCGACCGGCCGCCTCGGAGGCGACGAGCTTGGCCATGGCGGCCTCGGTGCGGAACGGGAGGCCGCGATCGGCCTGGGCCGCGGCGTCGAGGATGCACCATCGGGCGTGACGGATGTCGATCTCGTTGTCGACGATCATCCACTGCACCGCCTGTTTGGCCGCCAGTGGCTCACCGAAGGTCTCGCGGGACCGGGCCCAGTCGATGGCCATCGCCTGGGCGGAGATGGCCACGCCGAGGCACCCGGCCGCATACGGGATCCGCTGCCGGCTCAACCGGTCGTTGGCGATGGCAAACCCCCGGTTGACCTCACCGAGCACGTTGACGCCCGGCACCCTGACCCCGTCGAGGTGGATCTCGGTGGCGTAGTGGGTGCTGCGCAGGGTGTGCACCACCCGGACCACGTCAAACCCGGGCGCGTCGGTGTCGACGATGAAGGCCGTCACCCCGTTGCGGCCCGGATCGGCCGAGGTCCGGGCGAACACCAGGGCGTAGTCGGCGGTGTCGGCCCCGCTGATGTAGAGCTTGGAGCCGGTGAGAACCCAATCCTCCCCGTCGGGTTCGCCCCGGGTCTGGATGGCCCGGGCCGGGTCGCTCCCCCCCGACGGCTCGGTGAGGGCGAAACACCCTTTGCGCTCACCCCGGAGCGTCGGATAGAGGTAACGCTCCTTCTGGTCGTCGGTGGCCTCGTAGAGCTGGGCCAGCCCGGCACCCCCGAAGGTCCCGTAGCACGGGTTGTAGAGCCCGGCACGATGCTGGGACATCTCGATCGCCATCAAGGCCCGGGTGGTGACGTCCAGGCCGGGGCCACCGAACTCGGCCGGGATGTCGAGGCCGTAGAACCCCATCTGCTTGGTCTGCTCGACGAGCCGGGCCTGATCGGCCGGGTCGAGGGCGCCCGCGTCGGGGTCGAGCCCGGCCTCCAGGGGCACGATCTCGGTGCGGACGTAGCGCCGCACCGTCTCCACCACCAGTTCCTGCTCGTCGGTCAGTCGAAGGCCGTCGACCATTGGTCCACTCCTCAGGAGGCCCGGCCGGGACGACCGGGCGATCCCGGCCTCAATCGGCCGACCGGGGCCGGATCGTCCGCGTTGCCGACCGGCACGCGGCCGGTGTCGGCTTTATGCACCATCAACAGTTCCGCGTGGCGTGACCGGTACGCGTGGGTGATCTCGTAACGGAACCTGGTCGCGCCGAGGTCGGGTCGGGCCGTGATCGCCTCGGCGATTGCGCTCCGCAGACCGAACGGGTCGAGCCCACCGCCGGTACCGATGTAGCGCACCGATCCATCCGGTCCGGCGAGTTCGAAGACGCCGAGCTGCGCCGGGATCGCCGCCCCGGCGTCGGGTGACCAGTCGGTCCATGGCTTCACCAATCGGATCCCCATCACGTCCCCCTGCCCGTCGAACGTCTGCCGCGCGGCCGGTGACCGCAGCCGGCCACTGCGGTGCTCCCTTGGGGTCTCTTGCTAGCCGCTCCGTCCGGCCGCCGTCCAGCCACCGCGGTCGACCCCGGGTCGGTCCAACGCCTGATCGGAGGGGCCGCGAACGCCTCGCGACAACCGCAGAGATAACGATCCGTTTGATTCTGTGGGGCGTCTCGTCAGTACCCGAACGGGCGGGTAGCGTTGCTGGGGTCCGGCGATATGGCGGCCCATCCCAACTGTGTCCCGTATGGCCCCAGCGGGCTCCTTCTTCGACCGGGCAATTGTCCGGCCAGCAGTCCGCGACCAGGAGAAATCCGATGGTGACACGGAACGAAATCGGCATTGAGGGTCTCGACGACGTCGAGCGCATCAACGCCGTTCGTTCGAGCGTGTACCAGGCTCGGCAGACCACGACCGACCAGCGGGTCGCGGTCAAGGTGCTCGACCCGCTGGTCGAGCACCTCACCCCCCGGCGATTCGACCTGAAACGCCGTGCCCTGGCCACCTTTGCCGCCGATCCCGGCGTGGTGCGGGTCCTGTCCACGGGTACCACCGTCGAGGGACAGACCTATCTGGTCATGCCCCACTACCGGCACGGTTCGCTGGCGGACCGACTGGCCGAGGGCCCCATGCCGTGGCGGTCGGCGGCCGAGACCGTCTACGCCACGGCCAAGATCGTGGCCCGGGCCCATGAGCTCGGCGTGGCCCTGGGGGACCTGTCACCGTCACGGGTGCTGCTGGCCGAGGGCAATGCCCCGGTCATCGCCGTGTACGGCATGGCCACCCGCCGCTTCGACGACGGCCTGCCCGACTACGCCGCCCCGGAGCTCCGGGTCGGGTCGACCCCCACCCCGGCCGCCGATGTGTACAGCCTCAGCCTGATCCTGGCCGCACTCATCGCAGGCCGGCATCCGGGCCGGGGGGCCGTCCCCCGCTCATTCATCGATCATCTCGGCACCCTGTGCCCGCCCCGCCTGGTCCAGGTCATCGAGTACGGGCTCGCCCCCGAGGTGCGCGAACGCTACCCGTCAGCGGTGCGCTTCAGCCGGACCCTCGCCTCGGCCATCGACGATCTCGTCTCCACCGGATCACGTACGGCGATCGGCGAGCCGTCGGCCGGCGGGGAGGCCCCCGCCGATGAACCGGCGCAGATCCAGCCGGGTGCACCGCCCCTCCCCCCGGACTTCGCCCGTATCACCGCGGTGGTGCCCAGCGAGGCCCCGGCCACCGAGCCCGACGTGCCCCCGACCGAGCTGGATGCACCGGCGGCCACGGCGCGGCCCGACCGCGAGAACGACACGGCCGAAGAGAACGACACGGCCGGTGAGGAGCAGGCCGACGCGGCCACCGAACGGACCGGGACCATCGGCCGCGACCATCCCGCTGCGGTCACCTCCGATCAGCCGGCCGGGCTCGGCCGGGTCGGGGCCGCGATGGACGCCGCCACCCGACCGGTCGCCCGGCCCACCGCGATACCGGCCGGGCCCGCCGGTGCCGGTCCGGACTCGCCGACCCCACCCCATCGCGGGGCCGCCGACACCCCGGCGGAACCCGGGGGCGAGGGCGGAATCCCGGCTGACCGGCACCCTGAAGGCCGGGATCGGGCCGCCGGTGACCACGTCAACGACCACGACGACCACGTCAACGACGACAAGGCGGACGACCCGGCCCGGGGCGGAGCGGACGCCGCCCCGACCGCCGAACCGGTTCGCGACGGTGATCGGAACGGGTCCGCCACCAACGGGATCATGGCGTCGACCGACGACGACAAGACGATCGAACGTCCCGCCGGTCTCGACGCCGCCCTCGGCCTGGACGCTCCCGGCGGCGGCCCGGCGGGCTCGGCCGTGGCACCACCGTCGACCCCCGACCCATCACCGGCGGTGTGGCCGCCATCGACGCCCGACCCCTCACCGGCGGCGTGGCCACCATCGACCCCGGAGCCCGAACCGGCCGCGTGGGCCCCGGTGGCCCGGGAACCCGAACCGGCCGTGGGCGGGCCGGCCGGCCCCCGGGTCCGGGAGTACGGCGGCCTGGCTCCGGTGACGCGCCGGCCGGGCGGGCGAGGACGGTTCGCCGACTGGATCGACGATTCACCGTTCGACCGCCGGCGGCTCGCAACAGGCACCCTGGTGGGTCTGATCGCCCTGGCCATCCTGATCCTGGTCGTCATCAACCGCTCCACGGGCGGCTCCTCGGAGACCGAGTCGACCGGGTCGGGCGCGGTTCCGATCACTTCAGCCGTGGTGGAGACCACCACGGCCGTGCCGGTGACCGTGGGCGCACCGCGCACCGAACCGCCGTCCACCCACACCGGTTCGACATCGCTCGACGCGTCGCCCGGGGGCTGACCCCGGCTCAGTCCGTCGAGCCGGTGAGGGCCCGGGCCACCAATTCCATGGGGTGCACCACGGCGACCCCGGCCGCGGCGAGATGGAGAGCGCATCCGGGGTTGGCACTGGCCACCACGTCCACCCCGGCCCGGTCGACCGCCGCGGTCTTCCGGTCGCGAATGGCCGACGCCATCGCCGGCTCCACCAGGGAGTACGCCCCCCCGGCCCCGCAGCACAGGCCGTCGTCGTCCAGTTCGACCAGTTCGGCGACGTAGGGCCCCAGCACCACCCGGGTGGCTTCGTGGGCCCGTTGCACATGGCGCAGATGGCACGGATCCTGGATCCCGACCCGGAGCGGGAGCGGGGCGGCGGGAGGCAGCCGCTCGATCACCGACGCCACCAGTTCGGTCGCGTCGGCGACCCGGTCGGCGAAGGCTCCCGCAGACGCGGTGCCGAGGAGGTCGCCGTAGGCCTTGAGGGCGGCGCCGCACCCGGCGGAGTCCACCACGACGGGCCGGTCGGTACCGAGCGCGGCCACAGTGGCGGCGGCCAGGCCCCGGGCCCGGTCGGCCAGGCCGGCGTGGCTGTGGAGGGCACCGCAGCAGGGGGCCGCATCCCCACTGGCCGTGACCGAGAACCCGGCCGCTTCGAGCACGGTGAGGGTGGCGGTGTGGGTTGGTCGTTGCCAGGCGTCCATCACACAGCCGGTGAACAGCCAGACCGGGGTGGTCGGCTCGTCGGCCGTTCCCGCCGCTTCGGACGAGGCCGGATCGTTCGGGTCCCCACCCCGTCGGATCCGGTCGTCCCCACCTCGCAGCGGTGGTGGCCGCAAGGGCAGCCGGTCGGGCAACGGGAGCCGGTCCGGTACCAGCCCTAATCGTTGGACCACGGCCAGGGCAGTGGTGCCGGCCCGGAGCAGGCGGGGATGGGCCAGGACCTCCAGGGCGAGGCGCTGCCACCGCGGGGTCGACCGACCGGCGTCGGCCAGGGCGGTCCGGGTCTGCTCGATCAGGTGGCCGTAGGGCACCGAACTGGGGCAGGCGGGCTCGCAGCCCCGGCACTGGACACAGGTGTCGAAGGCGGTCTGGATGTCGTCGGTGACCGGTGCCCCATCGTTCGCCACAGCCCGCATGAGGGCGATCCGACCCCGGGGTGAGAACGCCTCGTCGCCGGTGACCCGGAAGGTCGGGCACGACGGGAGACACAGGCCGCACTGTACACAGGTGTTGAGCTCGTCGGCGTCGAGACCAAGGTCGATTGGGCCGGGGGAACGACCGATCATCACGAACTCCGGGAAGGTGGGAAGCGGTGGGGGCAGGGCGGCGCCGCCACGACCGGTGGGGCCGCCGGCCGGCCGGTCGGGGGCGAAGCCCGGTGGGCGGTTCGACCGATCACGATCGGCCGAGCGACCGGCCGGGCGCCAATCGCCCATCCGGATCGAAGTTGTGCTTCAACCGGGCCGACAGGGCGGCGACCGGGGGCGACACCGTACGGGGCGGCGGTGCCGCCGCCGACCAGACGGTACCCACGCCGATCGAGGCGACGAACGTGCCGGGCTCGCGGAGCGGCAGTGGTTCGGACCCCTCGGCGGTGCCGGGGACGAGGTCGCGAAGCCGGGCGGGGGTGAGCGACCAGCGGTGGGGCGGCAGGGGCGGGGGTCCACCCACCTCCACCCAGTGACCGAGCCGACCGAGCCGGGCCCGGTCGGCGGCGACGTCGGGCGCGTGCCCCTCCAGCTCCACCCACGAGGACCCGCCGTCCCACAGGACCGAACCGGGCCGCAGCACCGTGGTCCCGGCGGAGAACGGATCGGCGTCGTCGGAGCGGAGCCAGCAGGCCGTGACCGGTCGGGGGTTGGTCCGTAGGATCACCTCGGCCACGAGGCCGAGGGTGCCGAGGGATCCGACCATGAGACGGGGCAGGTCGAAGCCGGTGACGTTCTTCACCGTGGGGCCCCCGCCGGTGATGACCCGACCCTCGGCCGACACGTAGCGGACCTGCAGGACCGAGGCCGCCACCGTGCCCCGACCCCGCCGGCTGAGATGGTCGTGCCCGACGGCCACTGCGCCGCCGACGGTGCCACCCCGTTCCGGGAGGGCACACCGTTGGCCCCGGTCGGCGAGGACGGCGTCGAGCTCGGCCACCGGGGTGCCGGCCAGCACCCGGACGGTCATCTCGGCCGGGGTGTGGTCGACCACCCCGGCCGGGGCGGCGACGATCCGCACCTCGGGGGCGAGATGACCCCCGACGGTCCAGGCGGTCCCCTTGCCCCGGGCGGCGACGGGACCGGTCTCCCCCACCTCGGCGGCGAACTCGGCCACCGCCGGGTGGGCCGGGGCCCGCCCCCCGGGCCGTCCGGCCACTGGTGCCGCGCTCATCCCCCCACCCCGGTCGGTACCGAGCGGAGGGCCTGGATGTCGGCACAGCTGTGGCCGGTGGGGATCACCTTGCCGGGATTGGTGCGACACTCCGGGTCGAAGGCGGCCCGGAGCCGGTTCTGGTGGTCGAGATCGTCGTCGCTGAAGAGCTGCTCCATGTAGGCCTGTTTCTCCACCCCGATGCCGTGCTCCCCCGACAGGACCCCACCCACGGCCAGGGACGCAGCAAGGATGTCGGCTCCGGCGTCGTGTACCCGCTCGAGCATCCCCGGTTCCCGGGCATCGAACACGAGCAGGGGGTGGAGGTTGCCGTCACCGGCGTGGAAGACGTTCATGACCAGGACACCGTGCCGTTCGGCGATGGCGTAGATCTCCTCCAGCACCTCGGCGAGTCGGGACCGGGGTACCACGGTGTCGTGCAGGTAGTAGTCGGGAGCGATCTGGGCCACCGCCCCGAACGCCGTTTTGCGGCCCTTCCACAGCCGGTCCCGCTCCTCGTCGTCGGCAGCCAGGCGGATGGTGCCGGCGTCATGGTCGCGGGCGATGGCCGCGATGCGTTCGGCGTCGATCGCGGTGCCGGCCTCGGCCCCGTCCACCTCGGCCAGCAGGACCGCGGCGGCGTCGGTCGGGTAGCCGGCGTGCACATAGTTCTCGACCGCCCGGGTGATCCGCTGATCCATCACCTCGAGGGCGGCGGGGACGATCCCGGCCGCGATGATGGCGCTGACGGTGGCGGCCGCCGATTCGACGGTGGGGAAGCCGATGAGCAGGGTTCGGACCGCGGGCGGGTCGGGGGTGATGGCCACCGCGATCCGGGTGGCGATGCCCAGTGTTCCCTCCCCGCCCACGAACACCCCGCGCAGGTCGTACCCGGCGGGCTCGGGGTCGAGCCCACCGAGCACGGTCACCTCACCGGTGGGGAGGACCACCTCGACGGCCCGCACGTGGGGGTTGGTGACCCCGTAGGCCAGGCAGTGGGGACCGCCGGAGTTGTTGGCCACATTGCCCCCGACGGTGCAGACCTGCTGGCTGGAGGGGTCGGGGGCGAAGTGGAAGCCGTACCGGTGCAGGGCCCGGGTCAGGTCGAGGTTGATGACCCCGGGGCCGACCCAGGCCACACCGTTGTCGACGTCGACCTCGTGGATCCGGTTCATGCGGGTGAGGGCGACCACGATCGGTCCTCCGAGGGGGATCGCCCCGCCGGCCAGGCCGGTGCCGGCCCCCCGGGGCACGATGGCCCGCCGATGCCGGTTGGCGATGGCCACGATGGCGGCGACCTCCTCGGTGGAGACCGGGAAGCAGACCGGCCCCGACACCCCGCCGTCGAAGATCGAGGCGTCGTGGGCGAACAGGGCCCGCTCGGCCCGGTCGTCGCGGACCCGGTCGGGGGCCAGAGCAGCCCGGAGCTCGCCCACCACCGGATCGTCCTGAGGGGGCGGAGCGGACCGGCCGACGCCGAGCCGGCCTCGGAACCGGCGCAGTCGAGGAATCATGGGCCCCACGATGGCCGACGGGCCGGCCCCACGCATGGTTGATCCCCCGGATTTTCGTTCCCACCCCCGGGGTGCAGTAGTTTGAAAGACTGATGTCGGACACGTCAACCACCCAGGAAGTGCGGGAGGAGCGCCGTCCCGCCCGCGAAGAGGCCGAGGAAGTCGCCCCCGGCGTGCTGCGGATCCAACTACCGATCTCGATGCCGGGGCTGGGTCACGTCAACTGCTACGCCATGGAGGACCGCCACGGGGTGACCCTGGTCGACCCGGGACTCCCCGGACCGACCACCTGGCGCCAGCTGAAACGGCGCCTGTCCGCGGCGGGGCTGCCGATCGAGCGGGTCCACACCGTGGTCATCACCCATTCGCATCCCGACCATTTCGGCCAGGCGGCCCGGTTCCGGTCACGGTACGGGGCCGAGATCGTCACCCACCACAGCTTCCGGACCTTCATGGACCCGGCGGCCGAGACCGACGACGACGACATCGAGACCGTGTTCGAACCGAGCGCAGACGGTTCGCTCGATCACCTGCCCAACGAGTTCGACCCCGACCGGGCCGTCGCCGCCATCGGACCGCTGGAAGAGGGGCCGATGGCCCGCACCACCCCCTGGGGTGGAGCCCCGTTCCAGCTCCCCCTGGCCCGCCGTATGCGCTACTGGGCGATGCGGTACGCGGCCGGACGGTTCGTGTCCACCCCATCACCCAGCCGGGGGGTCGACGAGGCCGATGTCATCACGATCGGGGGCCGGGAATGGGTGGCGGTGCACACGCCCGGCCACACCCGGGACCACCTCTGTCTCTGGGATCCGGCCAACGGGGTGATGATCAGCGGTGACCATGTGCTGCCCACCATCACCCCCCACATCTCGGGCCTGGGGGCCACCGTCGATCCACTGGCCGACTTCTTCGCCAGTCTGGACCGGATGGCCGGATTCGAGGGGATCGACGTCGTCCTGCCGGCGCACGGCCTCGAGTTCGCTGATCTGGCCGGTCGGGCCGAAGCGATCAAGGTCCACCACGAGGAGCGCCTCACCACCCTGCGAGAAGCCGGCGACACCCTCGGCCGGGGCACCGTGGAGGACTATATGCGAGTGCTGTTCAAGCCTCGATCATGGGGATCTATGGCCGAGAGCGAAACGTACGCCCATCTCGAACATCTTCGCCTGCTACACCACGCGCGGGTGTCGAGCGATGGTTCCCAGTTGCGGTACGAGATCGCCGACTGAGTCCCTGGTGCGACCGATGACCGTCGCCCCGATAGGCGACGAATAACGCCCACATCGATCCAGGCCACCGGGGCAGAAACACCCAGCTTCCCCCTAGGCAATTTCCGGGATCCCGGAACAACCATCAACTAGCTCTTGGCCTGGCCAGCGCCAACAGCTATGCTTTCCCGGTCCGTCATGGTGAGGTAGCCAGGGCCGACGATCACAATTCAGATCCCTTAGGCGGCTTTGAGGGACGACAGCGCTTGGACCCGACCCCCGACCTCGGGACGTTCGGTTCGTCCGCATTCGCGTTCTCGCCGCCCAAGTTCGGGGCGTGGCTGGTGCGCGGCGGCACGGCCACGCCCCTCGTCTGTCCCCGGTCCGACGATGCTGCCCCCACCGCCCCGTCCGGCGGCTCGGCCCCCTCCACGGGCCGGACCCCTACGGACCGGTCAGCATGCCGGCGACGGCGCCCGCCGCCAGGTACGGCCCGTAGGCCATGCGGTGGCTCCGGCCCCGCCCGGCCATCATTACCGTCACCGCCGCCACCCCACCGACCGATGCGGTGACGAGCACGGCCGCCCACAGGGCGTCACCGCCGATCCACCGCACCAGGAGCACGAGGGGGAACACCAGCTTCACGTCCCCCAACCCGACCCCACCGGCCAACCAGCCGAGGAAGAACAGGGTCGAGGCGCCGAGTCCGGCCGCCACCGGGACCACCAGGCCCGCCGGTTCTCCCTCGGCGAGTGCGTGACCGGCCACGAACGCCGACACGGCCACGGTCAGCGGTACCACCACGGTGTCGGGGAGACGGTGTTGCCGGACGTCGATCACGGTCAGCACGCCCATCACCACCGTCACCGCGGCGAGGCCTGCGGCGTCGAGAGGGTGGGCCCACCAGCGGACGATCACCGCGGCGACCGCAGGCAGGGTGATCAGCAGAACCGCGACCATGACCGGCCACCCGATCCGGGGTGGGGCGGTCGCCCGCGCCGGATTCGCCCCGTCCACCATCGTCACGGCCGCAGCCCCCTCCCCCCGGATCCCATCTGGGACCCTACGCTGGGTCGGTGGCCAAGTCGATCACCTGCGGGCACTGTGGCGGCACCCATGCGTCGGTGGCGGAGGTGCGCGCCTGTTCGCTCAACCCGCCGCCCGCCGACCCGCCACCGACCGGCCCGTCTTCCGCCCACCCCCCTTCCCTCTACCCCTCACCGCCCGCCGGTACCGCCGGCCCGGGCCCGGCACCGGCGGCGACCCGCACCCTGCCCGGGCCTCCCGAGCGTTGGGCCGGGCCGGAGGCGTTGGGCCGGATCCTGATCGTTCCCACCGGCACCGCCGCGCCGGCCCCCTGGACCGACCGGCCCCGGATCGCGGCCTCGGTCGATGCCGATCCCGACACCGTGGCCCGGCTCCACCGGGCCTGGCGCGAACGGGAACGGGTGGTCGTCGACTGGTCGGGGCCGTGGCCGCCCCCCGCCGCCGCCCGGTTCGAGGTCCCCTTCTCCCGGCTCGGCCCCGACACCGAGCTCCCCGGCGAACGCCTGCGGTTCGTGGTCACGGCGAACGCGGTGGTGGCCGTGGGCGACCGGGTCGGGTTCGCCCCGGTCGGCGACGCCATCGGGCTCGGAGCCACCATCGTGGAGCCGGCAGCCACCGGGGACCGCATCGCCGGCGACGTCGTATCCGGCGACGGCACCCCGATGTGGGTCGACGGCGGGCCTCTGTCGGTGCCGGCCGCCGCCGAACTGGACCCGCCGGCCCCACTCATCCCACGGGTGCACCTGGTGGCCGGACGGCTCCGGGCCGTGGCGGCCGACCCCGCCCCACCGGCCGCGGAACTCGCCCCCGATCAGCTCGCCGCGGTGGGCCACCCCGGCGGTCCGGCCCGGATCATCGCCCCGGCCGGTTCGGGCAAGACCCGGGTCATCACGGAGCGGACCCGGCACCTGGTCACCGATCGGGGCCTGCACCCCGCCACCGTCTCCCTGGTCGCCTACAACCGGCGGGCCCGGGCCGAGATGGCGGCCCGGTTGGACGATGTGGCCGGGCTCGACATCCGCACCCTCAACAGCCTGGCGCTGGCCATCGCCACCGGCCGCCGGCCCTTCACCGGGTCGGCCCGGCGGGACCGGGCCACCATCGACGAGTTGGAGGCCCGCCGGCTGCTCGAACGGCTCGTCCCCGGACGGCGGCGCCGCTCCCTCACCGACCCGCTCGAGCCGTGGATCGACGCCCTCTCCGCGTGCCGGCTCGGCCTGCGGGATCCCGCCGAGGTGGAGGAGGCCTACGGGGCCGACGTGAGCGGCTTCGTCGACGTCCTGGCCCGCTACCGGGAGGAGCTGGCCCGCCGGGGCCAGCTGGACTACGACGAGCAGATCCTGGCCGCCATCGAGGTGCTCTGCACCGACCCGGTGGCCCGCGACGCCGCCCGCGCCGCGGCGTCCGTGCTCCTGGTCGACGAGTTCCAGGACCTCACCCCGGCCCACCTGCTCCTGATCCGCCTCATCGCCGGTCCCGCCGCCGAGGTGTTCGCGGTGGGCGACGACGACCAGACCATCTACGGCTACACGGGGGCCTCCCCGACCTGGCTGATCGAGTTCGATCGCTTCTTCCCGGGCTCGGTCGACCATCCCCTCACCGTCAACTACCGCTGCCCCCCGGCGGTGGTCACCGCGGCCGGCAACCTGCTCAGCCACAACCGTCGACGGGTCCCCAAGACGGTTGATCCGGCTCCGGGTCGCGCCGACGACGACGCCCTGTGGATCACCGGTGCCGTCCTCCCGCCCGCCGGATCAACCGAGATCCGGTCGACCTCGGCCCCGGCGCCCACCCCGACGACCGACCCCGGACCGGCCCTGCCCCTCGATCCGGCCGGCCGCACCGGCGAACAGGTCCTCGTCGACCAGGTACGGGACCACCTCGCCGGCGGGGCCGAACCGTCGGACGTGGCCGTCCTGGCCCGGGTGAACGCCGCCCTGCTCGCCCCCCTGCTCCACCTGGCCGACGCCGGCATCCCGGTGGCCCGCCCACCCGGTGTCGACGCCCGCATGTTGGACCGGTCCGGGACCGGCGCCGCCCTGGCCTGGCTGCGCCTGGCCGGCGCCCCCGAACAACGCCTGTCGGGCGACGACCTTCGCATGGTGCTGCGGCGGCCGCCGCGCTCGCTCCACCCCCGCATCGCCGACTGGGTCTGCGAGCAGGCCTCGGTGGCCGACCTGCGCCGTCTGGCCGGCCGGCTCAACAACGAGCGGGACGCCACCACGGTGTCCGGTCTCGCCGACGACATCGCCGAGCTCCGGTCCCGTCACGACCGGGGCGTCCCGGCCGGTGAACTGCTCGACGCCGTCTACCACGAGATCGGGCTCATGGGTGCGGCCAGCCAGCTCGACCGGTCCCAGCGGGTGGCCCGCCGGGCCGCCCACGCTGACGAGCTCACCGCCCTGCGGGCCGTGGCCGACCTCGCCCCCGACGACACCGACCTCGGGGGAGGGCTCAGGGACCAGCTCGACGCCCTGCCCCCGCTGGGGGCGGCCGGACCGGTCGATGACGGCCCGGCCCCTCCCCTGGTGACCCTGGCGACGATCCACGCCACCAAGGGCCTGGAGTGGCCGCACGTCATCGTCCACCGGGTCGGGGCCGAGCTCCATCCCCACACCCTGGCCGAGGATGTGGAGGAGGAACGTCGGGTGATGCACGTGGGAATCACCCGGGGCCGGGAGACGGTGCTGGTCAACGCAACCGCCACCCGGGGCCCGGATGCGTCACCGTTCGTGTCCGAGCTCCTCCACCGGAGGCCGGCCGACCGGCCGTGGCCGACCGGGGCCGGATCGACCCGATCGGACGGCTCGGCCCGCAACCGGGACTCGGCCCCGGCGACCGGGCGGGCGCGAGGCGGGGGCCCGGCCCCGCGACGCGAGCCGTCCGGCCCCGGCGAGGCGGCCCGGCGCGAGGCCCTCACCGAGTGGCGCCGGGAGCGGAGCCGGACCGACGGGGTCCCGGCCTACATCGTGTTCGACAATGCCACCCTCGACGCCATCGCCGCCGGGTCGCCGAGCACCCTCGGTGACCTGGGCAAGGTCAAGGGGATCGGACCGGCCAAGTTGGAGCGCTACGGCGCCGACGTCCTCGCCGTCCTGGCCGATCAGGCCCCGGGTTGAGCGGACGGGCCACCACCCCGACCGCGGCGTTACCGTGGGGCCCATGGCCGATTTCCGCTTTACCGAGATGTTCCCACTGGGCGAGGACACCACCCCGTACCGCAAGCTGACCAGCGACGGGGTGAAGACCGTCGAACTCGGCGACATGACCTTCCTGCGGGTGTCGAACGAGGCCCTCCGCACCCTCAGCGCCGCGGCCATCAAGGACATCTCCCACCTGCTGCGTCCCGGCCACCTGGGCCAGCTCCGCAAGATCCTCGACGACCCGGAGGCCTCGGCGAACGACCGATTCGTCGCCACCGAGCTGTTGAAGAACGCCAACATCGCGGCCGGGTTCGTTCTTCCCGGATGCCAGGACACCGGCACGGTGATCATCAAGGGCAAGAAGGGCCAGTACGTCCTCACCGACGGCAACGACGCCGAGCCGCTCAGCCACGGGGCCTACGACACCTACCAGACCTCCAACCTGCGGTACTCCCAGATGGCTCCGCTCACCATGTGGGAGGAGCGCAACACGGGCACCAACCTGCCGGCCGAGGTGAAGATCGAGGCCCTTCCCGGCTCGGTCTACAAGTTCATGTTCATGACCAAGGGCGGCGGCTCGGCCAACAAGAGCTACCTGTTCCAGGAGACCAAGGCCCTGCTCAACCCGACGGGCCTCCGGGCCTTCCTCAACGAGAAGCTTCGCCTGCTCGGCACGTCGGCCTGCCCCCCATACCATCTGGGCCTGGTCATCGGCGGCACCTCGGCCGAGCTGGCGGTGGAGACGGCCAAGCTGGCCTCCACCCGTTACCTCGACGCCCTGCCCACCGAGGGCAGCGAGCTCGGGCACGCCTTCCGTGACCTGGAGATGGAGGCCGAGGTCCTCGCCCTCACCCAGGAGTTCGGGATCGGGGCCCAGTTCGGCGGCAAGTACTTCTGCCACGATGTCCGGGTCATCCGGTTGCCCCGCCACGGGGCGTCCCTGCCGGTGGGGGTGGCCGTGAGCTGCTCGGCCGACCGGCAGGCCCTGGCCAAGATCACCGCCGAGGGTGTCTTCCTCGAACAGCTCGAGACCGATCCCGCCCAGTACCTCCCCGAGGTGACCGAGATCGACGTGACCGACGAGGTGATCCCGATCGACCTGAACCAGCCGATGTCGGCCATCCGGGAGACCCTGTCGAAGTACCCGGTGAAGACCCGCCTGTCGCTGACCGGCACCCTGGTGGTCGGCCGCGACATCGCCCACGCGAAGATCAAGGAACGCCTCGACGCCGGTGAACCGATGCCCGAGTACCTGAAGGACAGCCCCATCTACTACGCGGGCCCGGCCAAGACCCCGGAGGGCTACGCCTCGGGCTCCTTCGGTCCCACCACCGCGGGTCGGATGGACTCCTATGTCGACCAGTTCCAGGCCGCGGGCGGGTCACTGGTCATGCTGGCCAAGGGCAACCGGAGCCAGCAGGTGACCGACGCCTGCCAACGCCACGGGGGGTTCTACCTGGGCTCCATCGGTGGCCCGGCGGCCCGTCTGGCCAAGGACTCCATCCGCTCGGTCGAGGTGCTCGAGTACCCGGAGCTGGGTATGGAAGCCATCTGGCGGATCGAGGTGGAGGACTTCCCGGCGTTCATCGTGGTCGACGACAAGGGCCACGACTTCTACGCCGAGACGGCCCGCCCGGTGGATCTCACCCGCTAGGCGGGGCCACCGGGGTGACGACGGCCGTGGCCGAACCGACCACGCCCCTCGGCCTCGACGGTGACACCACCATCGAGATCGAGGACTTCACCAGCTCCACCGACTCCACCCCGGGCAACGGCCCCGGCGACTACCGGACCGACACCGATACCGACATCGTGGCCGGCGCCACCGGTCACTATGTCGGCTGGACCTCGCCCGGCGAGACCCTCACCTATGACCTCACCGTGGCTCGCCCCGGCACCTACCGCGGCGTCATGTCGGTGCAGACGGCGCTGGGCCAGGATCTCACCATCGACCTGACCGTAGACGGGGTCACGGTGCCCGTCACCGTCCCCGGCGCCCAGACCGAGGATTGGGTCGAGGTGCCCGTCACCCTCCCCGACCTCGACGCCGGATCCCACACCCTCACCCTCCGGTTCAACGGCGGCGGGATCAAGGCCGACTACCTGGACCTCGCTTGGTCGCCCCTCCCCCACCCGGTGGCCGCCACCGGCACGACCCGGGTGGAGGCCGAGGACTTCGCCTCGGGGGTCGACACCACCTCCGGCAACACGCCCGGCGCCTACCGCAACGACACCGACGTGGACGTGGCCGCCGGCGCCACCGGCTACTACGTGGGCTGGACGAGCTCCGGGGAGTCGGTGAGCTACGACCTGCAGGTGGCCGAGGGCGGCGATCACACCGCCTCGCTCGCCATGCAAACCTCCGTCGGGCGCGACCGGGCCCTGGCCGTCCTGGTGGACGGGGTCGAGGCGGGCACGGTCACGGTGCCCGGGGCACCCACCAACGGGTGGACCACCGTCTCCCTGCCCCTCACCCTGCCGGCCGGTGACCATTCCCTGACCGTCCGGTTCGACGCCTCCGGCGTGAAACTCGACTATCTCGACCTGGCCGGGGTGGTCGCCTTCACCCCGGCGTACCCGGGCCGGCCGGCAGCGGGCGACGTCGCCTGGGGGGCGAACTACGGGGGCGATGCCGGGAGCACCGTCGAGGGGCGCTACGAGGACGCGGCCGGACAGCCCCTGGAGGTGAACCGGACCTTCTACCAGTGGAAACAGATGAACGGCGCCCTGTTGCGGCAGGTCGACGCCGACGTGGCGGCCGGTCGGATCCCGTGGGTGTCGGTGAAGGGCAACCCCGGAGGCCAGGTCGACTGGACCGGCATCGGGGACGGCGCCTACGACGCCGACCTCGACGCCATGCTGCTGGCCCTGGACGCCCACGACGCACCGATCATCCTGACGGTCCATCATGAGCCGGAGGGCGGCGGCGTGTCCGGCAACACGCCCGACGACCCGGCCGGACCGGCAGCCCACGTTCGCATGAACACCCACGTCCGCGAGCGTATGGACGCGGTCGGCATCGAGAACGTGGCCCTCGCCCCGATCCTCATGGCCTACACCTGGGACGACCGTTCGGGTCGTGACCCAGACGCCTGGTGGGTCGACGGCGTCTACGATTTCCTCGGTGTCGACGCCTACAGCTTCACCGACGGTCAGGGCCTGGCCGGCGATGCGCTGGTCGGCGAGGTCCGCCAGTGGGCGGCCCAGAAGGGTGTCGACATCGGGATCGGCGAGTGGGGCATGCGCGGTGACGGTCACGACGTGCGGGCCTGGTACGACGACGCGGTGGGCTCCGCCGATGACGGGCGGGGAGCCCGCATCGTGATCCAGACGGTGTTCGACAATCCGGGTGGCGAGCACGGCCCGTGGACCCTGGACGAGGCCCAGCTGGCCGAGTTCATCGAGATCCTCGACGAACAGTGACCCTGCGGGCGGCCGGTTTCAGCGCACCGGCCGCCCGGCGTCGGCCGCCGCGTCGAGCACGACGGCGATGACCCGGGTCAGCTTCTCGGCGTAGGCGAGGTCGATGAACTCGTTGGGGCCGTGCGCGTTGGAGCCCGGGCCCAGCACCCCGGTGATCACGAACTGGGCGTCGGGAGACCGTTCGGCCAGCATCCCCATGAACGGGATCGAGCCCCCCTCCCCCATCATGTGCACCGGCCGGCCGACCACCTCGGTGGCCGCCGTATCGAGGGCGTGGCGCAGCCAGGGGGCGAGAGCAGGGGAGTCCCAACCGTCGGCCGAGAACCCATCGGTGAACCGGACCCGGGCCCCGTACGGCGGATCGGCCTCGAGTAGACGTCCCAGTTCGGCGACCGCGGCGGCGGCGTCGCCGGTGGGCGGCACCCGCAGCGACAGGCGCAGGGTGGTGGAGGGCCGCAGCACGTTGCCCGCCGTCGCCGCAGGCGGCAGGCCGTCCGCCCCGACCACCGACAGGGCGGCCCGCCAGGTGACCGCCAGTTCGGCCTCGACCGGATCGTCGGTGGTGGTACGAGCCCCGGGGACGAGCGGGATCCCATCTCCCGGACGGTGACCGAGGGCGGCGGCCATGGCCGTCACCTCCTCGACACGGTGGGGCGGTATGGGCACGTCGACCGTGGTCAGCCGCACCTGGCCGGTGGCCACGTCCTCGACCCGGTCGAGCAGACCCCGGGCGATCCGGAAGGTGGAGGGCACCAGCCCGGAGACGGCCCCGGAGTGGAGGCCTTCGCCGACGATGTCGACCTCGAGCGACCCACCGCACACCCCCCGCAACGATGTGGTCAGCCACATCCGTTCGTAGTCGGCGCACCCGGAGTCGAGGCACACGACCAGCTCGACCCGGCCGAGCCGGTCGGCGAGGGCCTCGATGTGGGCCGGCAGGACGGGGCTGCCGGACTCCTCGGAGGCCTCGATGAGCACGAGCAACCGGGGGTGGGACCCGCCCGACGCCTGGACCGCCTCGATGGCGGTACAGGAGGCGAACGCGGCGTAGCCGTCGTCGGCGCCACCCCGCCCGTAGAGGCGGCCGTCCTCGATCACCGGGGTCCAGGGGCCGAGCCCGTCCCGCCACCCCGTCATCTCGGGCTGCTTGTCGAGGTGGCCGTACAGCAGGACCGTCGGGGTGGGCGCCCCGGCGGGGTCGGGGACGGTTCCGGGCCCGACCCCCGGGCCCGGCTCACGGCCCGGGGCGAACGGGGCCACCTCGGCCACGATCAGCGGGGTGCGGCCCGCCGGCCGCCGGACCTCGACGGTCAGACCCCGGATGGGTCGGGCCGCCATCCAGGCCCGCACCTGCTCCACCGCCTCGTCGAGGTGACCGGTCTCGGCCCAGTCCGCGTCGAAGGCCGGGGACAGGGCCGGGATGGTGATGTAGCGGCGTAACTGGTCGACGATGTCATCCCGCCAGCGGCGGGCCACCAGGTCGGCTGTGGCCGAGGAGTCGAGACTCATGCCACCAGTCAACCCGGCACGACCGGAACCGGTGATGTCAGTTGACCATCTTCTCCCGGCCCTCCCAGTAGGGGGCCCGCAACTTGTACTTCTGGAGCTTGCCGGTGGCGGTCCGCTCCAGGGAGTCACGGGTCTCCACCGTGGTGGGACACTTGTAGTGGGTGAGCCGGTCCCGGCAGTAGCCGATCAGCTCCTCCTCGGTGGCGGTCGAGCCGGGAGCCAGGACGACCAGGGCCTTCACCGTCTCCCCCCATTTCTCGTGGGGGACCCCGATGACGGCCACCTCGTTCACGTCGGGGTGGGAGAACAGGACGTCCTCGACCTCGATCGACGAGACGTTCTCGCCGCCGGAGATGATCACGTCCTTCTTGCGGTCGGTGATCGAGTAGTAGCCCTCCTCGTCGGCGAAGCCTCCGTCGCCGGTGTGGAACCAGCCGCCCTCAAGCGCCTCTGCGGTGGCCTCGGGGTTGTCCCAGTAGCCCTGGAGGATGTGGTTGCCCCGGGCCAGGATCTCGCCCGATTCGCTGGTCCGGAGGGAGATCCCGATGGCGGGCGCGCCGGCCCGGCCCAGCTTCTTGGCCCGGTCGGCATCCGACAGGTCGTCCCACTCCTGGCGGTTGCGGCTCATGGTGAGCAGGGGGGCGGTCTCAGTGAGCCCGTAGATCTGGATGAACTCCCAACCCAGCTCGGCCTCCATCCGCTCGATGGTGCGGGTGGGGGGCGGGGCGCCGGCCACGATCATGCGGACCTTGTCCCGGCCGGGGATCTCGCCGTCCCACGTCTCGGCCGCATCCAGCACCGCGGCGCACACCGCCGGCGCACCGCACATCAGGGTCACCCCGTGCTCGTCGATCCGGCGCAGGATCTCTGTCCCGTCCACCTTGCGCAGCACCACGTGTTTCACGCCCATGCCGGTGACCGTGTAGAGCATGCCCCACCCGTCGCAGTGGAACATCGGCAGGGTGTGGAGGTAGACGTCGCGGTCGTTGACCCCGGCGTGCCAACCGAAGGTGACGGCGTTGGTCCAGCGGGCCCGGTGCGTCTGTTCGACCCCTTTGGGCCTCGCCGTGGTCCCCGAGGTGTAGTTGATCGACGCCACCGCGTCCTCGTCCGGGGTCCATGGCTGGGGCTCGCCGTCGGTGCCGGTCCACACCTCGTCGGCCTCGCTGCCGATGATCCACCGGTGCTTGCAGTCCACCCCGGCGAGGTCATCGGCGAGCTCCGGGTCGATCAACAGGGCCTCGGCCCCACAATGATCGACGATGTAGGAGACCTCGTCGGCACCGAGCCGGAAGTTGATGGGCACGAACACCCGGCCGTTGCCCCCGACCCCGAAGAACGAGGCCAGCAGCCGCGACGAGTTGTGCGACACCATGGCGACCCGGGCACCCATACCGATGCCGAGATTGTCCATGGCCACACCCATCCTGCGGCGGACGTTGCCCAGATCCCGGTAGGTCAGATCGCGTACCGGCGGTGCCACCTGATCCGGCTCGTCGACGATGGCGACCCGGTCCGGATAGACCGAGATCGCCCGGTCGAGAAAGTCATTGATCGTCAAGGGGACCTTCACTGCCCGCTCCTTCGCGTTGCGACCGACGTCACCGGCAACATAGCCCGACGACACCTCCGCCACCCAGATCCGGCCGCCGGGTGACCGCCTCAAGTGCGCCACGGGCCGGCCGACGGGGAGACCGTGCGCTACCCCGCCCCGCCCCTCGAAGGCCACTCCTGGCTCAACGGGGACCCCGTCGATCTCGGCGCCCTGCGCGGCCGGGTGGTGATCCTGCTGTTCTGGTCGCACGGGTGCGAGGCCTCCCTGATCAGGATGCGGGAGGTGATCCGGCTGGTGGACGAGAACCAACCGGCGGTCGCCGCCATCGGGATCCACACCCCGCGATTCGGGTACGAGCACGGCGTCGCCCCGCTCCGGTCGGTGATGGCCGAGCGCCGGATCACCGTTCCGGTGCTCCACGATCCCGATGCGGCCACCTGGAACCGGTACAACCCCGACGGCTGGCCGGCCACCGTGGTCATCGACGGTCACGGCCGGACGATCGGTATGCACGCCGGCCTCGGCGAGCCCGGCATCCTGACCGACGCGGTCGCCCTCGGGGTGAGCGAGCTCGACCTCGGCCGGCTCGACACCGATCCTCACGCCCCCGGCCGGCTGGTCGCACCGGAGCCGATGCCCGACACGCCCCTGGCCTTCCCGAACGGGGTGGCCCTGACCGCCGATGGGTCCCTGGTCGTGGCGGACACGGGTCATGACCGGATCCTCGTGCTCGCCCTCGACGACGCCGGTCGACGGGCCGTGCCCCGGATCGAGGTGACGGGAATACCCCAGCCGGTGTCGGTGGCCGCGGAAGGGGACGAGCGGGTGCTGGCGGTCGGCCGGACCGGGGAGCTCATCGAGCTCGACCTCATCGGACGGACCCGGCGGTCACTGCTCAGCGACCTGATCGCCCCCACCAGCGTCGTGTTCGATGTGGACGGGTCGATCGTGGTGGCCGACGCCGGCCGCGACCAGATCTACCGGCTTCGGGGCGACGTCGACGATCGTCTCACCGTCGGCGTGATCGCCGGGTCGGGGGTCACCGGGCACCGCGACGGCTCCGCCGAGGCCTCCAGCCTGGCTCAGCCGTGCGGCCTGGCCCGGACCGAGGCCGGGCTGGTCTTCTGCGATGCGGCGTCCAGCAATGTCCGGTTGTTGACCGACCGGGGCCGGGTGGCGAGCATCACCGGCAACGACGAGTTCCGTTACGGCATGGCCGACGGCCCCGCCCACGCCGCCGTCCTGCAACGACCGAGCGATCTGGTGGTCCTGGACGACGGGTCGATCATCATCGTCGACACCGGCAACAACCGGCTCCGGCGGCTGGCCAACCGGCGGATCAAGACCCTGGGCGCGTCCGGCCTCGACCGCCCGATGGGGGCATGCGGCCTCCCGGACGGCCGGATCGTGGTGGCCGACACCGGCGGCCACCAGCTCGTCATGGTGGACGCGTCGCTCCAGCAGGCCTGGCCGATCAAGCTGATCGGGGTGCCCCGGCCCGCCCCGCCGGCGGCGGTGTTGGCCGGCCCGCTCCGGCCC
>JBKDZN010000073.1:0-9608 GCA_047971245.1 Acidimicrobiales bacterium
CCGCTTCGACATCTCCACCGAGCGCACCCGCTCCGGCGGCGAGAAGATCACGCCGGCCTTGTCGTTGTTGAGGATCCAGCCGATCTTCACCGGCCCGGTGCCGCGCATCTCCGCGGAGCGCTCATAGGCCACCTCGATCCTGATGCCGGGTCCGCCCGGCCCCGTCCCGGCATCGCCGGCAACCATATCGGTTCCGGCAGCTTCATCGACCATCGTGCATGTTCCTCGTCAGTGCCGCAGCAGGCAGGTGGTCGACCGGATCCGGATCGAAGGGGCCCTGTTCCGCCTCGACTTCTGGCTCGACCTGGCCAACGTGAGCCGCTCCCGCCGCCGGGCCATCCGTTCCGAGCTGCGGGCCAATCTGGTCGATGCCGTCCAGCACAAGGGGGTGGAGGCCGCGCTCGACGACATCGGCGGTACCCGGACCCTGGCCCAGCAGTTCGCCTCCGACGACAGCCGGACGGTCCGCTGGACCATGGGCCTGACCGTCGCCCTGTCGGTGACGGCGGGGTATCTGCTCCTGGCCATGTTCGCCGCCCTCAACTGGGCGTCGGGGGTGATGGACGGCGGGGCCACCTCGGCCGAGGGCACCCTGTTCCCGTTCCTGTGGAGCACGGTGCGCTACCGGGAGCTCCCCGGCGGGGGCTTCGAGGTGGAATCCAGCTTCGGGCCCGGCGCCCTGGTTGTCTTCGCCGTCGTGTTCGTGCTCGTTGCTCGGCCCTGGCGGTTGCTGGGACGGGCTCGGTGACCCTGGACCGGGTGAGGGTCGCCGGACCGGACCGGCCCAGGCTCTAGCCTCGACAGGATGGAAGCCCCCCAACCCGCGGTGGTGGGTCGAGTCATCGGGATCGACGACGCCACGCCCCTCGAGTTCTGGGTGGCGGTCGACCCAAAGCAGGTCCTCCAGCTCGACGATGTCGTGGCCGTCGACCGGATCCTGCCCGAAGGCCAGGTGGTGGCCATCTACGGGGTGGTCACCCAGGTCCGGGCCCGCCACGAGGGGGCACGCTTCCAGAGCGATGTCTTCCTCATCGCCGACGGGGTCCTTCCCGCCGACGTGAGCGAGGCCGCCCTGGTCCAGCCCACCCGCTTCGAACCGGAGGTGTTGGTGCCGCCGACCCCGGGGGCCGAGGTCCGTCTCGCCACCGGGGTCGACCGTGACATCGCCCTGTCGTTCGACGACATCGACCGGAAGCTCCCCGCCGGCCTGTCCCGCAGCGGGGAGCAGGTGGTGCTCGATCTCGACTTCGTCGACGGGACCAAGGGGGCGCACGTCAACATCTCCGGGATCTCGGGGGTGGCCACCAAGACCAGCTACGCCACCTTCCTGCTGTACTCCTTGTTCAACTCCGGGGTGTTGGGGGCCGAAGCGGCCAACACCAAGGCCTTGATCTTCAACGTCAAGGGTGAAGATCTCCTGTTCCTCGACCACGACAATGTGGCCCTCGACCCCGACCGGGCGGCCACCTACACCGACATCGGCCTCCCCGCCCGGTCGTTCCGCGACGTCGGGATCCTCGCCCCACCCCGCAAGGGGGACCCCAACGCCACCCCGGCCACCGGGTCCCGCAAGCTGGGCGTCGAACCGTTCTTCTGGACCATCGCCGAATTCTGCCGCCAGCAGCTCCTGCCGTTCCTGTTCTCCGACGCCGAGGACGAGCGCCAGCAGTACACGATCGTGGTCCAGTCGGTGACGGCCCAGCTGGCCCAGCTGGCCGAGGTGGGCGACGGCGCGGTGCGTCTCGACGGCCGCACCATCCGGACCTTCGGCGAACTGGTCGACGCCATCGAGGACAAGATCGTTCCCCCCGACCCCGACGCCATGGCCGATCAGCGCTGGACCGGCCGGGCCGTCGGCACCGGCACGGTCAACGCCTTCGTTCGGCGTCTCGCGTCGGCTCGGCGTCATGTCGAGCACCTGATCCGGGCCGACATCGGGGCGGCCGCCCGGCACCAGTTCGACCTCGACGCCCACCAGGTCACCGTGGTCGACATCCATGCCCTCCACGACCGGGCGAAACGGTTTGTGGTCGGCGTGGTGCTCCGCCAGGCCTTCGAGGCCAAGGAGGCATCGGGTCAGGCCAAACCCCTGCAACTGGTGGTGCTCGACGAGCTCAACAAGTACGCGCCGCGCGACTCCTCCAGCCCCATCAAGGAGATCCTGCTCGACGTGGCCGAGCGGGGTCGGTCGCTGGGGATCATCCTGATCGGGGCCCAGCAGACCGCCAGTGAGGTGGAGCGCCGGGTGGTGGCCAACTCGGCCATCCGGGTGGTCGGTCGGCTCGATCCCGCCGAGGCCCGCCGTGACGAATACGGTTTCCTCCCCCCGGTCCAGCGCCAGCGGGCCACCATCCTCAAACCCGGTTCGATGTACCTGGCCCAGCCCCGCCTGCCGGTGCCCCTGCTGGTCGAGTTCCCCTTCCCGGCCTGGGCCACCCGGGCCGCGGAGGCCGGTCGCCGCCTGGCCGCGGGGGCGGCCGGATCGGGCACGGCCATGGGCACGTCGGACGGGGGGGAGGGCAATGGCCAGGGGTCCGGTTCCCCGTCGAACGCCTCGGACGATCCCTTCGCCGGGTTGACCAGCTGATGACCGACGCGTCCGGATCCCGACGATGAGGTTGCTCCACACCGCGGACTGGCATGTGGGCAAGGCGATCCGGGGTCGCAGCCGGGCCGGGGAGCACCAGGCCGTGCTGGCCGAGATGGCCGGTATCGCCGCCGATGAGCAGGTCGATCTGGTCGTCGTGGCCGGGGATCTGTTCGACACGGCGGCCCCGACCGCGGAATCCGAGCGCATCACCTATCGGGGGCTGCTCGACCTGGCCGAGGTGGCCCCGGTGGTGGTCATCGCGGGGAACCATGACGCCCCCCGCCGTCTCGAGGCCGTGACCCCCCTGCTGGCCCTGGGGCGGGTGTCGGTGGTGGCGTCGCCCCGGGCCCCTGGCGACGGGGGTGTGATCGTCCATACCACCGAGGACGGCACCCCGGTGCGGGTGGCCTGCCTGCCCTTCGTGTCCCAGCGGGCCATCGTGCGTTCCGACGCCCTGATGGACAATCCGGCCTATCGCAACGCCCAGACCTACGCCGACCGGCTCGCGGTGGTCATCGAGGCCCTGACCGCCGGGTTCGACGATCAGGCGGTCAACGTGATCGCCGCCCACCTGTTCGTCACCGGTGCCGCCGCCGGGGGCGGGGAGCGGCCCGCCCATCTGGTGGAGGAGTACGGGGTGTCCGCGGTCGATTTCCCCTACACCGCCAGTTATGTGGCCCTCGGCCACCTCCATCGACCCCAGGCCGTGCCCGGGCCGACGGCCATCCACTACCCGGGCTCGCCCCTGGCGCTCGACTTCGGGGAGGTCGACGAGGCCAAGAGCGTCACCCTCGTCTCGGCCGAGCCCGGCCTGCCGGCCAAGGCGACCAGCCGGGCGTTGAAGGCGGGCCGGCGTCTCCGGACCCTGAAGGGCACGATGGCCGATCTCATGGACCAGGCCGACGATCTCACCGGTGAGGACGACCCCGCCGCCTGGTTGCGGGTCATCGTCACCGAGAAGGCCCGGGTGGGCATGGCCGACGAGATCCGTGCCCGTCTGGGCGACGGGGTGGTCGAGGTGCGGGTCACCGCGCCGGACGACGCCCGCCCCGCCGCGATGACCCGCCGGGGCCGCACCCCGAGCGAACTGTTCGCCGACTACCTGGACCAACGCGGCGTCGACGACCCCCGCCTCCAGGCGGGTTTCGACGCCCTCCACGACGATCTGGTCAGCCCCGACGACGGGACCGATGACCGCGGCCCGGGCGGGCCGCCGGCATGAGGCCGGTCCGCATCCGGATCGAGGGGTTCGGCGCGTTCCGTCACCCCACCGACGTGGTGTTCGACGACCTCGACCTGGTGGCCGTGGTCGGCCCGACCGGATCGGGCAAATCGACCCTGATCGACGCCATCACCTTCGCCCTCTACGGTTCGGTGGCCCGCTACGACCACGCCGGCCTGGTCGCCCCGGTCATCCACCAGCTGGCCACCGAGGCCAAGGTCCGGTACGACTTCGAACTGGCCGGCCACCGCTACCGGGTGGTGCGGGTGGTGCGCCGCCTCAAACCGGCCGACGATGGATCGTTGCGGGCATCGACCCGGGAGGCCCGGCTCGAACGGGAGCTGGATGACGGATCGACCGAGGTGCTGGCCGGGTCGGTCAAGGAGCTCGACGCGGCGATGGCCGACCTGCTGGGCCTCGACTTCGGGCAGTTCACCCGCACCATCGTGTTGCCCCAGGGCGCCTTCGCCGAGTTCCTCACCGACGATCCGGCCAGCCGCCAGAAGCTGCTCCGCCGCTTGCTGGAGGTGGACATCTACCACCGGATGGGGGTGGCGGCCCGGGAGCGGGCCGCCACCCTCGGCGCCCAGCTCGTGGTGCATCGCCAGAACGCCGAGCGGCTGAGCCACGCGACCGACGACGCGGTCCGGACCGCCGAGGCGGCGGTGGTCGCCCTCGCCGAGGCGGCCGATCGGGTGACCGACGCGCTGGCCGTCGCCGCCGACCGGGAACGAGAACTGGTCCACCAGCGGGAGCAGGTGAAGGACATCGACCGGCTGCTCCGCGCCCTGGCCGACACCGCGGTTCCCGACGGGCTCGAGACGATCGGCGGCACCGTGACCGCCACCGCCACCGCCCGCACCACGGCCCAGGAGGCCGCCGACGCAGCCCGGATCGACCGGGAACGGGCGGAGGCCGCCGCCGACGAGGCCGGAGACCCCCGATCCTTCGACGACGGGATCCGCGCCCACCAGGATCTGGCCGAGCTCGACACCGACCTGGGGGCCCTGACCACCGAACGCGACCTCGCCGGCGGGCGGCTCGACGAGCTGCGGGCCGTCGAGGCCGAGACGGCCGCGGTGGCCGACGCCGTCGAGGCCGAGCTGCGGGCCGCGAACCGGGCCGCCGACGCGGCGGGTTGGCGGGCCCAGCTCGAGGTGGGCGAGGACTGCCCGGTGTGCGGACAAACGGTCGACACCCATCCCGGCCTGGTCACCGACGACGATCTGGCCTCGGGCCGGGCCCGGGCCGAGACGGCCAGGACGGCGGCCCGCCAGGCCGGCCGGCGTGTGGCTGACGCCGAGGTCAGCCACCGCACCCTGGTCGCCGAGCATGATCAGCGCACGAAACGACGCGGCGAGCTGGCGGCCCGGGTGGCCGATCTCGCCCCGCTCGACGAGCTGATCGCCTCGGCCGCTGCCGCCCGGACGGCCCGGGACGCGGCCGCGGCGGCCGCCGCCGCCGCCCGAACCGCCGACGCGGCGTTCCGCTCCGCCGACGCCGCCCACCAGGAGGCCCGGGAGGCGGAACAGGTCCACGCCGAGGGTTTCACCGCCCGCCGTGACGGGGTGGCCGCCCTCGGGCCCCCCACCCCGGCCGGCCAACGCCTGTTGGACGATTGGACGGCGCTGGCCGATTGGGCGGCCGGCCAGACCGACGAGCTGACCGGTCGGCGGGCAACCGTGGCCGCGGCGGGCCGGGAGGCTGCGGCCGCCAAAGCCGATGCGCTCACCGCCGCCACGACCCGGGCCGCCGCGGTCGGCGTCGATGCCCCAGCCGAACAACTGCCATCGCGGCTGGCCGCCAGCCAGGCGACCGCCGCGGCGACGGTCGCCCGCCTGGTCGACGAGCGGGCCGAGGCGGCCGAACTGGCCGCCACCATCGAAACCGTCGAGGGCCACCGGGCGGTCGACGAGGCCCTGGGCCGGCACCTCGACGCCAAGGGATTCGAACGGTGGCTGCTGGCCGAGGCGCTCGACGACATGGTGGCCCGCGCCACGGTGCGGCTTTTCGAACTGTCCGGCGGTCGGTATTCGCTGGAGGCGGTGGGTGGCGCCTTCGCCGTGCGTGATCACGCCAATGCCGACGAGCGGCGGGATGTGCGGACCCTGTCGGGCGGTGAACTGTTCCTGGCCTCGTTGTCCCTGGCCCTCGCCCTGGCGGACTCCATCGCCGAACTGGCTCCGGTCGACGCCCCCCGCCTCGACGCCATCTTCCTCGACGAGGGTTTCGGGACCCTTGACGCCGACACCCTCGACGTGCTGGCCACCGCCATCGAGGAACTGTCGGCCACCGGCCGTCTCGTGGTGGTGGTGACCCATGTGCGTGATCTGGCCGACCGGATGCCGGTCCGCTTCGAGGTCCGCAAGGGTACCGACAGCTCGACGGTGGAACGAGTCGACTGGTGACGGCCCGACCCCCGACCACCCTGTTCCCGCTGCCCGTTCCGGAAGAGAGCCCGGTATGACCTCGATCGACGCCGACGCCCCCACCCTCCCCCTCGATCTTCCCGACCCGGTCCCGGTGGCCCGGGACGCTCGGTCCGACCGGCGGCTCCCCGCAGCCGAGGAACGGCCGCCGATGCGCTTCGCCCTCGACACCTGGGATCCGGGCTACGGCTCGTCGGTCACCGGCGGCACCGAGGAGGCGGGTGGCCCCGTCGACGCCGGAGTGGAGGTCAGGCCCGATCAGTGGGCGCCGGTGACCGTCGAGCCGGTGACCCCGGTCGAGACCATGGTCTTCGTCGACGGTGTCCGCCGGGTCGACGCGCGGGTGTGGATCGTCGACCGGCCACCGGCCGCCGGACCGTTCGACGAATCCGACCCCGGGGACGACGCGGTGTCGTCCCGGCCCGGTCTGTGCGCCAGCGTGGCCGCCGGGGCGGTCGTCTGCCGTCCCGGCTCGGCCGAGGTGGTCGGTGTCCGGGTCGACCGGGGTCTGCACACCGCGGCGGGCGCGGCCACCGACATCACCGTTCCCGGGCTCGGCGTGTACGGGCTGCATCCGACCACCGACGATGATGACCAGGCCCTGTACCTGAGTATCGACACCCACATGGCCGGGTTGGAGGTGGCGGTCGCGGCCGCCGTCGAGCCGGCCGGGCCCGTCCTCACCGTCCTCGACGGTCCCCTCCGGGGCCGCGACGACCCCGACACCGTGGGCTACATCAAGACCCAGCAGGTCCAGTACCTCGACGGGCGACCGTTGGGGGTGATCGGTCGCCTCGACCCCGGCCAGCGTTCACCACTGTTCCGGATCGGGGGCCGGTTCCCGCGCTGGTCGTGGTATCTCCGCCTGCCGGGGCCGGTCACCCATCCGTTGGCCGGGATCGTCCGGCTGGAGCTGCCCGCGGTCGGCGAGCTGACCGGCGTGGACGGGGCGGTGGCTCGGGCCGATCGGCTCAGCGGCGGTTTGCCCCGGTTCGCGTCCCGGCCCCACACCGAGAGCCGCGCCCCCCAGAACCTGGTGCCCATCGCGGCCCTGGAGCGCCAGCTGCGGCACCGCCTGGGCGACCCGACCTTCATCGAGCGTGGCCTCCGGGCCACGGCGCTCCGCCGCTGAGCACGGCGTTCGGGGAGGGTCAGTACCGGCGTCGGCCGCGGCGCCGCACGTCGAGATCGTCCTCGAACCGGGCTGGGGGCTGACCCCACCCGAACACCCGGGCCAGGATCAGGAGCAGCATGGCGCCGAGTACCGATCCGACGAACCCGGACGAGGCCACCTCGAAGCGGAACCCGGCGAGCAGGTTGCCGATCGTCCCGCCGACGATGGAGCCCAGGATGCCGAGGAAGCTGGTGCCGAAGCAGCCCAGCCGGGCTCGTCCCGGAGTCAGCAGGCGGGCGATCATGCCCACGAACAAGCCGGTGAGGAGCCAGTAGAAAATCACGGCCCCCAGCATGGCATGCGCACCGACGAGTCGTCGGCACGGCTGGGATCACCAGCTGATCTCGACCTCGATACTGCTCTCGTCGCCGACCTCGATCTCGAACTCCAGGGTGACCTGGTTCGGGACCTTGAGTCGGGTGGGGATGCCGCCGAGCGAGAACTCGACCTCGTTGTGACGCTCCAGGGAGTCGGCCAACTGCCGGAGTTTGGCCGCCGCCTCCTCCCGGCTCATCGTCTGCTCGGTCTCGACCTCGAAGAGCTCCATGACCTCATTGTGGCCCGGTGACGCCGCCGGGGGTATCGCGGCCGGCGCGGTGACCAAGCCAATAGGCTCCGATGCATCATGGCACCCAAATCCAATGGTGGCGCCGGCCGGGGCCACGACGCCGCCGCCGTCTGCCCACCGGGCGTGGAGGACCAGACCGCGGCGGAGTTGCGAGCGCTCGGCTGCCGGCCCCGTCCGGCCGGTCCGGGCACCCTGGCGTTCACCGCCACCGATCGGCATCTCTACGCGGCCAACCTGTGGCTCCGGACCGCGACCCGGGTCCTGGTTCGCCTGGCCACGTTCCGGGCCACCGATTTCGCCCGCCTGCAGGAACGGGCGGCCGGGCTGGACTGGGGCCGGTTCCTGGCCGATGGGGTGGCTCCCCGGTTCCGGGTCACCAGCACCGACTCGAAGCTGTATCACACCGACGCGATCGCCCAACGGCTCCACCAGGTGGTGGGACCGCCGGCGGTGGACGAACCGGAGCAGGTGTTCGTGATCCGCATCCACCGCAACACCGTCACCGTGTCGGCCGATGCGTCCGGTGAGGCGCTTCACCGGCGGGCGTGGCGTACCGCCACCGGCCCGGCCCCGCTGCGGGCCACCATGGCCGCAGCCGTGCTCATGGCCGCGGACTGGGCGCCGGGGTCCGGCCTGATCGACCCGTTCGCCGGCAGCGGGACCATCGGTATCGAGGCCGCGCTCATGGCCGCCGGTCTCCCCCCGGGTGGGGACCGCAGCTTCGCGTTCCAGACCTGGCCGTCGTTCCGACCCGGCACGTGGGCCAGCGTCACGGCCGGGGTCCCCACCGGGCCCGGCGCCTCCCCGGGCGGGGTTCGGATCGTCATGGCCGACCGGGACCCGTCGGCCACCGACATCGTCGCCGGCAACGCCGAGCGGGCCGGCGTGGCCCACCTGGTCGAGGTTGACACCCGGGTGGTCGCCCACCTGCGGGCCCGCCCCGGCCCCGGCCTGGTGGTCACCAATCCCCCGTACGGTCGCCGTCTCGGCCGCTCGTCCGGCCGCCCCCCGGGGGCACCGGACGAGCGAGCCGGCCTCACCGGTCTCTACCGCCGGCTCGGGGCGGTGGTCCGGGAACGGCTCCCGGAATGGGGGCTGGTGGTCATCGGCCCCGACCGGCGGTTGGCCGCGGCGGCGGATGGCCGCCTCCAACCGGTGCTCGGGTTCCGTCACGGCGGCCTCCATGTGGTGGCTCGGGCCCGGCCGGCCGAGCACCTGGTCGGCACGCCGCCACGGTGACCGGCCGGTCTCAGTCCGGAGGGCCGGTGTGGGCCGCGGCCAGGGCGACCCGGACCGCGGCGTCGACCGCATCGTGTTTGACGCCGGTGTCGACGGCCTCTGAGGCGGCGCGGGCCGCGATCACGGCGCAGACACAGGCAGCACGGAAGCCGTAGACCCCGCCCATGGTGAACAGGGTTCCGGCTTCCATCTCGAAGTTCAACACGTTGAGCTGCCGGTAGACACCGACCACGTCGGTCAGGTGGGGGAGGAGCCGGGGGTTGGCGCCACCCACCCGGCCCTGGCCCTCATAGAACGTGTCGACGCTCGCGGTGACGCCCACATGGTGGGGCAGGCCCAGCTCCCGGGCCGCGGCGGCCATGGCCACCACGAGGAACGGGTCGGCC
>JBKDZN010000074.1:0-7136 GCA_047971245.1 Acidimicrobiales bacterium
CGACCGCGACTCGGGCGTCGGGATCGAGGGCGCGGTGGGTGGTGGTGGCGGGGTGGGTGACCAGGCTCTTGGTGTCGCCCAGGTTGTTGGAGATGTCGAACAGTTCGAGCGCATCGAGGAAGGCGAAGGCGGCCCGCGTGCCGCCGTCGAGGTCGATGCACACCACGGTTCCCCCACCGGACATCTGGTCGCAGGCGATCCGGTACTGGGGGTGGGACGGGAGCCCGGGGTACCGGACCTGGCGGATGCCTGGGTGGGTGTCGAGTCGTTGCGCCAGCTCCAGGGCCCGGGCCGACTGGGCCTCGACGCGGAGTTGGAGGGTCTCGAGGCCCTTGAGTAGTACCCAGGCGTTGAACGGGCTGAGGGCCGGGCCGGTGTGGCGGAGGAACGGCTCCAGTTTTTCGGCCACCCAGACGGCATCACCCAGGACGGCCCCGCCCAGGGTGCGGCCCTGACCGTCGATGTGTTTGGTGGCGGAATAGACCACCACGTCGGCCCCCAGTTCGAGCGGGTGCTGCAGGATGGGGGAGGCGAACACATTGTCGACGATCACCCTCGCCCCGGCGGCATGGGCCAACGCAGCCACGGCCGGGAGGTCGATGATCTCGAGCCCGGGGTTCGACGGTGTCTCGAGGAACACCGCCGCCGCCCCGCCCTCGAGGGCGCGGGCCCAGGCGTCGAGGTCGGTGCCGTCGACCAGCTCGGTCTCCACCCCGAACCGGGGCAGGATCTGGTCGACGATGACGTGGCACGACCCGAACAGGGCCCGGGAGCTGACCACCCGGTCGCCGGCCGACACGGTGGAGGCCAGGGCGGCGAACACCGCCGACATGCCCGACGCCGTGGCCCGGCAGGCCTCGGCCCCTTCCAGGAGGCGCAGGCGTTCCTGGAACATCTGCACCGTCGGATTGCCGTAGCGGCTGTAGATGTAGCGCTCGTACTTGCCCATGAACGCCCCCTCGGCCTCGGCCGCCGAGGGGTAGACGTAGCCGGAGGTCAGGAACATCGCTTCGGCCGTCTCGTCGAACGGGGTGCGTTCCAGGCCGCCGCGGATCAGGGTGGTGGCCAGGCGGCGGTCGGGCTCGGGGGTGGTCGGGATGGGGTCGGCCATAGGGCCCGGAGCCTACCGGTCGCCACGTTGCTCTTCACTACATAGAGATATCTACATATTTGACAAGATGGGATCGGTGGCGCGCCCGCCGTGGGGCAGGCCCGGCCCGTGTTCGACCACGACCACCCGACTGTGGTTCGCTCGGCGTGTGACCGACCATGTCGACCTGGGGCCGATGCTCGCCCACACGATCATCCCCGCGGCCTCCGGGCCGGGGGCGCCCGCGGTGCCGGCCGTGCTGATCCACGGGTTCCTGGCTGGGGGGATGGCCTACTGGGGGCCCAACCTGCCCGCCCTGCGGGAGGTGTGCCGACCGGTCGTGGTCGATCTCTGGGGTCACGCCGGGGGGTCCAGTCCCACCGACCCGGAGGTGTACTCCCCGGTTGGGTTCGCCGACGCCGTCGACCGGCTGCGCCACCACCTCGGCGTCGAATCCTGGGTCGTGATCAGCCACTCGCTCGGTTCCGCCCTGGCCATGCACTACGCCCTGCGACACCCCGATCGGGTACTCGGCCTGGTGGTGACCAACTCCCAGTCCGGGTTCGCCACCACCAACCGGGAGTCGCTGGGCCGCGACGCGATCAAGCAGGCGGCCCGGGTGGAGCGGGTGGGGATGGCCGCGTTCGACCAGAACCCACTCAACCCCAACCACGCCAAGCGGCTCGCCCCGGCGACCAAGCAGGCGCTGATCGACACCTACCAGCGGCACGACCCGGCCGGGATCGCCCGGGTGTTGCGCCACACGGTGCCCGACTCCCCGGCCACCGACCGCCTGGGTGAACTGGCGGTGCCGACCCTGCTCACCTGGGGGGTGTACGAGAAGATCTTTGCCGCCGGCGCCGAGGTGGCCATTGACCGCATCCCCGACCTCCGGGTCCAGGAATTGGCCGCCGGTCACGCCGTCAACCTGGGCGACCAGTCCGGCTTCGACCGGGCCGTCACCGGCTTCCTGCGCGACGTCGTCTGAGCCGGGCCCCGGCCAGCCGGGTCAGCTGTCGAAGACCGACCACCCTTCGCCTTCTCGCCGCGGATCGCGAAACGCGCATCGGTCGCGACGAGATCGGCCAAGTCGGGCGGGACGCGGCGAGTGGGCACCGCTGGTGGCCGGCTCACGGGCATCAGTCGATCCCGGGGAGTTTCGGTTCGAGGAGATCGACGTACGGATCCGGAATTGGTGTGCGGATGTGATCGGCACGGATGTCGAGCCAGAGGTCGCGGAGCTGACCTGACGGTTCGTAGTGGCGGCCCCGTTTCTGGCCCACGCTGACCAGGAGGCCCGCCCGGGTCATGGCGGTGAGGTCGCGGGTGGCCATGTTTTCGCTGATGGGCTCGCCGTTCGACTCCTGCGTGATCTTCACGTAGAGCGACCGGCGGAGTCGCCAGCCTCGTACCGCATCGCAGAGCGCGCCAACGGTTCGCTCGGGCAGGCCATGGTGGTTCGCAACCTGTGCGCACTGGTCCCAGAGGGCTTCGGTTTCGCGGATCCGTCGCAACAGCGTCGTGGCTTGTCGGAAGTGCGCGGTGAGGCAGAACCTGATCCAGGGCTGGGCCGGGCGATGGGGCGACCATGTTCCCTGGGCCACCTCGGTGAGGGGCGTCGTAGTACGCGCTCGTGTTTCTGCCCAGGTACTCCTCGATGCTCGAGAACTCGGGTGACAGGATGCCGTCACGAGCCAGCACGAACGACTGGAGGCATCCGGCCATTCGTCCGTTGCCGTCACTGAAGGGGTGGATGAGCGCCAGATTCAGGTGGGCCATGGCTGCGGTGACCATGGGTGGTGCGTCGGCGCGGCCCAGCTCGGCGACGAGTTCCCCGATGAGATCTTCGACGAGGTCCCGTGGCGGTGCTTCGTAGACGACATCGCCTCGGCTGTCCTGCACCCAAACGGCCCCGGGTCGCCATTGGCCGGGATGCTTGGAGAGGTCGTATTTCATCATCATGAAATGGAGCGACTGCAGGAGGGTCGCGTTCATCTCGGGCGGATCGGACGCGAGTTGGATCACGTACGTCATGGCGTCCCGGTAGCCGCTGATCGCGGCGACGGTCTCGGTGTCGGCTTCGACCGCGTCCTCACCGGCGATGACGGCTGCGACGTCTTCGACGCCGGCGTGGTAGCCCTCGATCGAGTTCGAACCCTGCACAGCCCGGGCGAACGTGGCCCGTCGGAGGGTCCAATCCCAACGGCGCGGCGTGCGGAGGTAGAAGCGGAGCTCCTCCCGCAGCGCGTCGATGCCGGCCAGGACCGAACGATCAGCCGGCGTCAGCGGTGGGATCGTGTAGATCACATGCGCGATAGTTCCTTATTAACGCGCATTGAATGTCGATAAATAATCGGCGCGGTGGACCGCCGGCCCGGGATCAATCGACGACGGCGCTCAACCGCGGGCCGGGGCTGAGCGGCGGATCAGCGCGATGCCGGAGGCACCGAGCGGCGGAGGAAGTCGACCACGGCGTGGGTGAACACGTCGTTGCGGTCGCCGGCCACCATGTGAGCGGCACCGGTGATGTTTACGTACTCGGCCTGGGGGACCAGGTCGAGGAATCTCTGGGCTCCGGCCTCGTCGAGCACGTCGGACAGCCCGCCCCGCACCAGCAGGGTCGGGATCGTCAGGGCGCGGGCCGCGTCCTCCAGCCGGCGGGTGCGGGCCCGCAGGGCCTCGCCCGACAGATGGGGCCGTTGCTTGAAGGCCGGGTCCCAGTGCCAGCGGTAGCGGCCGTCGTTGGAGCGGCGGACGTTCTTGGCCAGGCCGTCGAGAGTGTCGGGCCGTTCCCGGTGGGGTTGGTACGCGGCGATGGCGTCGGCCACCTCCTCCAACGAGTCGAACCCATCGGGCCGTTGCCCCATGAACTCGCCCACCCGCTTGGTGCCGTCGGGCCGGATCCGGGGGGCGATGTCCACCAGCACGAGGGCGGAGGCGTCGACGGCGCCCTCGCCGGCCGCGGCCAGGCTCGTGTTGCCCCCCATCGACGCGCCGACCAGGGCCACCGGTCCGCCGCCGAGGGCGTCGATGACCGCGGCCACATCGGCCACCATGGCCGTCCGCTCGTAGTCCCGGTCGGCGGCCCAGTCGGAGTCGCCGTGGCCGCGGGCGTCGATCGCTACCGCGTGGTACCCCTCGGCGGCTAGCAATTCCCCGGCCCGGCGCCAGGCGTGACGGGTCTGGCCGCCGCCGTGCTGGAGCAGGACCAGCGGACCGTCCGGGTCGCCCCACGAGTCACCGGCGATGGTGACCCCATTGTGGCCGGCCCAGGTGTAGGCGGGTTTCGGGGTTCCCGGCAGGCGGTCCCCGGCGCTCACGCCGCGCTCCCCGACATGGCTCCGGTCCCGGCCGCGGCGGCCTTCTCCCGCGCCGCGGCGACGATGGCCGCCCACTCGGGGACAACCGGGGGTTCCCCGGTGGCCAGGTAGCGGAGGTGGCTGATCCACTGGCCGGGCGAACCGTCACCGGCCCGGTAGCCGTGGAGGAAGTAGCCGTAGGGGTCGAGGGCCACCTCGATCGGGGTGTCCGGGCCGAGGTTGAGGGCGACGGGTTCGATGGTGGCCACCCCCACCGTGCAGGTGGCGCCCCCGACGGTGGTGGAGATCGGGCGGTGCAGGTGGCCGCACAGGATCCGCTCGACCTGGGGGTTGGCCCTGATCACGGCGGCGAAGGCGTCGATCCCCCGCAGACCCATGGCGTCCATCACCTCGAGCCCACTGACGAACGGGGGATGGTGCATGGCCACCAGGGTGGGCCGATCCGGCGCCTCGGCCAGGGTGGTGGTCAGCCATTCCTCCCTCTCGGCGTCGAACTTCCCGCCGGGGCGGCCCGGCACGATGGTGTCGAGCCCGACGACCCGCACCGGCCCGATGTCGACCGCCCAGCTGATGTGGTCGCCCCCGCGGTCCTGCCACGGCTGATCGAAGGTGGCCTTCAGGCTGGCCCGGTCGTCGTGGTTGCCGGGCAGGACCAGGATCGGCACGTCGAGCGGGGCGACCAGCTCGGCGAAGACCGCCGTCTGCTCGGCGGTCGAATTGTTGACCAGGTCACCGGTGGCGAGGACCAGGTCCGGTCGGGGCCGCTCGGCGTTGAGGGCCGCCACGGCCAGGGCCAGGCGGGCGTTGTTGTCGACCAGTTGCTCCTCGGTACTCGACGGTTCGAGCACGTGGGTGTCGGTGATCTGAGCCACCAGCAGGTCGAACGGGGACGCCGTCATCACCCCTCTCCTTTCCGCCCCGGTGACGGGGATCAGTTGGTCTCGCTGGACGAGCCACCTTCGCCCATCGGGGCCGTGGTGGTCGAGTCGGCACCGGGGTCGCCGGCCGGGTCGTTGCCCAGCAGCACGGCCACCTGACCGTCCTCGGTCACCGACACCGGGAGCTGGGGCAGACCGGTTCCATCCGCCGGGTAGACGGCACCGTCGCAACCGTCGACGAACTCCTCCGCCTCGGCCTGCCACTCGGCCACACAGTCCCGCGACGCCTGTGGGGGCCGGACCACGAAGGCGTACCAGCCGGTGGCGGGATCGTCACTCAGGTGTTGGAGCCAGATGTCGATGTCGCCGCCGGCCAGGTCGGGGAGGAGCAACGGTCCCTGTTCCCCGATGGCCAGCGCCAGCCCCTCGGCGTCGCCGGCCCTGAACTCCCGGTTCGGATCCACCTCCAGCTCCAGGTTGGAGTCGACCAGACGCCCGGCCTGGGTGATCAGGAAGATCAGCGAGATGACCCCCAGGAGCGCGCCGAGCCCGACGAGCAGGGCCTGACGGGCCGGGGTTCGCGTCGATTGGGCTACCGGCATGGTTGCCGGGTCTTGCCGGTCGCTGTGGCCACCGCTCTAGTATCGCAGGGTCGCCGGCCGGTCCGGCAGGCGAGCCGTCGACGGCGACGGGTGAGATGCATCACGCGCCCGCTCGGCGGAAAAGACACGTTGTCGAATCGAGGCGGAGGCCTCCACCGTGGATCTTCTCGAGTATCAAGGCAAGCAGTTCTTCGCGTCCTACGGCATACCGGTGTCGGACGGCGCGGCCACCGACAATGTCGACGAGGCCGTGGCCATCGCCGATCGGGTCGGCTACCCGGTGGTGGTCAAGGCACAGGTGCACACCGGCGGTCGGGGCAAGGCCGGTGGCGTCAAGCTGGCCAACAATGCGGACGAGGCCCGCACCCACGCCTCCAACATCCTGGGCCTCGACATCAAGGGCCACATCGTCAAGATCATCTGGGTGGAGCACGCCTCGGACATTGCCGAGGAGTACTACGCCAGCTTCACCCTCGATCGGTCGGCCAAGCAGCATCTCGGCATGCTGAGCGCCCAGGGAGGGGTGGAGATCGAGACGGTGGCCGAGGAGAACCCCGACGCCATCGCCCGGATCCACATCGATCCGGTGGTGGGGCTCACCGAGGACCAGTGCCGGGCCTGGGTGGAGGCGGCCAACCTCAATCCTGCCGCCACCGACGGGGCGGTCGGGATCCTGATGAAGCTCTACACCGCCTATGTGGAGGGCGACGCCGACCTGGTGGAAATCAACCCCCTGATCCTCAAGCCGTCGGGTGAGGTGCACGCCCTCGACGCCAAGGTCAGCCTCGACTCGAACGCCCTCTACGAGCACCCCGACTACGAGCAGTACGACGCCACCCAGCCCCGCGACGAGCGGGAGCAGGCCGCCCACGACAAGGGCCTGCAGTACGTCGGCCTGGAGGGTTCGGTCGGCGTGATCGCCAACGGGGCCGGGCTGGCCATGAGTACCGTCGACGTGGTCAACCAGGTCGGTGGCAAGCCGGCCAACTTCCTCGACATCGGTGGTGGCGCCAACGCGGACGTGATGGCCGGGGCCCTGGAGGTCATCAACAACGACCCGGAGGTGAAGGCCATCTTCATCAACATCTTCGGGGGCATCACCCGGGGTGAAGAGGTGGCCAACGGCATCCTCGAAGCCATGAACCGGGTGGCGATCGACGCCCCCATCGTGATCCGCCTCGACGGCACCAACGCCGACGAGGGCCGGGCCATCCTGGAGCCGGCCCTCAACGACAAGCTGATGATG
>JBKDZN010000075.1:0-9271 GCA_047971245.1 Acidimicrobiales bacterium
GGGGGGGGGGGGGGGGTGGCCTTGTCGGCCGGTCGGTGGTCGACCGTCGACCACGCGGCGCGGATGTGCGAGACCATCACCGCTGCGGCCCATTCCGGGTCGCCCGCCTCGAAGGCGTCGATGAGCTCGTGGTGATGGGCCAGGCTACGCCGGAGGGAGCGCTCGGAGCACCGGGCGTCGGCGTGCGGTCCCCAGGGGACGTCGAGCAGGGCGGCGATCCGGGCCGCCAGCTGGGCGTTGCCGGAGCCCTCACCGATCCGGCGGTGGAAGGCACCGTTGAGCTCGGTGAAGGCCCCGAGGTCCGGGCCGGAACCGTCGACCGTCCTGTCCATCGCCTCGGCCAACCGGCGCAGCTCGACGAGATCGAGGTTGCCGGCCCGGGCGGCCAAGGCGCAGGCCTCGGGTTCCAGGATCGCCCGCAGCCCGAAGATCTCTTCGACGTGGCCGGCCGACCAGGACTCGACCCGGACTCCCCGGTTGGGTTCGTGGCGGACCAGTCCCTCGGCGGAGAGGCGCCGCAGGGCCTCGCGGACCGGGGTCCGACTCACCCCGAACGCATCGGCGATCTCGCCCTCCCGGAGCCAGCTTCCCCCTTCACGCCGGCCCGAGGTGATCTCCTGACGGAGCGTTCGGTACACGACCTCGGCGGCGCGCGGAGCCTCCTGGGCCGTGGTCCCGGTCACAGGCGGAAAGCTACCAGCGCGCCGGCCGGGGGACAATGACCGCCGTCACCCCTGGTCCGGCGAGATGTATGCAATGATCCGTATCCGACCCGGGGTGGGGGTGTCCCCGGCGGGTGCCTGGCCGCCCGTTTCGGGCCGCGAATGCCGGGCACCGTCAGGGAGTCCGACAAGGGGAAGTGGTAGCATTCGAAGCCTTCGGCGGTCATCGGTCGGCCGATCCGACCCAGGGTCAGGGCTCAGTGGCGCGAGGCCCGCACAGCAGAGGGGTGCATACAAATTTCACAGCGAGGTGGCGGAGATGCGGCGATTCCGATGTCGATCCGGTGGGGATCCAACAGAGATCCGAAATTGACGTCGGCGGGGATGGCCCGTCCGGCTCGGCGCCGCCGCCGGTAGCCCGGTGAGCGCGAGCGGAACCGTCGCCCGTCCGGGCTCGGCCGGCCACCTGGTGCCCGGTGACCGGTTGGCCGTGGCGTCGGTCGACCTGATGCGGGTCTGTTTCCAGGCCGGCAGCCCGTTCGACATCGGCTCGCGTCGGCCGCTGGAGTCGGCGGCCAGGATCGTCGGCGCCGCCCGGGCGGCCAGGGTGCCCGTCGTCCACACCCGGGTGGTGTACGGGCCGGACGCGGCCGACGCCGGTGTGTACATCCAGAAGATGCCGGCACTGCGGGCCCTGGTGGGCGACGGTGACGCCAACCGGATCATGCCCGCCGTGGGTCCACGCCCCGACGAGCTGGTGGTGGTGAAGCAGTACGTCAGCGCCTTCTTCGGTACCCCCCTGGCCAGCACCCTGCGTTCCTGGGGGGTCGACACCCTGGTCATCGTCGGGGTCAGCACCAGTGGATGTGTCCGGGCCAGCGCGGTCGACGCCATGCAGCACGGGCTGGTGCCGATCGTGGTCGCCGACGCGGTCGGTGATCGTGACGAGACCGCCCACCGGGCCAGCCTGGACGACCTGCAGGCCGCCTACGCCGAGGTGGTCGACGAGGCCACCGCCATCGGCTACCTGGGCGGCTGGGCGGGCTGATCCCGTCGGGGTGTTGAGCGGGGCGGGTGCCCGGGGTCGGCGTGCTCAGCGGGGCCCGAGCAGGGCGCCGAGGTGGCCGCCGAAGCTGGCCGGGAACTCGCGTTCGTAGGCCTCCTCGGGCCGGTCACGGACCGCGGCGTCGACCACGTAGGCGTCTTCCCCCACCAGGATCCGCCACCGGCTGTCCTTCACGGCGTCGAGGATGACGGTGGCGGCCTCGTCGGCCGAGGTCGGGGCGGTGTTGCGGAACCGGGCCGCCCGCTCGGTGATCTCGGCGTCGGTGGGTCCGCCGTGGGCCAGCCAGGAGTTGCCGGCGATCCCGGTGCCGATGTGGCCGGGCATGACCACCGACGCCTTGACATGGGGGGCGTTGATCCGCAGATCGGTGATCAGGGCCTCGGTGAAGCCCCGCACCGCGAACTTGGCTGCGCTGTAGGCGGTGTGGGGGGTGTCGGGCCCGATCGACGCCCACAGCCCGTTGACACTGCTGGTGTTGACGATGTGGGCCTCGTCGGCCGCGGTGAGCAGGGGCAAGAAGGTGCGGCAGCCGTAGTAGACCCCGTACCAGCAGACCCCGAAGGTCCGTTCCCACGCCGCCCGATCGTCGGTCACGAAACTCCCGGCTCCACCGATGCCGGCGTTGTTGAACAGGAGGTGGATCCGGTCGGTCTCGTGTTGGGCGACCACCTCGTCCCGGAAGACGGTGAACTGGGCCTCGTCGGACACGTCGCACCGGTGGGTGGTGATCCGGGTACCGCTGGGGGCCACCGCCTCGCACTGCTGCTTGGTTTCGGCCAGGGGTTCGTCGAACAGGTCGCACACCGCCACATGGCAGCCTTCCGACGCGAGCAGGCGGGCCAGGGCCCGACCCATCCCGTCGCCCCCACCGGTGATGACCGCGATTCTGCCGGCAACATGCTCCATGGCAAGCATCATGGCGCATCCGGTGGCTCGAAGCGATCCGGCGGGGCCGGGCCGCCGGGCCGGGGCGACGGGGCCTACGACCAGCCGCCGGTGATGACCTCGGGGTCGGTGTCGACCCGGAGCTCATCGCTGACGCCGACGCAACGCTCGGTCCGCAGGTCGATCGTGGCCAGCAGATCGGCTGGGTGGACGGGCCGGCGCTCCACCACCCGTCCCAGGCCCCGGCGGTGCAGGTCGAGGGCGACCACCGGTTGTTCGGCTCCGGCGGGATGGAAGACGACGGGGAGGCCGGCCCGGAGGGCGCAGACGGTCTGCCACGAGGTGCCGGTGAGTACGGCCGCCCGGTAGTCGAAGAACCCGTCGGGGGCCAGGGCCGGCAGGACGGTGATCCCGGTCTCGGGCCCGTGGGTGGCCCCGGGGCAACCCACGGCCTCGGCCCGGCCGGGGAGGATGTCGAGGGCGAACCGGTCGCCGGCCACCAGCGGGTCCACCATGTCGTGCCACGGGTCGAACTCGCCGAAGGTGCGGGCCAGCGTGACCAGCACCCGCGAGCGGCCACCGGCGACGGTCCGGCCCGGGGTGCCCACCGGTGGTGGCATCATGGCCCCGGCGCAGCGGACCCGCTCGTCGACGTCGTCGGCCAGCTCGGGTCGGAGCCGGTCGCCGGCCCGCAGCAGGTACCGGTCGCCCAGGAAGCGGTAGGGGCGGTTGTCGTGGCTGGTCTCCCCGAGCCCGGCCCGGACCAGGTCGTAGATGTGCTGCGCCTCGGTCAGGTGGTAGGCCCGCAGCCGTTCGAGGCGGTGCCCCAGGGGCGAACCCGACTCCTGGGCGGTGGGGTAGCGCCACACGACCGAACCCATGGTGACCACCGGCAGCCCGAACCGGGCCGCGGCCACCGCGGCCCCGAACGTGAGCTCGCTGGTCACCACCAGATCGGCGGGGAAGGACCGGAGGGCCAGTTCGACGTGTTTGTACTGGAGGGCGTTGCCGATGACGTCGGCCCATTCCTGGGTCACGAAGGTCTTGACGTCGCCCGCACCGGCGGGGACGATCTGGGCGCCGCCGGTGAACAGCCAGCGGGCCCGGTGGCCGGTGGCCACCGCCACCTGGTGACCGGCCTCGTCGAGCCGGCGGGCCAGGTAGGAGGCCATCGTCGCGTAGCCGTGGTTCTCGAGCGTGGCGAAGAGGACCCTCATCCGGCCCCCTCGCGGCGCGGCCGGGTCACGCCCGGGTCGACGTTGCGGCCGGGGATGATCCGTTGGCCCGGCAGGGCCAGATGGTCCGGCCGCCCTGGCGGACGGCTTCGAGCCGGGCATCGAGTTCGTCGAGATCGAGGTCGACCAGGTTGAGGCTGATCGGGCGGTCGGAGGGTTTCGGGTCGTCGTACGGTGGTGCCATCGCTGGTTCCTCGCCAACAGGAGGCGCCGGTCGGCACGGGGAGGGGCCCCGCACCGACGACCCGTTTGGGACCGAGTGGGTCGTCGGCACGGAGCCCTGCGTACGCCTCTGGGGGAGGGAGGCGCACGAACCTGGGCGACGCACCGACACCGACACAGCTTCGGGTCGCCCGGCGGATTGAGTGATAGGAGTCGGTATCGCCTAATTCGACTCTGCTATCAGCGTACTGCGAATGCCCACATTTTGGCAAGAGCCTATCGGCGTATTTATGGCAAAACTTAGGAAGAAAATTTGGGATTCCGATTCCAAAGAATATCGTCGATATCGGAATAGTTAAGAACCCGACGTGATCGTCCGTTATTTATAGAATAATGCCGATATTTTCCCTGGTCAGTGCGTGGCGAGGGCTCCGTTGCCGCAGGGCTTTGAACCAGGTTGAAGGCGCGACAATCAGACCGCTCGGGGACGACTGCGAGGAAGTCCCACGCCCCGGTTTCTGCGCTGAGTCAGCCGACGGTGGCCGGGTCGGGTTTGCGCTCAGCCGCCCGACTCACGCCGACAACCAGAACGAACGCGATAACGGCCAGGACGATGGGCACGATCGCGTGGCCGGGTTCGGGCCAGCCGAGCGCGGTGCCGCTGACGGCCTCGGCGGCGTCGTCGCTCACGACCCCCACCCCGTTCGGCCACGGCCACAGGACCCGCAGGGATCCCACCATCAACCCGATCAGGCCGGCCACCACCGGGTCGTGGTAGTGGTCGAGCAGGCGGCGCAGCCCGGTCGAGAAGAACCCGAGACCGATGGCGGCCCCGAGCGCGAACACCACCAGCGTGACCAGGGCCCGGTCGTGGACGGCGCCCAACACCGGTGCGTACATCCCCATCATGAGCAGGAGGAACGATCCACTGATACCGGGCAGGATCATGGCGCAGATGGCGATCGCCCCGGACCCGAAGTAGGCCCACAGGGGCGGGTCGACCGCCAGGCCGGACTGGAAGCCCAGCAGGACGAAGGTGATGGCGCCCACCACGGCCATCACCGTCAGCTCCGCGGTTCCCCGTTCGTGGAGGGCCGACCAGGCCACCACCATGGAGCCGATCACGAGCCCGAAGAACAGGCCCGCCATCTCCTCCGGACGGTCGTGGAGCAGTCGCTGGATGAGGGACGACAGGAGGGCGATGGCGGTCAGGATCCCGGCGCCGAGGGGGACCAGGAACGACCAGTCGACCGCGCCCATCCGCCGCCGAAAGCCGGCGGTATCGCCCTTCAGCAGCGAACCGAACCCCCGGGCCCCGTCGGAGACGCAGTCGAGCAGGCGCTCGTAGATGCCCAGCACCAGGGCCACCGTCCCACCGGACACGCCGGGCACGATGTCGGCTGCACCCATGGCGAATCCCCGGACGACGTTGCGGACCACCTTCGCGTTCATGGGACTCAGGCTAGGGCTCGGGAGCTAGGTTGGATCCGGCATGGACACCTCTGAGATCCTCGACGGCCTCAACCCGGCCCAGCGGGACGCCGTCACCCACACCGGGGGCCCGCTCCTGGTCGTGGCCGGCGCCGGATCGGGCAAGACCCGGGTCCTGACCCGCCGCATCGCCTGGCTCATCGACCAGGGTGCCTCCCCGTTCGAGATCCTCGCCATCACCTTCACCAACAAGGCGGCGGGGGAGATGAAGGAGCGGGTTGAACAGCTCGTCGGCCCGGTCGCCCGCAAGATGTGGGTGTCGACCTTCCATTCGGCCTGCGTGCGGATCCTGCGCCGCGACGGCCACGTCCTCGGGTTCCCGTCGGCGTTCAGCATCTACGACCAGGCCGATGCGGTCCGCCTCACCGGCTACGTCATCCGTGACCTCGGTCTCGATCCCAAGCGCTACCAGCCCCGGGCGGTGCACGCCAGCATCAGTGCGGCGAAGAACGAGGGGGTCACCGCCGGCCAGTACGCCGACCGGGCGTCGGCGGCCATCGAGCAGCGGATCGCCCAGGTGTACACCGACTACCAGCGGCGGCTCGAAGTGGCCCAGGCCATGGACTTCGATGATCTGCTGCTCAACACCGTCCGGGTGCTGCGATCGGCCGACGACGCGCTCACCCACTACCAGGACCGTTTCGCCCACCTGCTCGTCGACGAATACCAGGACACCAATCCGGTCCAGAACGACATCGTGGTCACCCTGGCCGGACGAGACCGCAACGTCACCGTCGTCGGCGACTCCGACCAGTCGGTGTACCGGTTCCGCGGCGCCGACATCCGCAACATCATCCAGTTCGAGGAGGCGTTCCCCGACACCACCGTCGTCCTGCTGGAACAGAACTACCGGTCGACCCAGACCATCCTGGATGCCGCCAATGCCGTCATCGCCAACAACTTCGGCCGCAAACCGAAACGGTTGTGGACCGAATCATCGGGTGGGGAGCAGATCATCCGCTACGAGGCCGACGACGAGCTCGACGAGGCCCAATTCGTGGCCGGTGAGCTGGCCCGCCTGCACGATTCGGCCGAACACCGGTGGGGCGAGATGGCGGTGTTCTACCGGACCAACGCCCAGTCCCGGGTGCTCGAGGAGCACCTCATGCGGGTGGGCATCCCCTACAAGGTGGTGGGCGGTACCCGGTTCTACGACCGGCGGGAGGTCAAGGACGCAGTCGCCTACCTGAAGGCCATCGCCAACCCGGCCGACGAGGTGTCGCTGAAACGGATCGTCAACGTGCCCAAGCGGGGGATCGGGGACACCACGGTGGCCAAGGTGGACGGTTACGCCTCGGCGCACGGCTACACCTTCCTCGACGCCCTCCGCCTGGCCGAGGACGCCGGGGTCAAGGGCCGGGCCCTGAAGGGCATCGCCGCCTTCCTCCAGCTGTACGACGGCTTCGTGGAGGAGGCCGGACGGGGGCCGGGACCCCTGCTGGAGACGGTCCTGGCCGACACCGGCTACGTGATCGAGCTGGAGGAGGAACGGTCGATCGAGGCCGAGGGCCGGTTGGAGAACCTCCAGGAACTGGTCGGGTTCGCCCAGGCCTTCGATGAGCTCGACGAGTTCCTCGAACAGGTCGGCCTCGTGGCCGACACCGACGATCTCGACGGTGACGAGTCGATGGTCGTGCTCATGACCCTGCACGCGGCCAAGGGCCTCGAGTTCCCCGTCGTGTTCATCATCGGGCTGGAGGACGGGATCTTCCCGCATCTCAGGTCGATGACCGAACCCGAGGAGATGGAGGAGGAGCGGCGCTTGGCCTATGTGGGACTCACCCGGGCCGAACACCGCCTCTACCTGAGCAACGCCTGGTCCCGGAACATCTTCGGCTCCACCCAGTACAACCCACCCAGCCGGTTCCTGAGTGAGATCCCCGAGGAGCTGTTGGAGGAGTCGGCGGGGAGTCGGGGCCGTCGGCGGGGGCGCACCGGTTCGGTGTTCGGGCGGGGCTCGGCCTCGTCGTCGTTCTCAGGCCGCAACCGGTTGGTCGACAGTGCCCTCAGCCCACGAGGTCCCCAACCCTCCGGCGCCGCCGGGCTCGACCTGCGGATCGGCGACGACGTCGCCCACCGGAAATACGGTGAGGGCATCGTGCTCGACGTGTCCGGATCCGGCGACAAGACCGAGGTGCGGGTCCGGTTCCCGTCGGTGGGGGAGAAGACCCTGCTTCTGGCCTGGGCCCCCCTGGAACGCGTCGGCCCCTGACCCTGGGGCCCGCCGGCCCGCCGGTTCTGACCGTGGCTGCTCCAAGTTCTGGGAGCGGTCACGGCCAGAACGGGTCGGAGGCGGGCTCAGGGCCCCTCGGCGGCCTCCGCGGGCGCCGCCGGCCGGGGCTTGGCTGTCACCGGGCGGGGGCATGGTGGGGACATGGCCCGGCGAACGAATGTCATCATGCTCACCCTCGGTTCCCGCTCCGGCGGCGTCGTCACCCGGGCGGACCTGCTCGCCGAGGGCCTGAGCTCGTCCTCGGTGGCCGGCCGGGTGCAGGCGGGGTTCCTGCTCACGGTCTGGCCGGGCGTGTACGAGATCCCCGAGCTGGGTGATGCCACCACACCACTGTTCCGGGCGGTCAAAGCCAGCCCGGGCTCGGTGATCTCACACCACACGGCCGGGTCCATCCAGGGCATGAGCCGCCCGTTCGCCCCCGGTGACCTCGTCGATCTCACCGTTCGTCGGGGCACCACCCGCTCCCAACCACCGGGTGTGGTCGCTCACGAGACCCGGCGGCCGCCGACGCTCGACCCGGACCCGCCGATCCCCGGGCTGCCGGTCACCGCGCCGGCCCGCACGGTGCTCGATCTGGCCGGCACGTCCCTCAGCAATCGACGCCTGGCCCACCTGGTGGAGACCCAGTTGACGGCCAAGCGGTTGACCCTGGACGAGCTGGCCGGCACCTGCGCCGACGTCGATCTGCGGGGCGTGCCCGGAGCGGCCCGCCTGCGCCGCCTCCTTGCCGGCCTCACCGACGGCCAACCCGTCGGGGACTCGATGCTGGAGCGCCGATTCGCCCGGTTCCTGCGCTGCCGCGGGATCGTCGGGTTCCGCCGGCAGTTCGTGCCCCCGTGGTTCGATGGTGGTCGGGGCGTGGTCGACTTCGCCCATCCCGGCGCGGCGGTCATCGTCGAAGTCGACGGGCGACCATGGCACGCCACCACCCAGGCCATGGCCGACGATCGTCGCCGCGACCGCACCGCCGCGGCCAACGGCTGGACGGTGCTGCGGGTCATGGCCTCCGATCTGGCCGACACCCCGACCGACACGGCAGATCAGGTCATGCGGGCGGTGTCGAACCGCCTGGCCGGCGCCGGCTGCCGCCCCTGAACCCCGTTCTGACCGTGGCCGCTCCAGGTTTTCGGAGGATCCACGGTCAGAAGCCGGATCAGGGGCGCACCGAACCCGGATCGGCGGTCAGGCCCAGCTCGGCGGCGATCCCGCCGACGGTGCGGGCCAGTTCGACGTCGCGCCGGGTCAGGCCGCCGGCGTCATGCGAGGTGAGCAGGACGCCGACGTGGCCGTAGGTAAGCGTGAGGTCGGGATGGTGGTTGACGGCTTCGGCCGCCTCGCCGATCCGGTTGACCAGGACCAGACCGGTGGCGAAGTCGCCGGTCCGGTAACGGGTTTCGATGGCGGCGTGCACGACCCGCCAATCCTCCATCCCGTCCATGGCCCGGATCTGGTCGCCGGTCAGCAGCTCGCTCGCCATGACCCGACGGTAGCCCGGATCCGGCGGTCCGACCGCCGGGCCGCCGGGGCGGCGATCAGC
>JBKDZN010000076.1:0-42318 GCA_047971245.1 Acidimicrobiales bacterium
CAAAACCTCGCCCCCCTCTGCCGCCACGACCACCAGGTCAAACACACCCCCGGCTGGACCCTCACCACCCAACCCCACGGATACACCTGGACCACCCCCCACCACCACACCTACACCACCCCCACCGGCGCCCACGAAGACAGGGACGGGGGCGACGGCTGAAACCGATCCCTGGGCACGAGGGGTAGCCACCACCGATCGTGACGCTGGCCGCAGCACCCCGGGCCAGGGCAGTCGCCCGCGCCTCGCCGCCACCGCGCGCCCCAACGCCCACCGCGCCCACCTCGACTGCCGAGCGCCCAACACCCGCCACACGGCCCTCGTCATCGCCCCGCGGCTCCAGCTGTCGGCCGGCTTCGGCCCTTGCTCGCGCGAAATACACGCGAGCCGTTGGCCCTCGGCCTCTAGGCTGCCGCCATGATTCCTCCCCCTCCGTCCACGCCCGCCGCGGCCGGCGGATCGGTCCGACCCGGTCCTCTCCGCCCGTTCCGGTTCGGCGTGCAGGCCCGCGGCGCGGCCGATCGGGCGGGCTGGGTGGAGACGGCGCGTGCCGCCGAGGACCTCGGCTACTCGATCCTCACCATGCCCGACCATCTCGACGACCAGTTCTCGCCGGTGCCGGCCCTGGCCACGGTGGCCGCGGTGACCGACCGGCTCCGGATCGGGTTCCTGGTGCTGGGCAACGACTACCGCCACCCGGTGTTCCTGGCCAAGGAGGCGGCGACGCTCGATCTGTTGAGCGACGGCCGGCTCGAACTGGGCCTCGGAGCCGGGTGGATGCGGGCCGACTACGACCAGGCCGGCCTGGCCTATGACCCCCCGGGCATCAGGATCGATCGGCTCACCGAAGCGGTCGCCGTGCTCGAAGCCTGCTTCAGTGGGGCCGCCGCCGACCACCACGGCCGGTATTACCAGGTGGACGGCCTCGTCTCCACCCCGGCGCCGGTCCAGCGACCCCGCCCCCCGCTCCTGATCGGTGGTGGCGGACCCCGCATGCTGCGCACCGCGGGGCGCCTGGCCGACATCGTCGGCGTCAACCCGGATCTGCGGGCGGGGGCGATCACCGCGGCCATGGCCGCGGATGTGACGGCGGAACGGGTGGCCGAGAAGGTGAGCTGGGTACGGGACGGGGCCGGCGACCGGTTCCCCGATATCGAGCTCCAGGTCCGACCCTTCGTGGTGGAGGTGACCGACCGGCGACAGGAGACGGCGACCCAGCTTGCCGGTGCGTTCGGGCTCACCGCCGAGCAGGGCCTGGCCTCCCCCCTCGCCCTGGTCGGCTCGCCGGGTCAGATGGCCGACGATCTACGTCGCCGCCGGGAGGAGTTCGGGTTCAGCTATGTGGTGGTGGCGGCCGACGTCCTCGAGGACTTCGCCCCGGTGGTGGCCGAACTGTCGGGCACCTGATCCGTCCCGGGCCGCAGGTGCGGGCCCGGGCGACAACGCCACCGCATCGACGCGTCCGGGGCCGGGGCCGGCCCCACGTCGCCCTACGGTGCTGACGGCCCGATCAGCAGATGCACGGCGGCGGCGACCGCGGAGGCGAACATGGCCTCGCTGTCGGCGATCATCTCACTGCCGTACTGGCCGAAGATCTCGGCGCTGATGGTCCCGATCACCAGGGTCCAGGCGGTGATCCCGCGACGGAGCGTGGAGGCGTTCGCCCCCGGTCCGGTTTCGGTCACCAACGGCCCGAGGGCGGCCGTATCCAGCTCGGCCTGGCCCGGGTCGGTGGATCGGGGCCGCAGGCCGCCGGCCGCCGAGATCAGGAGCGACGTCAGCCGGGTCCCCGCCGGGGTGGTTCGCTCCGCCGGAGCGTCGTATCCGGGCACCGGCGATCCGTAGATCAGGGCGTACTCGTGGGGATGGGCGAGAGCCCAGCTCCGGACGCTGTGGGCGATCGCGGTGAACACCGCCACCGTGTCACCGGGGTCGTCCAATGCGGCAACCGCCGACGTCCCCCGATCGGCCAGATCGTCGTAGGCGGCCACGATGAGCCGGGTGAGCAGCTCGTCACGATTCGGCACATAGCGGTACAGCGCCGAACTGGCCATCCCCAGATCACGGGCGACGGCCCGGAGCGACAGGGCGGCGGCGCCATGTTCGGCCAGGTGGCGGCCGGCCACCGCCATGAGCTCGGCCTCGATGGCGGCCCGGTTGCGGGCCCGGATGCCTTCGACTCGGGGCACGACGAGAATGTAGCCAATCGAGACCATAGATCCAAAAAGTGATCACTGCTCTTGCTTTTCGATCGCCATGGGTGTTCACTGCACTCATACGAGAGCGGTGATCTCATCACCGATCCCGCCCACGACCACCGCACACCCGGAGGAACCCCCCATGAGCACCCACCTCATCGTCGGCGCCGGCGCCATCGGCCGCTCGGCCGCCCGGCATCTGAGCCACGCCGGCCACGACGTGATCGTGGCCAGCCGCCGCGGCACCGCTGTCCCCGAGGCATCCACCGCCCGTCCGGTCGCCGCCGATGCAACGGACGTCGACGCCCTGTGCCGCCTGGCCACCGGGGCCACGGCCATCATCAACGCGGTCAACCCGCCCCAGTACTCGACCTGGGCACGCGACTGGCCCCCGGTGGCCGCGGCCCTGATCGAGGCGGCCGCCCGCACCGGGGCCGGCCTGGTCACCGTGTCGAACCTCTACCTCTACGGCCCCGTCGACGCCCCCATGACCGAGGAGACCCCGATCGCCCCCAACGGCGTCAAAGGGAAGATCCGGGCCCGGATGTGGGCCGATGCCCTGGCCGCCCACCAGGCCGGCCGGATCCGGGCCACCGAGGCCAGAGCCAGCGACTACTTCGGGCCCGGGGCCGGCTCCCACGTCAGCTACCTCAACGAGTTCGTGATCGCCCCGGCCGCCGCCGGCCGGCGGGCCTGGCTACCGCTCGGCGGCCCGGACATCCCCCACTCCTGGACCTACGTCGACGACATCGGCGCCCTGGCCGCCCGGCTGGCCACCGGGGACGACGGCTGGGGACGGCCCTGGCACGTACCCACGTCCCCACCGCGCACCACGCGGCAGGTGGCCGGCGATGCGGCCGCCCTGGCCGGAGCCCGTGAGCCCCGCCTGTCCACCGTTCCCGGCCCGGTGATGGCCATCGGGCGAGCCGCCGTCCCCCTGCTCCGGGAATTCCGGGAAACCGCCCACCAGTTCGAGCACCCCTATGTGCTGGACTCCTCAGCCGCCACCGCCGCCTTCGACCTCGAGCCCACACAATGGTCGGACGCGCTCGCGGCCACCATCGCCGCCCAAACCGGGACCGCTGCGTCGGCGGCCACCGCCCGCTGACGGCGACACGGCCGACCCGGCCGATCTGACCCCGCGGTAACCCGAGCCGAGAAAAGTGATATCAATTAGATATCTTGTTGATTCGGAGGGAACGACATGACCGACACGATCGACCTCGCCGCCGGGGACGGCGGGTTCGGCCGGCTGACCGGCGGCTTCGTGCTCGTAGCGGCAGCCATCGTGATCCTCGCCTCGCTGATCGTGGTGGCACCAGGCGACACGAAGGTCATCCAGTTCTTCGGACGCTTTCTCGGCACCGTCCGCCGGACCGGCCTCCTGATGGTCACCCCGCTCAGCTACCGGGCCAAGGTGTCGGTCAAGGTCCGCAATTTCGAGACCCACGAACTCAAGGTGAACGACGCCAACGGCAACCCCATCAACATCGCCGCCATCCTGGTCTGGCGGGTCGATGACACCGCCAAGGCCAGGTTCTCGGCCGAGAACTATGTCGATTTCGTCGAGGTCCAGGCCGAATCGGCCCTGCGGCACGTGGCGATGAGCCACCCCTACGATTCCGACGACGACACCATCAGCCTCCGGGGCGACACCGAGTTCGTGGCCCGATCCCTGGCCGAGGAAGCGGCCGAACGGGTCTCCCTCGCCGGGGTGCGGGTGATCGAGGCCCGGATCTCCAGCCTCGCCTACGCCCCGGAGATCGCCCAGGCCATGCTGCAACGCCAGCAGGCCTCGGCCATCATCGCCGCCCGGGAGCAGATCGTGGACGGGGCGGTCGGCATGGTGGAGAACGCCCTCGCCCAGCTCGAACGGGACGAGATCGTCGACCTCGACGACGAACGGAAGGCGGCCATGGTCTCCACCCTGCTCGTGGTGCTGTGCTCGGAGCGCAACACCACACCGGTGCTCAACGCCGGTGGCCTCTACGCCTAGGGCCGGCCTGACGGCATGGCCGACGGCGATCCCACCCCGGCCCGACCCGGCAAACGCAAACGGCGGGCCGTGCTGGTTCGACTCGACCCCGGTGTCCACGATGCCGTGACCCGGTGGGCCGAGGACGACTTGCGGAGCGTGAACGCCCAGGTGGAGGTGCTGCTACGGGATGCCCTTCGACGTTCCGGGCGGCTCCCCCGGAACGTCGCCCCGATCCCCAAGCGGGGCCGCCCCCGGGCCGACCGGCCGGACCCGGCGGATCCCACCACACACCCGGACGGGGGCCCCGCGCCGGACCCGGACGTCCTGGGGGCGGGCCCGGGCAACCCCGCTCCGGGCCCGGAAGACCCGACCGATCCCGACCGGTGACCGGGGCCGGTCACCACACCTTGCGGGCCTCCTCGGCGAAACCCTGCAAGTCGTCGAAGCGGTGGACGATCCCGTCATCGGTCCGGACCGTGCCCGAGAAGCGGCCGAACACCTGATGGGTCTCGGTGCCCCCGTCGGGTCCGGACGGCCCGGAGTGCTTGTCGAACCGGGGGTGGAGGGTCACGTCGAGCTGCCCGCCGGGGTCGACGATCCGCCACGGGGCCATCGGCTCGTCCCAGTCGTAGGTCCAGTCCAGCTCCCGGCCGATCTTGGTCAGCCGCCCGTCGACCAGGAACCCGTTCTCGGTGAAACCGGTGCCCTCGGTCCATTTGGCCCCGAACTGGAGTCCGATCACGTGCCCGCCCGACCGGCCGGCCCCGCCGCCCCAGTTCCACACGATCCGGGACGGCCAACGACCCCGGCCCACGTCGAGCACCCCCCACGCGTCCCCCGCCGCGCCACCGATCCGGCGGTGCTCCTCACCCACCACCAGCTCCCCGACGGCCGGGCGGGCGTGCTGTTTGGACGTGAAGTTGAACAATGGCCCGCCCCACGGGATCACCACGTTCAGCGACTCGTGACCGACCGGCTGGACCACCAACACGTCCAGGCCCCCCGTCCGGCCGTCGGCCTCGATCCAGGAGGCCGCGAGCCGGGTCCCCCCGTCGTCCTCGGTGATGGCCAGTCGGAAGTGGTCACGGTCGACGGTGAGCGGCGCCGTTCCCGGCCGGTCCGGCAGGGGGAAGGCGGCGGCATCGGGGGAGGCCAGTTCGGCGCCGCCGGTGGCGCCGGTGGCCAGGTCCGCCCACCACACCTCGGCCCCGGCCCCCACATCGATGTTGGCGTAGAGCACGCTCACCACCAGATCCCCGGCCAGCACCGCCCAGTAGTCCCAGCGCTTGTTGCCCCCGGCGAACGGGGCCAGGTTGGCCCGATGTCGCGGCCATCGTGACCAGCCCAGTGCGTCGGGGTTGAGGGAGCCGTTGGGCCGGCACAGGTCGACGTCGGTGGTGAGCTCGGTCTCGTCGGTCGTCACCGCGCCAGCATGCCCGACCCCGCAGCACCGGGCGACCCGGGTCGACATCCAACCACCGACCCGGCGGCGGCTACCCTCGTCGCGGTGGCGAAGCTGACCGTCGACGGTGAACCGGACCGGGTGAACGAACTGGTCGACGCCATGGCCGAGGAGTGGGCCGGCGGCTGGTACCCCCGGGTCGAGGTGAGCCGGCCGTGGTCGGTCCACAACCCCCGGATCGACGGCGAGTTCGCCAACCCCGACGCGATCCGGCCCTACCTGCGCCGGGAGTTGGGATCCCTCCTGGCCCGGGGCGCCGGCATCACCGTCGACGCCACCCGGCCGGCAATGTCGTTCGACGATCCCGACCTGTTCGCCGCGGTCGACGAGGGCGGCCGAGACCTCAGGGCCAAGAAACTGTTCCTGTTCGGCCCGGAGCGGATGCACCTGTCGATGGACCGGCTGGCCCACTACACCGGCACCTCACCCGCCTCCTTCCAGCGCCACGTACTGTTCACCAACTACCGGATGCACGTCGACGCCTTCCTCGAACGGTTCCCCACCGCAGAACGCCCGGACCGGGACGGGGTTCAGATGCCGGCCTATCACCAGCGGGGCCCGGACGGCCGCGGGGTCTCCCTGGTCGAGATCGGGGTGGGACCGGCCAACGCCAAGACCATCACCGACCATCTCGCCGTGCTCCGCCCCGACGCCATGATCATGATCGGCCACTGCGGCGGCCTCCGGAACCACCAGGCCCTGGGGGACTTCGTGCTGGCCACCTCCTACGTACGGGCCGACCATGTGATGGACGAGGTCCTGCCCCTCACCGTGCCCGTGATCCCCACCCACCGCCTCAACCGGTTCCTGCTCGCCGAGTTGGAGGACCGCGACGTCGTGTTCCGACTCGGTTCGGTCTACACCACCGACAACCGGAACTGGGAGTTCGATCAGGCCGAGGCGGTCCGCTCGATGGACCTGGCCCGCTGCGTGGCCGTCGACATGGAATCGGCCACCATCGCCGCCAACGGTTTCCGCTACCGGATCCCCAACGCCACCCTGCTCAGCGTGTCCGACAAGCCCCGCCATGCCGCCCCCAAACTGCAGGGGGCGGCCCGGGAGTTCTACGAGGCCGGCAAGCGGCAGCACCTCGAGATCGCCCTCGGCGCCCTCGAACAGGTCTCCGCCGCCCATCCCGACGGCATCCCCAACGCCGACATCCGCTCGTCCGACGAGCCCCTGCTCGGCGGGCCGTCGGACTGAGGGCCGACACGACCCACCGGGGACGCCGGGCCCCAGTGGGTCCGGCGTACCCGGTGACGGATCAGCCGAAGGTGCCGTTCACGATGTTGGACCGCCAACTGATGTTGCCCGCGGCATCGACGGCCCGGACGTAGTAGAAGTAGTCGCCCGGCGCCAGGCCCGAGTCGACGTAGCCGGCGTCGGTCGCCCGACCGACCACCTCGAACGACCCGTCAGCCGACGTCGACCGGTAGACGTCGTAACCGACGACCCCCACATTGTCGGTGGAGGCGGTCCAGGTGAGGGAGGCGTTGGTGGAGTCGGTCACCGCCAGCTTGAGACCCAGGGGGTACGTCGGCCGCTCGGTGTCGACGGCGGCCCCACCGGCGGACACCTCCACGCTGCGGATCCCGTTCCGCCAGCTGACGTTCCCGGCCGCATCGGCGGCCCGAAGGTAGTACCAGTACGTCCCGTCGTCGAGGCCGGCATCCACATAGGTCGTGTCCGGAGCGGTGCCGACCACCTCGAAGGGACCATCCGCCGCCGACGACCGGTACACGTCGTAGCGGACCACCCCCACATTGTCGGTGGACGCCGACCAGTTCACCGTCACCGCGTCCGAACCGTCGGTGGACAGCACCATGTCGCGGGGCACCGACGGGCGTTCGCCGTCGGCCACGGCCACGGGGGCGCCGGTGACCCGGACGGCCACATTGGCCTTGGTGACCGAGGCCCGGGTGTAGATCCGGACGTACCGGCCCGGCAGGTTGAACCAGCGACGGTTGTTGGCCTCACTGGTCTGGAGCATCCGGGTACCGGCGTAGCCATCCATCCCGGCCAGTTCGGCCGCGGTCTTGTCGTTCCGGAACGGGGTCTCGGAGATCATGATGAAGTGGTCGCCGAGGTTCGCGTTGACGTCGACGTTGGCAATGCCCCGCACCTGGCCGAGGTCGAGTTCGTACCAGCCGGGACCGGAACTGAACGTGGCGGCGGGCGCCACATCGGTGCCGGACCCGTCCAGGCTCACCATGTCACACAGGCGGGCCAGATTGTCGACCTTGTCGTACCCGGACTTGCGGATCTCACCTGCGGTCCAGACGCACCCGCCCGGCCCTTCGGTGATCGCCCACGGACCGGAATCGGCCAGCATGTGCGGATCGAACGACGGGATCAGATCGGTGGTGGTGGCGTCATAGGCGAGCAGGAACGAGATCGGCCGGCGGACATTCTCCCCAACCCGGTACTCCTCGTAGTTGCAATGGCAGCCCGCATACACCCGGTTGCCGATCGCTTCGAGCGTCTGGAAATCGCCACCGTTCCACGGGTTCCCCTGACCGACCCGACCGGTGCCGTGCTGGCTGATCACCCGCATGGTGGCGGCGTCGAGGACGACGAGTAGGTGGTTGCTGCCGCCCACCCAGATCTTGCCCTGGTGCACCACGACGTCGTACGGGTTGAACAGGCTGGTGCCGGTACCGACCTGCACCGCGGCGCCGTTGCCGTCGTTGACGGCGATGAACCCGCCGGCCTGGAAGGCAGCGAAGTAGACCCGACCGTTGGCGGGATCGGTGGCGATCCCCCAACCCGAACCGGTGATCGACGCCCGCCAACCGGTGTCAACCGTGGTGTTCTGGGTGTTGAAGCGGACCACATTGCCCACCGGGGAGGCCTGGCCGGAGGCGGTGGCCTGATTGAACGAACCGATGGCGTAGAGGTATTGGCCTTCGATGGCGAAATCCCGGACATTGGCCGGGTTGCCGCCGTACACACCGAACGGGAGCTCGGCCCTCCGGCCGGTGGCCGGATCGAGCAACGCCATCGCGGGCCGGTTCTGACCGTCGACGTTGGAGAACTGGCCTCCGATCAGCAGCTTCCCGTCGTAGACGGCCATGGCGTTCACCGGGCCGTCGACCTGGGGATCGAACGAGGCCAGGTACTCACCCGTGGTGGCATCGAACGCGGCCAGGTAGGACTGATCGTCGTGGACGTTGCCGTTGCGGGTGACCGAGGTGAACTTCCCGCCCACATAGACCCTGTTGCCGATCGTCTCCATCACCGCCACGCCGGCGTTGGGCCGGGCTCCGAAGCTGGTGTCGACACCAGCCACCCCGTAGGAACCGCTGCTGTCGGCGAGATCCGCGGCCGCCGGCCGGGGCACGACGATGAGCAGGGCGATCAGCAGGGCGCCGACCAGGGCCACCGCCCCCGTCCGACTCAGGCGATTGGTGACGCTTCGACGTAGATCCACCTGCAGCAGCATAGGACGCCCATCGCGCATCGATTCGGGGCCCACAAACAACCCACTAGGTGGTATAGCCCAGATTTGGTCGTCGGCGATCCGATCAGGGCTCGGTCGAGCCGGTGAGCACCGCCGGCAACGGGGCCGCATTGAGGAGAACCAGCCGTTTCGTGGCCCGGGTCGTGGCCACGTACAACGACCTCGCCCCCTGGGGCTCCTCGTCGTAAATGAGCCCGGGTTCGACGACAACGGCCACGTCGACCTCGAGACCCTTGACCAGATGAACCGGGACAACCGTTACCGGGCGACCCAGCCCGTCGCGAGGGGCCCGACCGGCCGGCAAACCGGCCTGTTCCATCCAGGTGAACACCTCGTCATACAGGGAACGGGGGCAGATGACGGCCACGTTCCCTTCTTCCCCCCGGCCCAGTTCGGCCCGCGCCACCTCGAGCACCGCGGCCGGCAGGTCATCGGGCCGGGGCACCGACATGACGAGGGGTGGCTCCCCGTCGGTCCGGACCGACGTGGGGGGGCTGAGCTCCGGGGCCGCCTCGGTCAGCACCCGGGCGGCCAGGGCCATGGACGGGCCCGGGATGCGGTAGCCGACGGTGAGCTCGGCGAACCGGGGCGGTTTGCGGTCGGGCAGGTGTTCGAGCACCTCGTCCCAGGAGTTGTGGGCCCACGCCCCCGTCGACTGGGCGATGTCGCCGACGATGGTCATCGAACCGTTGAGGGACCGGCGGGTCAGCATCCGGAGCTGCATCGGGGACAGGTCCTGGGCCTCGTCGACCACGATGTGGCCGTAGGTGCGGAACTCGTCGTCGAACTTCCGACCGGGGCGGGGCCCCAGGCGTTCCCGGGCCTCGTCGAGCACGGGGACGTCGTCGACGGTCCAGGTGACCCGGGACGCGTCCATGTCCTCACGCCACGGACGGTGCAGGGCGGCCCGTTCGTCGTCGCTGAGGCGCGACGCCGCCGAGCGGATCAGGGCCGGGGAGCCGTACAGGTCGTGAACCAGCTGGGCCGGGGTGAGGACCGGCCACATCCAGTCCAACGCCTCCCGGACGACCGGGTCGCGATCGGTCTGTTCCCGCAGGGTCTCGGCCGACATTCCGTCGGGGTGGGTGGCGGCCAGGACCCCGAACAGTTCGGCGGCCACGTATTTCCTGGCCGCGTTGTGGGTCCGGTACCGGCGGCGGGCCTCGGCCACGATCCCCTCGCTCTCGGCCACCGTCATCCGCACCCGCCGGGCGCCCACCCCGACCACCAGGTCGGACCGCAGGGCCCGTTGGCGATCCGCGACGGCCCGGCGCACCACCCGGACCATGGCCAGATCACCCTTGACCCGGGAGGTGACCCCCACGTCGGTGCCGGCCACCCGCACCCCGTTGACCAGGTCGGCCAGGACGGCCAGCTCGATACCGGCCTCCCCCAGGGAGGGCAGCACCTGTTCGATGTAGCCGAGGAACAGCCGGTTGGGACCCACCACCATCACCCCCTGACCGTCGAGCGGGAAGCGGTGGGTGTAGAGCAGGTAGGCGGCCCGGTGCAGGGCCACCACCGTCTTGCCGGTTCCCGGGCCTCCCTGGACCACGAGCACCCCGGGCAGCGGGGCCCGGATGATCTCGTCCTGCTCGGCCTGGATGGTCCCCACGATGTCGCTCAGGCGGCCCGTCCGGTTCTCCTCCAGGGCGGCGATCAGGGCGCCTTCGCCCCGCAGTTCACGCCCGTTGACCACGACCCGGCCGGCGCCGACGGCGTCACCGAAGAACTCGTCGTCGATCCCGAGCAGGGTCCGCCCCCGGGTCGTGAAGTGGCGTCGCCGGGCCAGACCCTGGGGGTCACCGCCGGTGGCCCGGTAGAAGCCCTCGGCGACGGGTGCCCGCCAGTCCACCACCAGGGGATCCATCGTCTCGCTGGCCACGGCGATCCGGCCGATGTGGTAGCTGCCGGCCCCGGCCTCCGCGGCCTGATCGATCCGACCGAAGACCAGGGACCGGTCACCCAGATCGAGCTCCCGCAGCCGGTTGGCGATGTTCTCGTTGATGACCTCGCGTTCCCAACGGGCCTGATTGGTGCCCCCCCGGCCGACCTCGACCATGTGCTGAAGCCCGATCGCTTCCTCCCGGGCCTCGTCGAGGCGCCGGTAGGCACGGTCGATGTGGGCCTGCTCTGCTTCCAGCTCGGGATGCTCGCTCACCGCACTCCTGGCGCTCGGGGATGGCTCTCGGGGCCAATTGGGGAGCGTTCCATACTAACCCGCCCGCCTGGGATCCCGGAGCGCCCCGCCACCGCACCCCGAGGCCGGTAACGTTGGCCGCCATGGTGGGACTTATGCACGATGCGCCCCTGCTCCGGGCCGCCCGCCGAGAGCCGGGAGACCGGGTTCCGGTCTGGTTCATGCGCCAGGCCGGCCGGTCACTACCGGAGTACTTCGCGGTGCGGGGCGAGGGGACGATCCTCGACGCCATCGCCAACCCGGAACGGGCGGCCGAGATCACGTTGCAGCCGGTACGACGCTACGGAGTGGACGCCGCCATCCTGTTCTCCGACATCGTCACGCCGGTGTGGGCCAGCGGCTTCGGGATCGACATCACCCCCGGGGTGGGCCCCGAATGCGAGCAGCCGTTCGCCTCGGCCGCCGACCTCGATCGGCTCCGCCCCCTCGAACCCGACGACCTGTGGTTCCAGACCGCGACGGTCAAGGCCCTGGTGGACGAGCTGAAGGTGCCCCTCATCGGCTTCGCCGGAGCCCCGTTCACCCTGGCCGCCTACCTGGTGGAAGGTCGACCATCCCGGGATCAGGCCCGGGTGAAGGGCCTGATGCTCAGCGAACCCGACCTCTGGCACCAGCTGTGCGACCGGCTGGCCGATCTGGCCATCACCACCCTCACCCTCCAGGTCGAGGCCGGCGCCTCGATGGTCCAACTGTTCGACTCGTGGGCCGGTGCCCTCCATCCCGTCCACTACCGCCGCCTAGTCGCCCCCCATTCGACCCGGATCCTGCGGGCCATGGCCGACCTCGGTGTGCCCACCATCCATTTCGGCATCAACACCGGTGACCTGCTCGACCAGTTCGCCGACGCCGGAGCGTCGGTGGTCGGCGTCGACTGGCGGACCCCGCTCGCGGTGGCCCGGGAACGCACCGGCGGCCACGTCGCCCTCCAGGGGAACCTGGACCCGGTGCTGTGCCTCACCCCGTGGGACGTGGTCGAGGCCGAGGTCCGACGGGTCCTGGCCGACAACGGAGACCACCCCGGCTACATCTTCAACCTGGGCCACGGGGTCCTGCCCGCCACCGACCCCGACACCCTGGCCCGGATCGTCGAACTGGTCCACGCCGAAGGCCGAGCCGACGGCGGCGCCATCGAACGGGCCGCCCGATGACGAGCCGGGCCGTGGTCGTCGGCGGCGGCATCACCGGCCTCACCGCCGCGTTCGACCTGGCCCGGGCGGGTTGGCGGGTGGACGTGTTCGAGGCCGACACCGTGCTCGGCGGCAAGATCCGGTCCCTGCCCGTGGGTGACCGGATGGTCGACGCCGGACCCGACACCTTCCTGGCCCGTGCCCCCGGCGGGGTCGGGTTGTGCCGGGATCTCGGTCTGGCCGGCGAACTGACCAGCCCGGTGGCCGAGGTTCCCGCCTACCTGGTCCGGGACGGACAGCTCCACGCCATGCCGGCGGGGGCCGTGCTCGGCGTGCCGACCGACCTCGACGCCCTGACCACCAGCGGGGTGGTGTCCCCCGAGGGCGCGGCCCGGGCCGCCGACGACCTGACCGCTCCCCCCACCGACCTGGCCGATGACGTGTCGGTGGGTGCGGTGTGCCGGGCCCGCCTGGGCGACGAGGTCACCGACCGGCTCATCGACCCCCTCCTGGGCGGGATCAACGCCTCCGATCTCGACCGGCTCAGCCTCCGGGCCGGCGCCCCGCTCCTGGCCGCCGCCCTGGAGCGGAGCCCATCGCTGATCGAGGGGATGCGGGCGCTTCGGCCCACCGCGGGACCCGCCCTGGGCGACACCCGCCCCGAACCGGTGTTCCACAGCCTCCGCGGCGGCCTGGCCCGCCTGGTGGAGACCCTCGTCGCCGCCCTCCACCAGTTCGACGGTCGGGTCACCCTGGCCACCGGGGCCGCCGTCACCGACCTGGCCGATCTCGGGACGGCCGACGCGGTCATCGTGACCGTCCCCACCTTCGTCGCCGGCCCCCTTCTCGCCCCCCGGTCCCCGGCCGCGGCCGCCGCCCTCGCCGACGTCGGCTACGCCTCGGTGGCCCAGGTCACCATGGAGCTCCCGGCCGAGGCGGTCGCCGTCGACCTCGACGCGGCCGGCATCCTGTTCCCCCGGGCCGACGGCACCGTCATCACCGCCGCCACCTGGTTCTCCACCAAATGGGAGCAGTACCGGCGGCCGGGAACGGTGCTCATCCGGATGACGTCGGGCCGCTACGGCGACGAGCGCAGCGCGTCGATGGACGATCTCACCCTGATCGCCACCCTGCGGGACGAGCTCGGTGCCGTGGTGCCCATCACCGGCGAGGCCCGAGCGGTGCGGGTGGTCCGCTGGCCCCGGGCGCTGCCCCAGTACGACGTCGGTCACGGGCACCTGGTGCACCGGATCATGGAGGCGGTGGCCGCCGACCTCGACGGGATCCACCTGGCCGGCGCGGCCTACACCGGCATCGGTATCCCGGCCTGCATCGAGGCGGCCCGGGCCACCGTCCGCACCGTGCTCGACACCGGTTCCCGACCCGGCGGATGACCCCGACGACCCGGCCGCGGTCCCCGGCCGCCCGGTCCACGGCCGACGAGCAGGCGCCGCGGTGGCCCCGGCCGGCCGTGGCCGCCCTGGCCGTCGCGTCCGGCCTGGCCCTGGCCGGGTCGTTGCCCCCGTGGGGGTGGTGGCCACTCGCCTTCCTCGGGGTGGCCGGCCTCGACCGGCTCATCGCGGATCAGCCCGGCCCGGTCCGGTTCCGGCGGGCGTGGCTGGTCGGGATGGCGTGGATCTACCCGGCGGTGCTGTTCGTGGCCGACATGACCCTGATCGGCTACCTGGCCGCCGGCGCGATCCTGGGTCTGTTCCCGGCCGTGGCCGCGGCGATCACCCCTGGCGACGGAACCCGCCGGTTCGTGCTCCCGGGGGCAACCGCCCTGACCGAGCTGGTCCGGTGGTCGTGGCCCTTCGGGGGCGTCCCCCTGGCCAATCTGGCCCTCGGCCAGGCGGCCGCCCCCCTCGGGCAGGCGGCCCGGATCGGCGGCACGATCGGGGTGGTCGCCCTGGTGATCGTGGCCGGCCAGGCCCTGTCGTCCCTCACCGAGCGACGGGCCCGGCCCGCCCTGGCCGGCCTGGCCGTGGTGGGCCTCGCCCTCCTGGTCGCCTGGTCGGTGCCCCGGGCCGACACGGTCCGGGTGGCCGACGTCGCCCTGGTCCAGGGGGGTGGCGCCCAACGCACCCGGGCCAGCGCCGAACAGCAACCGGTGGTGCTGGGTCGCCACCTCACCGCCAGTGGGTTCATCGGCCGGCCCGTCGACCTGATCATCTGGCCCGAGAATGTGGTCAACCCGGGCCGCCTGCTCGGCTACGACGCGGCCCGCAGCGAGGTGAACGCCCTCGCGGCCCGGACCGGGGCGAGTGTGCTCGCCGGCTGGTTCTACGCCGTGTCCGACACCCAGACCGCCAACTACCAGTCGGTCATCACCCCCGACGGCGAGGAGACCGACCTCTACGACAAGGTCATCCTCGTCCCCTTCGGCGAGCTGGTGCCGTTCCGTTCCCTGATCGAGCTGATCAACGACGACATCCCCGCCCGGAACGTCCGCCCCGGCACCACCGATCCGGTGCTGGACACCCCGGTCGGGCCGGTGGGGGTGTCGATCTCCTGGGAGGGCTTCTTCCCCCGCCGGGCCCGGGCCGCCACCCGGGAGGGGGCAGAGCTGCTGATCAATCCGTCCAACGGTGCCTCCTACTGGCTGACCCAGGTCCAGACCCAGCAGGTCGCCTCCAACCAGTTGCGGGCGATCGAGAACGACCGGTGGACCCTCCAGCTCGCCCCGACCGGCCTGAGCGCGGTCATCGACCCCGACGGCCGGATCCAGCAGCGCACCGGGGTGGGCGAACAGGCCGTCCTGGTGGACACGGTCGAGTTCCGCTCGGGTGAGACCGTCGCCACCCGGCTGGGGCCGTGGCCGATGGTGATCTACGGGTTGGCGGCGGTCGGGCTCAGCTGGGGATGGCGACCGCGTCGACGGGGTGATCCGACGGGCCACCGGCCCGCAGATACAGCGCCGCCAGGCCCGAGCTGAACACGGCCAACCCGGCCGAGGTGGCGAACCAGGCCAGCAGGGCGCCCACCACCAGCTGCTCCTGGGAGGGCAGCAGGTCGGCCACGGCGAACTCCTCGACCGGTTCCCCATCCGCAGTGGCCAACCTCCCCTCGGCGGTGACCATCAGGGTCTCGGCCTCGGGGTCGACCACCGGCGCCACCGCGCTGAACACGAGCTGGCCGAACGACATGACCGCGTAGGCCACGATCCCGACCAGCAGGGCCCGACCGGCCACCGGCCAGAACCGGCCCGCCGTCATCCGCCACGACGTGGCCACGGGACGGGCCCCGGCCACCACCGCTGCGACCGTGAAGAAGGTCAGCCGCACCGAGATCCAGGCCCCGGCGATGGCCAGGAGGGCGAACGTCACCCCGAGGAGCAGGACCGCGGCCGGACCGGCCACCGTGGCCAGCAACGCCGGTATGAACACGGCCAGGAACATGGCCACGAAGGCGGCCAGCCAGAACAGCAACAGGTACCCGGCGACGGGCAGGAAACGCCGCAGGCCGACCAGGGCCGACCGGGCCAACGGGGCGGGCACGCCGACATGGGCGGCGTGGATGGCGTGAGTGTAGGCCAGGGTGCCGTAGAGGGTCGCCAACCACACGAGGGGCACGGTCAACAGCCGGAGCGCCGACGCGCCGGTGGGTCCGCCGGTGACGGTGTCCGCGGTGAACACCACCGGTTCGATGACCGGGTAGGCGACCAGCAGCATCACCACCAGGGCGACGGCCGGCACCGCGTAGAGCATCACCAGGTAGGCGGGAAGCTGGCCGAGGGGTACCGCCAGGCTGTCCCGCAGCCACCGGCCGACGTCGCCCAGCCCGTGGGGATCGGCGACCGCGGCCGGGACCGGGGCCGGGCCGGGCACCGCCTCGGACCCCGCGGTGGGTCCACCGTCGAACGGGGCCCGATGATCCGTCCAGTCCACCCCGTCCCAGAACCGGATCTGGTCCGGGTGCTCGGGGTCGGGGTACCAGCCCGCGGCCGGGCCGCCGACACCGCTCACCCGGCGTCCGTCCCCGGCTCGGCCGGTGTCGCGGGACCCACGGCTCCGGAGAAGAAGATCACGACCACGAGTTCACCCTACCCACCCGGCCCCACCGACCCGTTCGGCGGCTCCCCGCACCAGCGGCCCCGCTCCGGGGACCCCGGCTACGGGTCGACCTCGATGATCACGGTGAACGGCCCGTCGTTGACCAGGTCGACCTGCATGTCGGCCCCGAAGCGGCCGGTGGCCACTGGCACCCCGGCCCGGGCCACCCGGGACGCCACCTGTTCGATCAGGGGGGCCGCCACGACCGGGTCGGCGGCCCGGGTGTAGCCGGGCCGGTTGCCGCGGGTGGTGTCGGCGTAGAGGGTGAACTGGCTGAGCACCAGGACCCCGCCGCCCACGTCGAGCACCGACCGGTTGGCCCGGCCCTGCTCGTCGGCGAAGATCCGCAGGGAGGACAGCTTGTCGCCCAGCTTGATGGCCTGGGCCGGGGTGTCGTGGTGGGTGACGGCCACCAGGGCGCACAATCCGTGGTCGATACGGCCGATTGTCTCGCCGTCCACGCTCACCGACGCCCGCGCCACCCGTTGGACCACCGTTCGCATCGGCCCACGGTAGCGAACGCGCCGCCCGGCCGGGCCGGGCCGTGGGAGCCCGGCCCCCTCCACTTACCCTGTAGTAGCTCGGGTTGGCGCTCGGGTTTGGCAGCTCGGGCGGTCGGCCCCCGGGCGGTGACGGGATCCGGCCGACGCGACAGGACTCGCACGCATGTCTTCGCACGACGACCACCCGCTGCGGCTGGCGTATCTCTCGTACCGGTCGAAACCCACGGTGGGCGGCCAGGGGGTCTACACCCGCCACCTGACCAAGGCGCTGGCCGACCTCGGCCATCAGGTGGAGGTCTTCTCCGGCCAGCCCTACCCGGACCTGGACGATCGGGTCCGCCTCCACCGGCTGCCCAGCCTGGACATCTTCAACGACCACTTCCCGGGCCGGTTCCCGGCCTTCTGGGAGATCCACTCCCTGGCCGACTACCTGGAGGTGTCCACCTATTCGCTCGGCATGTTCCCCGAACCCCTCGCCTTCTCGGTCCGGGCCTGGCAGGCGTTGCGGGCCCGCCGCGGTGCGTTCGACGTGGTGCACGACAACCAGTGCCTCGGTTACGGGATCCTCGGCATCGACCGGATCCTTCCCACCCTGGTCACCCTGCATCACCCGATCACCGTCGACCGGCGGCTCGAACTGGAAGCAGCACCCAACCGGTGGAAACGGTGGAGCACCCGCCGCTGGTACGGGTTCGTGGCCATGCAGGGCCGGGTGGCCCGACGGATGCCCCGGATCCTGGTCGTGTCCGAGAATTCGATGGCCGACATCGAACGGGACATGGGGGTGTCGCCCGAGGCCATGCGGCTGGTCCATGTAGGGGTCGATCCCGACCTGTTCCGGCCCTTGCCGGGGATCGAGCGGATCCCGGGCCGCCTGATCACCACCGCCTCGGCCGACGTGGAGATGAAGGGCCTCCGGTTCCTGCTGGAGGCCCTGGCCAAGCTCCGCACCGAACGAGACGTGTCGCTGACCGTCATCGGGCGCCCCAAGGAGGGGGGACGGTCGCACGAGCTCATCGAGCGGCTCGGCCTCACCGGTGTGGTCAACTTCGTGACCGGGGTTCCCGACCAGGAGATCGTGGAACGGTACGCCGGGTCGACGATGGCGGTGGTCCCGTCCCTCTACGAGGGCTTCTCCCTGCCCGCGGTGGAGGCCATGGCCACCGGCACCCCCCTGGTGGCGACCACCGGCGGTGCCCTCCCCGAGGTGACCGGGACCGACGGTGACACGGTTCTGCAGTGCGAACCCGGCAACGCCGAGGCCTTGACCGCCGCGATCCGCCGCGGCCTCGACCATCCCGACCTTCGGGCCCGGGTGGGGGCCGCCGGCCGGGAACGGGTGATCGCCCGCTACACCTGGGAACGGGCGGCCATCCGGACCGCGGAGCAGTACCGGGAGGTCATGGCCCTCCACCGGCAGCGGGACCGGCGGTGACGCGATGCTGACCGTCGACTACGACCGGCTGGGTGTGGGGCCGGGCATGCGGGTCCTCGACCTGGGGGCCGGTTTCGGCCGGCACGCCTTCGAGACCGCCCGACGAGGCGCCCATGTGGTGGCCGCCGATCTGGCCGCCGACGAGCTGGAAGCCACGGCCGCCACCTTCGCCGCCATGCGGGCGGCCGGGGAGATCGGCGCCGAGGTGAGCACCACCGTGGTCCGGTCGGACGGGGGCCGGCTCCCCTTCCCCGACGGCACCTTCGACCGGGTGGTGGCCTCCGAGGTCCTCGAACACGTCCCCGACGACCTCGGGGTGATGGCCGAACTGCACCGGGTCCTCCGCCCCGGCGGGCGCCTGGCCGCCACCGTCCCGGCCGCCCTGCCGGAACAGATCTGCTGGTGGCTCGACGAGGCCTACCACGCCCCCATCGCCGTGGGCGGCCATGTTCGCATCTACACCCGGGCCGAGCTCGACACCAAGCTGACCGCCCGGGGGTTCGAACCCTACGACCGGCACCGGGCCCACGCCCTCCACACCCCGTACTGGTGGTTGAAGTGCGCGGTGGGCGTCGACAACGACCGGAACCGGCTCGTGCGGGCCTATCACCGGCTGCTGGTGTGGGACATCGTGTCGGCCCCGGCGGTGACCCGGGCCCTCGACCGTGGCCTCAACCCGGTGCTCGGCAAGAGCCTGGTGGTCTACGCCCGCCGCCGGTCGGAGCCCGACGCCCGCTCCGAGCCCGGAACCGTGGCGGAGGTGGCATGACGGCGACCCGCTCCACCCTGCCCGCGGTGCCCGGGGTGATCACCGCCGACGAGGTGGCCGCCACCGCGGCCACGATCGCGGAGCTCCAGCTCCCCGACGGGATGATCCCCTGGTTCCCGGGCGGCCACACCGACCCGTGGAACCATGTCGAGTCGGCGATGGCCCTGACCCTGGCCGGCCGGCGGGCCGAGGCCGAGGCCGCCTACCAGTGGTTGGCCGACCGGCAACGACCCGACGGCGCCTGGCACAACTACTACGTGGCCGGCGGGGTCAGCGACCGGAAGTTCGACGCCAACTGTGTGGCGTACGTGGCCGCCGGGGTCTGGCACCACCTGCTCGTCACCGGTGACGAGAGTTTCGCCCGGCTCCTGTTCCCCGTGGTCGACCGGGCCCTCGGGTTCGTCCTGGCCCTCCAGACCCGACGGGGGGAGATCATCTGGGCCCGCCGGCCCGACGGGACACCGTGGGACTACGCCTTGCTCACCGGGTCGTCGTCGATCGCCCACAGCCTGGCCTGCGGTTGCGCCCTCGCCGCCCGGCTCGGCGTGGACCGCCCGGAGTGGGCCGAGGCCCGCCGCCGGCTGGTCCGGGTGATCGCCACCCGACCCGACGCCTTCGAACCGAAGGAGCGGTGGGCGATGGACTGGTACTACCCGGTGTTGAGCGGCGCCCTCACCGGTCCCGCGGCCCGGCGCCGCCTGGCGGAACGCCGCGACCTGTTCCTCATGACCGGCAAGGGGGTGCGTTGCGTCTCGGATCAGCCGTGGGTGACCGCTGCGGAGACCTGCGAGTGCGCCATGGCCCACCTGGCCGTCGGGGACGAGGCGTCGGCGCATGACCTGTTCCGCTGGGCCCAGGGTCTTCGCAGCCCCGACGGTGACTACTACACGGGGATCGTCCACCCCGAACGGGTCCACTTCCCGGCCGGTGAGCGGAGCTCCTACACCGCGGCCGCGGTCATCCTGGCCGCCGACGCCCTGTCGGGGACCGGCCCGGCCAGTGGCCTGTTCGTCGACCACCCGCCCGCCCCCGGCGGGGTCAACGGCGGCGGATGACCCGCAACGAGCCGGTGGCCGACACGTCCTCGAACCGGCCGCCGGTGACCGCCGGGGCGTAGAGCACGTCGTGGGGGGCCTGGCCGCCGAGGGCCGGGTCGACGAACACGTCGTGGATGGCCACCAGACCGCCGGGGGCGACCCGGTCGAGCCAGGCGGCGTCGGCCCGGGCCACCTCGATGCCGTGACCGCCGTCGATGAACAGGAATCCGAGTGGGGTCCGCCAGTGGGCGGCCACCGTGGCCGACTCCCCGATCACGGCCACGACCACGTCGACCAGTCCGGCCGCGTCGATGGTGGCCCGGAACCGGGGGAGGGTGTCGATCCGGCCCGTCGCCGGGTCGACCAGGTCCGGTTCGTGGTGGGGCCAGCCGGGCTGGTTCTCCTCCGATCCATGGTGGTGGTCGACGCTGTAGAGCACCGTCCCGGCCCGGGCCGCCACCGGCCCGAGGTAGCAGGCCGATTTCCCGCAGTACGAGCCGACCTCCAGGAACGGGCCGAGCCCGGCGTCGGCGGCCGCAGCGGCCGCGGCGAGGGCCAGGCCCTCGTCGGGGGGCATGAACCCCCGGGCGTGTTCGGCTCGGGCCAGTTCGGCCGCGCTCAACGGCCCCGGCCCGGTTCGGTTCACGGGCGGCCGTCGGGATCCGCGGCCAGGGATCGGGTGAACAGGCCGTCGAGAACCGCGAACTTGACCACCCACACCACCCCGTACCCGGTGAGGGAGGCCAACGCCACCCACAATCCGGAGCCGAAGAGCTGGTCGGCGGCCTGGGCCAGCACGGTCGACAGGGCCAGGCCGAGCAGGGCGATGGTCCAGAACGGGATGACCTCCCCCCGGAGGCTGTGCCCGCCACGCACCTCCCACACCCAGTAACGGCTCAGCAGGTAGGCGGGCACCGCGGCCAGCACGGCGGCGAACACGTTCGACCAGCCGCCGGGCCAACCCCAGATCGAGTTGGCCAGGAAGAGCAGGAGCTGGTGGTTGACCAGGTTGACGGCCGACACCGCCAGGTACTTGCCCGCGATCAGGCGACGCTCGATGAGGGCGTCGACGGCACGGCCGGCCGGGCGGCGGGATGACACCTGAACCACCCGGTGAGGGTATCGGAGGCTGTCCCCGACGCCGAGGAGGCCCGGACCGCCACACTGATCGGGTGGCACGTCGATCCCCCCGCCAACCCGATCCCGAACCCCTCCAGCGAACCCACCGGCCGTACCCGCCGTCCCGGCCCCGGCGGGCGCTCCGCTCGGTGCCGTGGACGGCGGCCGTGGCCGTGGCCGCCGTCCTCACCGCGGGCTGTGCCGACACCCTGGCCTCGGATCCCGCCTCGGGTGGCATTCCCACCACCGCGGCGCCCGCCGGGGACGGGTCGGCGGGCACGACCGAGGACGGGGGCCTCGGCGGTGAGGGTGCGACCGACCCGGCCTGGATGACCACGCCGGTGGCCGTGGTCCCGGTGGCAACGGTGACCCAACCGACGGCGTTGACGGTGGCCCCCAACGGCGCCGACCTGTGGATCACCGAACGCCAGGGCCGGATCCGGTTGTTGCAACGGGACACGACCGGCGGGGCCGAACGGTTCACCCTGGTCGCCGAACCGGTGCTGGACCTGTCCGACGAGGTGGGGGTCGACGGCGAGGGCGGCCTGTTGGGGCTGGTGCCCTCGCAGGACGGGACGGAGCTGTTCGTGAACTACACCGACCGGGACGGCACCACGGTGGTGGCCGCCCATCCCGTGACCGGTGACGCCACGGTCGGCCCGGCGGCCGAGGCCCGGACGGTGCTCACGATCGACCAGCCCTACAGCAACCACAACGGTGGCGACCTCCACATCGGGCCCGACCGGATGCTCTACATCAGTGTGGGCGACGGGGGCAGCGGTGGTGACCCGTTGGGCAGCGGCCAGGACACCGGCACCCTGCTCGGCAGCCTGCTCCGCATCGACCCCACCCCGTCGGCCGGTGCCGGCTACACCGTGCCGGCCGACAACCCCCTGGTGGGCGAGGCCGGGACCCGACCCGAGATCTGGTTGTACGGGGTCCGCAACCCGTGGCGGTTCTCGTTCGATCCCGGCACCGGTGATCTCTGGATCGGCGACGTCGGCCAGAACCGGATCGAGGAGATCGACCGGCTCCCGGCCGGGCCGGACGGGACCGGAGCGGGCGCGGGTGACAATCTCGGGTGGAACCGGATGGAGGGCAACGAGCCCTACGACACCTCCCCGGGGCCACCCGCCTCGGGCTATGTGGGGCCGATCCTCACCTACACCCACGACGGCGGGGCGTGCTCGGTGACCGGCGGTGAGGTGGTCCGTGACCCCGCCCTCCCGGGCCTCGACGGTGTCTACCTGTTCGCCGACTTCTGCCGGGCCGGTCTGATCGGCGTCGAACCCCGTGACGGGGGCGAACCGGCCGCGGCCGCCCTCACGGTCGCCGACGAACCCGACGTCGGTCTCAACGGCATCGTGGCCTTCGGCCGAGGCCCGGACAACGAGCTGTACACCGTGGCCCAGGGCGGGGCGATCTCCCGGATCGTCGACCCCGGCGCCCTCGACATGATCATCCCCAGCGGCTGACCGGGCGGCCCGTGATGATCGGAGCGGCTCCGAGGCTCTAGGGTCGGCGGCCATGACCGACGGATCGGGAACCGGATTTGTGGTGGTGACCTGGTCGCCATCACTGGCCGCGGCGGTGGCCGCCAAACTGTTGGCCGACAACGGGGCCCGGGTGGCCCGGGTGGAACCGCCCGGCGGCTCCGAGCTGTCCCGCCGCCCGCCCCTCACCCCGGACGGCACCAGCGCCTGGTTCCGGTACCTGTGCCGGTCGGCCACCGTGGTCGGCGCCGAGGAGCTGCCGGGCTGGGCGGCCGCCCCCGACGTGGCCCTGGTGGACGCCGCCCACCCCGCCCCGCCGGGCCTGCCGGATTCGACGGTGGTGGTGGAGCTGACCACCTACGGTCCCGGCCCCTACGAATCGTGGCGGGCCAGCGAACTCACCACCTGGGCCCTCGGGGGCTACCTGTCGTTCACCGGCGCCCCGGACCGGGAACCGCTCTGGCTTCCGGGCGGTCAGGCGGCCCAGCACACCGGCTCCCAGGCCGCCTTCGCCGCCCTGGCCGCCCTCCACGCCCGGGACCGGGGCATCAGCGGGGCACCGCCCACCGGCCGAGGCCAACGGGTCACCGTCAACGAACTGGCCTCGGTGCTTACCGCCCACTCCTGGCTGGCGTCGTCGTGGGCCGCGTGCGGGCTGGTCCTGCCCCGCGTCCCGTCGGACCTGATCCAGGCGGCCGACGGCTGGTGTTACGTGATGCGGATCGTGCCCAACGAGGAGCTGCTCATGATGACCGAGCAGTCCGACCTGATCGGGGAGGGCATCACCGAGGACATCGTGGCCTGGAACGACAATATCGACCGCATCTTCGCCGGGGTGGCGGCGTGGGCGGCCACCCGCACGGTGGCCGAGATCGTCGAGCTGGGCCAGGCCCTGCGGGTGGCGGTGACCCCGGTGATGACCGCGGCCGAACTGGCCGACGACCCCCAACTCGCCGCCCGCGACTGGTGGCAGCACGACGAGCCGACCGGCCTCCGGCTGCCCGGCCCCGCCTACCGGACCGTCCCTGCCGAGGCCGGCGACGCCGGGCCAGCGCCGGACCCCCGGACGCTGCGGACCCGGCCGGACCCGCAGCCCCTCGCCGGGGCTACCGGGCCCCTCACCGGCCTGCGGGTGGTGGAGGTGACCAACAACTGGGCCGGGCCGGTGGCGGCCCGCATGTTCGCCGACCTCGGGGCGGACGTGATCAAGGTGGAGTGGGCCGACCGGCCCGCCACCCGGGCCTTGTTCTGGGCCGGTCCGTTCCAGGACCGCGAACCGGACGGTCACGAACGGGCCATGTACTTCCACGAGCTGAACCGCAACAAGCGGGACGTGGTCCTCGATCTGTCCGACCCGGCCGGACGGGACGTCTTCCTCGACCTGATCGCCACCGCCGACGTCTTCATCGAGAACATGAGTGCCCGGGTCATGCCCAACCTGGAGCTCGACTGGCCGGTCCTGCAACGGGTCAACCCGCGGCTGGTCATGGTCTCGATGTCCGGTTACGGGGCCACCGGACCCAAGCGGGACTGGGTGGCCTACGGGTCCAACATCGAGACCACGTCCGGTCTGACCTCGGTGACCGGCTACCCGGACGGGGTCCTGTCACGCACCACCCTGTTCTACGCCGACCCGGTGAGCGGCCAGCTCGGCGCGATGGCGGCCCTGGCCGCCCTCCGGCGGACCGCCGAGCGGGGTACCGGCGAGTGGATCGACCTGTCCCTCAACGAGGCCGGCGCCGGATTCGTGGCCGAAGCCCTGCTCCATCAGGCGGCCACCGGGACCACCCCGGGGCCCCGGGCCAACGACGACCCCCGCTTCGCCCCCCACGGGGTCTACCGCTGCGCCGGAACCGACAACTGGGTCGCCATCGCCGTCCAGGACGACGACGACTGGCGCCGGTTGTGCGACGAGGCCGGGTTCGACGATCTCGCCGCCGACCCCGCCCTGGCCACCCTGGCCGGCCGGTGGGAACGTCGCCGGGAGCTGGACGCCCGGATCGGTGCCTGGACCGCCCCACTCGGGCAGTACCCGGTGGCCCGGCGCCTCCAGGCCGTCGGGGTGGCGGCCGCGCCGGTGCTGGCCAACTGGCAGATCCTGGCCGACCCGCACGTCCACCACCTCGGGTTCTTCGCCCCCATCGAGCACCCCGAGGTGGGGGTCTATCCCACGCCGACCTGGCCGTGGGCGTTCGCCGAGACCCCGGCCGCCCTACGCCGCCACGCCCCCCTGTTCGCCCAGGACAACCGGCAGATCCTAGCCGAGATCGGCCTCGACCCGGCGGCTGTGGACGCCCTCTATGCCGCCGGGGTCACCGCGAACGAACCCGCGGAAGAGTAGGCCCCGGTCAGAGCTTGTAGCGGTACACGTTGGTGTCGCGCCCCTCGAACCCGAGGCGTTGGTAGAGACGGTTGGCCGCTTCCCGGCTGGGGCGGGAGGTGAGGTCGACCGTGGTCGCCCCGGCCTGGCGGGCGAGGTCGAGGGCGGCGTTGTTCAGGGCCGCGCCGACCCCGGCGCCCCGGGCGGCGGAGTCCACCACCACATCCTCGATCCAGGCCCGGATCCCGGTGGGGATCGGGAAGATCACGAGGGTCAGGCTGCCCACGATCCGGCCGTCGAGCTCGGCGACCAGCAGGTTCGACGCGTCGGCGGCGACGAGGCCCTCCAGGAAACTCCGGGACGGCGGCGGGTTGGAGGATGACAGCTGGGGAATGAGCCGCTCGAAGGCGGACACCAGCTCATCGGTTACCTGAGTGACCTCGGTGATCTTCACCCCGACCAGTATGGCGGACCGTGGCCCGGGGGACGCCACGTCCGCCCCGGGGGACAGCGACCGGATTCACACAGGCGCCGACCCGTCCCGGTTGGCTACCCTGTGGGCGGTGGACACACTTCGCTGGTCGTCCGAATACCCGACGCTGAGGAACCCGATCCTGATCGCCGCGTTCGAAGGCTGGGGTGACGCCGGCGACGCGGCCAGCACCGCGGCCCGCCACGTCCGTGACCGCCTGGCCGGTGAGGGGTTCGCCTCCATCGACCCCGAGCCGTACTACGACTTCACCACGGCCCGGCCCTCGGTGCGCCTGGTACCGGGCGGTCGGGAGATCGACTGGCCCGAGAACGAGTTCTCCGCCGTGTCGCTGCCGGGCGGCGAACGCGACCTGATCGTCCTGTCCGGTGTGGAACCCAACTTCCGGTGGCGTTCCTACTGTGACCAGCTCATCGCCCTGATCCACCGGCTCGACGTGTCCATGGTGGTGTGCCTGGGGGCCCTCATCGCTGATGTGGTCCACACCCGGCCGGCCACCGTGTACTCCTCCGGCTACGACCACGGCCTCAACCAGCGTCTCGACCTGGAACCGTCCAGCTATGAGGGACCCACCGGCATCGTCGGGGTCCTCCACGATGCCCTCAGCCGCCACGACATCCCGTCGATGTCGCTGTGGGCGACCGTGCCCGGCTACGTCCCCCACGCCACCTCCCCCAAAGCCGCCCTGGCCCTGGTGGAACGAGTGGCCCAGCTGATCGGCCAGAAGGTCCCGTCCACCGCCCTCGAGATCGGGGCCGCCACCTACGAGCGGCAGATCACCGAGATGGTCGACGACAGCGACGAGACGAAAGCCTACGTCGCCCAGCTCGAGGAGACCTACGACAGCACGATGAGTGTGGAGTCAGGGGCGGAGCTGATCTCGGAACTCGAAGAGTTCCTGCGCGACAACTGAGCCGCCCCGCCCACCTCCGGCGGGCCGTTCACCCCCCATGGTCGCGGTGCACCACCCGGGACCGGGGCGGGTCGAAGGCGACCGGTGGGTTGTCGCCGTCGATGGCGGCGAACGCCAGGGCCAGCCAGGTGTCGCCGTTGGCCAGGGGTTCGGGCAGGTCGTCCCGGGTGAACCAGCCGGCGTCGCTGCATTCCTGGGGGTGGGGCGTCAGCTCCCCACCGATGGCCCGGCAGTGGAAGACCAGGCTGTAGAGCGGGATCCGGCTGAAACCGGCCCGGAGCCCGTCCACGATGGCGAGCGGGCGGAGCACCTCGCAGCGGATGCCGGTCTCCTCGCGCACCTCCTTCACCGCCACCTCCGACGGGGAGTAGCCGACGTCGGCCCAGCCTGTCGGGTAGAGCCACACACCGGAGTCGGCCCGCTTGATGAGCAGCAGGCGGCCGTCGTCGTCGCCGACCACGGCACCGACCGCCGCCTTGGGGGTGACATAGCCGGGCACGCCGGAACCGACCGAGCGGAGCCAGGCGGCCCGGAGATCGCCGGCGCTCAACGGTTCGGGCGCGTCCTCGGCTCCCCCGGCCCGGGTCCGGATGTCGGCCGCGATCTCGAGGATCTCCTCGTACCGTTCGGCCTCGTACAGGCTGGAGGTGAACCCGAGACCGGTGCGGGCCACCCCGGCCAGGGCTTCGGCCCAGGCCACGAGTTCCGCCGAGGTGGGACGACCGGCCATCAGCGCTCGTCCCCCGGGTCGATGGCGTTGCGCACCGCCAACTCCAGCTCGGCCAGCAGTTCCGGGCGGTCGAGCTTCGATCCGGCCAGGTCGGTCAGGTAGAAGCTGTCGACCGCCTGAGGCCCGAAGGTCTGGATCTTGGCCGAACGGATCTCGAGGCGCAGCTCGGTGAGAGCCTGGGTCACCCAGTACAGCAGGCCGACGGTGTCCCGGGCGTGGACCTCGATCACGGTGGCACTGGCCGAGATGTCGTTGTCGACGACCAGGTCGGTGCGAGGCCCGACGGCGGCGAGTCGCCGCCGGAACCGTTCCTCCTGACGGGCCCGACGCCGGATCCGGGCGGTCAGGGCCACCCCGCCGTCGAGGGCCCGGGCCGCGGTGGCCAGGACGTCGGCCCAGTCGACCGAACCGCCGGCCGGGGGCTGGAGGGTGAACCGGCAGGCGGCCATGGCCGGGCCCCCGTTCCGACTCGACTCGACATGGGCCGCGTCCAGCACGTCGAGGCCGTGCACCGCCAACACCCCGGCCATCCGGCTGAACAGGGCCGGCTCGTCGGGGGCGACCACGGTGAACGTCGTCCCGGAACCATCCAGGGAGCGGGTCCCGGCCGCGATCCGTTCGGCCACGTCGGGGGTGGGGAACTCGGGGCCGGCCGCGGTGGCCGGGGTCTCCCCTTCCAGCACGAGCTCGGTCCGCTTCACCAGATCGGCGAGCAGGCCGGCCCGCCACGAGTTCCAGGTGGACGGGCCGGTGGCGATCGAGTCGGCCTCGGTGAGGGCGGCCAGGAGATGGAGGAAGTCGACCGAGTCGACCGCGGCCGCCACCGCGGCGATCGTACCGGGGTCACCCAGGTCACGGCGGGTGGCCACGTCGGGCAGCAACAGATGGTGGCGGCACAGGTCGATCAGGACGGCAACGTCCTCGTCGGGGTATCCCATGCGGGAGGCGATGGTCTCGATCAGCCGCATGCCGACCTCGGTGTGGTCACCGGGACGGCCCTTGCCGATGTCGTGGAGCAGGGCGCCCACCACCAGCAGATCGGGCCGGGCCACCCGGTCGGCCAGGGCCGAGGCGTTGACCGCGGTCTCGCACAGGTGCCGGTCGATGGTGAAGGTGTGCATGGCGTTGCGTTGGGGGTGGCATCGCACCGCCCCCCACTCGGGTAGGAGCCGTTCCATCAGTCCGAACTGGTCGAGGTCCTCGATCACGGTGATGGCGGGCCGTCCCGTCAGCAGCAGGTCGGCGAACAGGCGCCGGGCCTCGGCCGGCCACGGTTCGGGGATCGACACCCCCCGCTCGGCCAGGTCGGCCAGGACGGCCCGGGAGATCGTGCGTTCGGTCCGGGCTGCGGTGGCGGCCAGGCGGAGTAGGACCTCGGGGTCGGTGGTGACGTCGACGGCGGGACTGATCGCCAGTTCCCCCTCCACCAAGCCGAACTCGGTGGAGATCGGCTCCGCGGTGATCGGCCGGTAGGTGGCCCGACCGGTGGCCCGCTTCCAGCGGGACCAGGCGTCGTCGCTGTGCCATGAGATCCGCCGGGCCGCCAACGCCACCCGCAGCATCAGTTCCTGGCCGGAACCGGCGGTGAGGGCGGCGGCCACGTCGTCCTGGGCGTCGAAGGTGAGCAGCTCCTCGGGCCGGCCGCTGACCCGATGGAGTTCGACCCGGGCCTCGAGCAGGGTGTCGACCGCGTCGGCCAGCTCACCGGCCAGATCGGGGTCGAACAGTGACGAGACCTGCGCAGCCCAGGTGAGTCCCTGCACATCCCGCAGGCCGCCCCGGCCCTCCTTGAGCTGGGGTTCGATCTGGAAGGCCACGTCGCCGAAGCGCTGGTGGCGTTCGTCGATGGCCTCGGCGAGCCGGGCCAGGAGGCCGTCCAGGTTGTCCTCCCACACCCGCCGGGTCACCTCGACCAGGCCGTCGGCCAGCCGGGCCGAGCCGGCCACCAGCCGGCTGGACAGGAAGGCGGTGGCCCAGTGGAGCTCCTCGGTGGCCAGCGTGACCGCCTGTTCGAGGGTGACCACGGCGTAGCCGATCTTCAGGCCCCGGTCCCACACCGGGTACCACAGAGCCTCGGCCGCCTCGGCGTAGTCGTCGACGTCGTCGTGGATCAGCAGGACGTCGAGGTCGCTGTAGGGGCACAGCTCCCGCCGCCCGTACCCGCCCACCGCCACCAGGGCCAGGCCGTCGCGGTGGCCGAGCTCCCGTTCGAACAGGTCGGCCAGCCAGGCGTCGGCGGCGTCACTGTGGGCGGCCGCGTAGGCCCGGCCCCGGAGGTCGGGCGCCACCAGGAGCGCCTCCTTGGTCCGCGTTGAGGTGGTGGTCATGATGATCCCCCGGCAGGGTCGAGCGGATGGTTCGGCGGGTCGGCGGGCGGCGGGTCCGGGCTCGGAACGGGGGCCGCGGCGGCCCGGCGTCGACGGGACAGGTGGACATGGGCCTTGCCCGCTCCCCAGGCCAGGCCGGCGTCGTGCACCTCCGGTCCGAGATCGGCGAACGCCGCCGGGACCAGGTCGTAGACGTCGGTGGGATGGATGCGGGCGGCGTCGGCGTCACGCTCGACCGGGGCGGCACCCAGCTCGTCGAGCAGGGCGGTCGGGCCGGCCGCGGCCCGGCGGATCAGGCTGAGGGGGTTGGTCCACTGGTCGTCGATGTCGAGAGCCAGCAGGTCCCGCAGGGGCGCGACCACGGCCGCGCGGACGTCGTGGACGGTGGTGTCGAGGCGTCCGTCGAGATCGTCGGGCGGGGGGCCGGGGAGGCGGTCGGTGACCACGGTTCGGGTCCACCCGTCGAGGGCATCGTCGACCGCGGCCACGAGGGCGGAGCCCAGTGCGGTGAGGCGGGCCTCGTCGGCAGATGGGTCGGAAGCGGGGACGGACGGGTCGGGGCCGGCGCCGCTCACCCGTACTCCGCGGCCCGCCGGATCGACAGTTCCAGCCTGCGGCGGCGCCGATCGACCGACAGAACCTTGACCCACACCTCCTGGCCGGGGGCCACGATCTCGGCCGCGCTGGCGACCCGGTGCTCGGCCAGCTCGGACAGGTGGACGAGCCCCTCCACCCCGTTCACGGCCACGAAGGCACCGAAGTCGACGAGGCGGGTGACCGGTCCGGTGTAGACCTGACCGACCTCGATCTCGGCCATGGGGTCGGGCACGAGCCGCCGGATCGACAGGCTCACCCGGCGCTTCTTGGCCTTGACGTCGAGCACCTCGACCTCCACCTCGTCGCCGACGCTGACCACGTCCGCCGGCCGCCGGACCCGCGACCACGACAGTTCCGACAGGTGGACCAGACCACTGAGCCCTTCACCGAGTTCGACGAAGGCACCGTAATCGGCGAGGGAGGCGACGGTCCCGGTCCGCCGGTCACCGGCCTTGAGTTCGGCGAGCAGGGTCTGGGCGCGGCGACGTTGCTCCTTCATCAGGAGCGCCCGGCGGCTCAGCACGAGGCGATCACGCGCAGGGTCGGCCTCCAGCACCCGGAACTCGAGCCGCTGCCCGACATAGGACGCCAGATCGTCGATCGGGGTCAGGGAGAGATGGGAGGTGGGAACGAACCCGGGGAGACCGACGTCGACCACGGCCCCCTTGCCCCCGGCGGAGGTGATGGTGCCGGTGACGGTGGTGTTGCCGGCCGCGGCCGCCACCACCCCCTCCCAGGCCTGGGTCTTCAACGCCCAGGCCCGTGACAGCACCACCCGTTCCTGGGGGTCGTGACGGGCGAGCTCGGCCCCGAAGCAACGGTCGCCCACACTGAGCACCTGCTCCGGGGTCTCCGGGCCGGGACCGAAGTTCTGGCTGCTGATCACGCCGGTCCGGCCGTCGTCGAGCTGGAGCACCACCTCGCGGGGCGACACCTCGGTGACCACGCCATCAACGATCTTGGTCGGCGGTTTCGGTGGCCGGCGCGATCCCCGCCCGGGCCCCTGGCCGCCCTTCTTGGTCTTCTTGGTGTTCTTGGCGCGGCCGTCCTGGGCCGGTTGTCCCGATCCGGACGCGGCGGCAGGAGCCGTCGACTCGGCCGGGGCCGGGACGTCGGCCGCGTCTGGCGCGTCGGCCGGCGTGGGAGCGGGGGCCGCGTCTGGCGCGTCGGCCGGCGTGGGAGCGGGGGACGCCGGCTCGACCGGCGCGGGGCCCTCCGGCTCGGCCGCGGTGGGATCGGCCGGGCTTGCCTGTTCGTCGGCCGGGGCCTGCGGCGCGGGGTCGGCCTCGGCCGGGGCCTGCGGCGCGGGCTCAACCGGGCCGGCCGGCGTGGGTTCAACCGGGTCCGCCGACACCGCCGACTCGCCCTGGGCCGCCGGCTCAACCGGGTCGGCCGGCACGGGCTCAACCGGGTCCGCCGACTCGACCAGGCCCGCCGGATCGAACGGGTCGGGGCCGGCCGGATCGGTGGTCGGGGTCACCGCCGGTTCGGGGGCAGCCGTCTCGGGCGGACGGTCCGGTCCGTCATCAACGGTCAGGTCGTTGGAGCCGGGCCCCGGCGCTTCCCCCATGGCCATCGGTCCAGCGTATGCGGGCCCGCACCCAGGTGCGAGACTCCCCTGCTCGGCCGCGACGGACCGCGGCTCGTGCTGCTCCGGCTCCACCGCGCCGTTCAGCTCACACCGAGCTGGGCGAGCACCCGGTCGGGCCGATCGACGAGACCGGTGTAGAACGGGCCGAACTCGGCGTAGATCGCGGACGCACGATCGAAGCGCATCGTGTACACGACGTCTTTCAGGTCGTCGGGCCGTTCGGCGAAGAGGGTCACGCCCCATTCGTAGTCGTCGACCCCGGTCGAGCCGGTGATCAGCTGGACCAGGCGCCCGGCGAACTTCCGCCCCGACGCCCCGTGTTCGTACATCAGCTCCTTGCGGTCATCGAACGGGGTGGTGAACCAGTTCTGCTCGGGGTTGCGGCGCTTGCTCATCGGGTAGAAGCACCACGCCGGTTTCCCTTCCGGTGGCAGGACGGGGTACAGCCGGGCCTGTTTCATCTCGTCGGGCACCCCCGCCGCGTACTCGCTGACCTCGGTGAGCGACAGGTAGCTGTCGAGGAGCTCGAGCCCGGCCGAGGCCAGGGCGGTCTGGGTCCGACGCAGCTCCCACAGGTCCTTGGCCAGCAGCATCACGGCCAGATCGGCCTTGTGGCCGAGGGTGGCCACGGTGACCACCTGGACCTCGGCCGCCTCGGCCTTCTCGATGGCGTCGAGCACCGCGGCCGGGTCGGTCAGCGGGCCGGTCCGCCAGAACAGGTGCAGTACTCCGAGACCTTTACGAGGGGTGGCGCCGTCGCTCATGCCCCGAGTCTACGGTCCGACAGTCGGGCCGGGTCAGCGTCCCACCCCACCATCCGGGCTGTACAGCTTGGCCGTGGCTCCACGGGCGAAGCCGACCAGGGTCATGCCGGCACGCCGGGCGGTGGCCACCGCCAGCGACGACGGGGCCGAAACCGACACCAGGGCGGTGAACCCGGCCGCCCATGCCTTCTGGACCATCTCGAACGAGCCCCGCCCGCTCACCACAAGCGCGAGGTCGTGGGCGGGGAGGCGATGGTCCAGCAACAACCGGCCGACCACCTTGTCGACGGCGTTGTGCCGGCCGATGTCCTCCCGGGCCAGCGCCACGGCTCCGGACCGGTCGACCGCGGCCGCCGCGTGGGTGCCGCCGGTGGTGTCGAACAGGGGCTGGTGGGCGCGGAGCACCTCGGGCAGGGTGGCCAGGGCATCGAGATCCCAGTCCGGGTACGCGGGGAGGACGTGGAGGCGCTCGGTCAGATCTGCGATGGCCTCGACCCCGCACGTCCCGCACGACGAGGAGATCGATCCCAGCCGGCTTCGCGGCTCGGGGGCCCGGCCACCGGTCTCCACCGTGACCACGTTGAACTCGCTCGACAAGGCCGAACCGGTGCCGCAATACCGGATACCCGCCACCGGGGCATCGCCCAGAGCCCCTTCGGCCAGGAGGAACCCGGCCGCCAGCTCGAAGTCGTGTCCCGGGGTGCGCATGGTGGACGACACCGTGGTGTCGTCGAGCATGATCGTGAGCGGTTCCTCCACCACGACGTCGTCCGGGGTCCGGCCCCGGCCGGCGTCGCCGATCACCCGGGTCAGGATCGTCTCGGACCTCGACCGCACCATGGGCCCAAGCCTAGTGACTGCGACTCGACCGGCCGATACCTCGACCCGGGGCGGCGGGTCAAAGGTTCGGATCGTCGATCCGCCTGAGCCGACCTTCGAGGTGATGGGTGAGCGGCTGACCGACCGCGGCCATGGCCAGGCGGTAGTGGAGCTCGTCACCGCCGCGCCGGAACCACCGCTCCACTTCGGACACCGCCTTGGCGGTCGGTGTCGTCGCCACGACCGACGACCGGAACGTCACCGCGGTGTCGTCGATGACCCCCTGGTGGACCTCGACCACACCGGTGGGTTGGGCCAGCACCAGTTCGGCGGCCGCATCCCCCACGGGCCGCACGTAGCCGACCTCGGCGTGCAGCGGGCCTTCGTCACCCCCGATCCGGCGGGTGGCCTGCCGGTAGGCGAGGAACGGCTTGCCGGCATGGCCGAACACCAGCTCCTCGGTGTACTGGAACGGTTCGATGGTGGGATACTCGCCCTCCCCCTGCCCCCGCCAGGTGCCGAGCAGGAAGGCCAACGGGGACAGGGCCGGGTGCGGAGTCATACCCCGATCATGCCACCGGGCCGCCGGGGACACGACGGGCCGGCCCCCACGCGTTCGCGCGGGGACCGGCCCGTCGACTCGGGATCAGAAGTCCATGTCGGGCATGGCGGGGCCGCCGCCACCCTCCTCGGGGGCGTCGGCCACGACCGCCTCGGTGGTGAGGAACAGGCCCGCGATCGACGAGGCGTTCTCCACCCCGGAGCGGGTCACCTTGGCCGCGTCGACCACACCGGCGGCCTTCAGGTCGCCGTACTCGCCGGTGGCCGCGTTGTAGCCGTTCCACCCGTCCAGGCCACGGACCCGGTCGACGACCACGCCGCCTTCCTCGCCGGCGTTGACCGCAATCTGGTTCAGCGGCTGCTGGAGCGCCCGGCCCACGATGCGGGCCCCGGTGGCCTCGTCGCCCTCGAGCTTGTCGGCCAGGTCGTAGACCGCCTGCTGCGCCCGGAGCAGGGTGACCCCGCCGCCGGCGACGATGCCTTCCTCGATGGCTGCCTTGGTGGTGGAGACCGCGTCCTCGATCCGGTGCTTCTTCTCCTTCAGCTCCACCTCGGTGGCGGCGCCGACCTTGAGCACGGCCACCCCACCGGCCAGCTTGGCCAGCCGCTCCTGGAGCTTCTCGCGATCGTAGTCGGAGTCGGTGTTCTCGATCTCGGCCCGGATCTGGCTGATCCGACCGTTGACGTCGTCGCTGGAGCCGGCCCCGTCGATGATGGTGGTCTCGTCCTTGGAGATCGTGACCGTACGGGCCTGGCCGAGCAGGTCGAGGGTGACCCCGTCGAGCTTGAGGCCGACCTCCTCGGAGATGACCTGGCCGGCGGTGAGGATGGCCATGTCCTGCAGCATCGCCTTGCGGCGGTCACCGAAGCCGGGGGCCTTCACCGCGGCCACATTGAGGGTGCCGCGGATCCGGTTCACGACCAGGGTGGCCAGGGCCTCACCTTCGACGTCCTCGGCGATGATGACCAGGGGCCGGCCGGACTGCATGACCGCTTCGAGCACTGGGACCAGGTCACGGACCGAGGAGATCTTGGAGCTCACGAACAGGATGTAGGGGTCGTCGAGGACGGCTTCCATCCGCTCGGTGTCGGTGGCGAAGTAGGGGGAGATGTAGCCCTTGTCGAACCGCATGCCCTCGGTGAAGTCGAGCTCCATGCCGAAGGTGTTCGACTCCTCGACGGTGACGACCCCGTCCTTGCCGACCTTATCGATGGCGTCCGCGATCAGTTCGCCGATGGCCCGGTCGTTGGCGGAGATGGCGGCGACCTGGGCGATCTGCTCCTTGTCGTCGACGTCGACGGCCATGCTATGGATCGCGCCGACCGCCGCTTCCTTGCCGGCCTCAATACCCCGCTTGAGCGACATGGGGTTGGCCCCGGCGGCCACGTTCTTCATCCCGGAACGGACCATGGCCCAGGCCAGGACGGTGGCGGTGGTGGTGCCGTCACCGGCCACATCGTCGGTCTTCTTGGCGACCTCCTTGACCAGCTCGGCGCCGATCTTCTCCAGGGGGTCCTCCAGTTCGATCTCCTTGGCGATGGAGACACCATCATTGGTGATGGTGGGTGCGCCCCACTTCTTGTCGAGCACCACGTTGCGGCCCTTGGGGCCGAGGGTGACCCGGACCGCGTCGGCCAGCGTGTTCATGCCGGCCTCGAGCCGGCGGCGGGCACTGTCTTCGAACGTGATGGTTTTCGCCATCGGCGGCGACCTCCGTGACTGGATCGGGCTATGGCTCGATCGGTTGGTGTGATTCGATTGAGCGGTACCGCACCCCACCTGAGGGCAGCCGGGGCACGGACGGTTAGCACTCTAACCGTAGGAGTGCTAGTTCACGCGGGCGGCCCGGGAACGGTCGGGGCAACCATCGGGCGTCGTAGAATTCGGTCCCGTGCGACAGGTCCCGTCCGACATGCCGTTCCCCCTGCTGCTGCTGGCCGCGGCCGGGGTGGTGATGGTCGGTGCCCTCCTCCTGCGGGTGGCCCCCGGGGTGGTGGAGCTCGCCCTCGTCGTGGTGGGTCTGCTCCTGGTCGGCGTCGCGGCCCGATACCTGATCCGGCGGGGTCCGAACCGGTGACCACGGATCAACCCGACCGGCCGCCGGCGTCGCTGAGGTAGTCGCCGACCACCTGACCGACCAGTTCCACCGGTCGGCGGAACGCCTCGTCGATCCCGAACCGGTCCGCCAGCGATATCACCCTGACCCCGGCGGGAACGGTCACCTCCTCGGCCCTCGAACCGACCACGGCCAGCACCGGTAGGTCGGCGTCCGCCGCGAGGGCCGCCACCCCACCCACCACCTTGCCCCGGAACGACTGGTCGTCGAGGCGGCCCTCACCGGTGACCACCAGATCGGCGTCCTCGAGGGCGTCGAACAGGCCGGCCTCGTCGGCCACCACCTCGAAGCCGGGCTCGATACGACCGCCGACCGTGAGCAGGCCACCGGCCAGACCGCCCGCAGCCCCGGCCCCGGGCCGCTCGGTGACCGTCACGCCGTAGTCGTCGGCGTACACCTGGGCCAGCCGCTCCAGACGGCGGCGCAGGAGCGAGACCTGGGCCGGGGACGCTCCCTTCTGGGGACCGAACACCTCCGCCGCATCGAGGAACCGGGTGGTGACGTCGGTGGCCACGATGAGCTCGAACTCGGCCATCCGGGCCCGGCGCGGCATCGCCTCCAGGGCGCCCCAGCCACCGTCGGTGGTGGCCGAGCCGCCGAGGAACACGGTGATGGTCCGCGCCCGGAGCTCGACGGCGGTGGTGATGAGCTGCCCGGTGCCCCGGGTGGACGCGTTGACCGGGTCGTTGCCGACGTCGGCGACCAGATCAAGCCCCGAGGCGGCGGCCATCTCGATGAAGGCACGGCGCCCATCGAGCCGCCAGCCCGCCATCACCGGCCGACCCAACGGATCGGCCACCTCGGTCCGCTTGTTGGCACCGCCGATGGCGTCGAGAGAACCTTCGCCACCGTCGGCCACCGGCACCCCACGGGCCCGCCAGCCGACGTCGAGCGCGGCCGCCACCCCGGCCCGCACCAGTTCAGCCGCGGTGGCCGTCCCCCGGAACTTGTCGAAGGCGACCACGGCCCGACCGGCCGGTGCCGGCCGGTCGGGGTCGTGCCCTCCGACCCCCTGGTCAGAGGTCGATGAGGCCATCCCCACCGATCACAACAATCACGTCGGCTCCCCCCAGATCGGCCACCGGTGGGTTGTCCGGGTCGAGTTCGGCCACCACGGAGGAGTCGAGATCGAACGCATCGGCCACGTCGGTGGCGGTGGTCTCGTGGCCCGGGGTGTACAGGATCTGGGTGTCGCCGAGGGTGGTCGCGTTGGCCGGTGTGAGGGTGTTGAACCCCTCCTCGCTGAGCAGATCGGCGGCCCGGCCCGCGGCGCCCGGGGTGCCGGCCCCGTTCAGGACGAGCACCGGGGCATCGGCCGAGCCGACCATGACCCCACCAACGCCCGACCCGGCCTCATCATCGGACGCGGCGTCGTCACCCGAGGCCGCGTCGTCACCGGAAGCAGCGTCGCCGGACCCGCTGTCTTCGCCGGAAGCAGAGTCACCGGAAGCAGCGTCGCCGGCATCCTCGGCGCTGCTGGTGGTCGGCCCGGCGGCGGTCTCCGAGCCGCCCGCGTCACCGGTCCCGTCGTCGCCGAACCGGGTGAGCAGGAAGATGCCGATGACCAGTGCGGTCACCACCACCAGCAGGCCCCGGATCAGTCCCGACCGGTCGAACGCGGCGCGGGTCCCGCCCTCGTCGTGGTCTCGGTAGTCGTCGTCGTGGGATTCCATCAGGCTCCGAACTCGTGGATCGAGGACGCGGCACGAAACCCACCGGCCGAGGTCGCGGATACGTGCCGCATCATGCCGCTGTCGGACGTGCCCGTCCAGGGTAGAGAATCGGCATCACCAGGTCGGGGATCCAGGCCGGACCCCGGGCCCGGGCTTCCCCGCCGGGTTCCTTCGGCCGGTCGTCCCGTGGGGTCGGCCCACCGAGGCGACCGCCGGTCGGCGTACACTAGCCCATCACACCGGCCCGAATAGCTCAGCTGGTAGAGCGCTGCTCTTGTAAAGCAGATGTCGTCGGTTCGAATCCGACTTCGGGCTCCTCGCAGTGGGAAGACCTCAGGCAGTGGGAAGACCTCAGGCAGTGGGGACCTCAGCCCTCCTCGGCCCTCAAGCCCATGTAGACCGTGCCCGAGGCGGGCCCGGCTTCGACGGTGAGCGCCATGGTGCCGATCGCGTCCACCGGGACCTGCCAGCACAGAGCGCCTTCGACCATGCCGCCCGATTCGAGACTGGCCGCCAGGTCGATGGCGTCGACCGGCGGTGTCGGACAGGCGTTGTCCGCCAGGCTGTAGCGCGTCCCGTCCGGATCCGACAGGCCGAGCACCAGGTTCGAGGCCTCGCCCGGTACCGGACCGGCCTGATAGGTGATGCGGGCCCGGGTCACGGCGTAGGCCTGATCGGTCTCGGGCGGGTTGGCCGCCGCCGCGGTGACCAGGTCGCTGGTACCGTCGGTGAGCGGCTCCAGGACCTGGACGATCCAACGACGCTGCTCACCGCTGCTCTGGTCGTCGTAGTAGACGACGACGCCGGTACCGAAGGGGTAGGGCTCCTGGAGGGTGCCGCCGGCCTCGGCCACCGTGGTGTCGCTGTCTCCGTCGCCGGGCTCATCCGATGAGCCCGGCCAGAGGGTCAGTGCGCCGAGCAGGAGGATGACGGCGACGACCGCCGCGCCGACCACCCAGACCAGGGGGCCGGCCCGCCGCTCACCGTCCTCGGACGGGACATACGCCTCGGGTTCCCGACCGGCCAGTTCGTCGTCGGTCCCGGCCGACCAGGAGTCACCGGCCTCATCGGTGGCCGAGCCGGAGGGCGCCGACGAGGATGTCGACACCAGGTGACCGGCCGCCGCCGGCCCACTCAGGGCCGCATCGTCGATCGGCTCGCTGATGGTGACGGTGTCTCCCTCGGCGTCGCGATGGATCGAGTCGTCGGCCTCCGTCCCGGCGTCGGCCGCCTCCGCGGTCTCGCGGGCCGGCCGAGCAGACGACGAGGTCACCGACTCGGCCCGTTCCACCGGTGACGGATCGGCCGGGCGGCCACGATCGGGGCTGTCGCTCGCCGCCCCGGCGTCGTCACCCGGCGAGGTGATCGGGTCACCGGCCGGGGCGGTCGTCGTCGGCGCCGTCGAATCATCCGGGGCATGGTCGCCCGGAACGCCGTCGCTCGCGTCCGTGTCCGGACCGCCGTCGGCCCGGGCCTCGGCGGCACCCTGGTTCGGGGTACCGCCGGTGGAAACACTGCCGGTCGAATCACTGCCGGTGGAAACACTGCCGGCGGGGGTCGGGTCGTCGAACGTCCCCGCGTCGGTGCCGGCCGCGTCGGGCGAAGTGACCTCGGGTGGGACGGTGGATCCGATCGATTCGACCGGAGCGGCCACCGCTTCGACCGTGGCGTCGGGTTCAGCTCGGGTGGGGGTGGCGTCGTCGGTCAGATCGATGACGCGGTCGGCAGGTAGGGCGCTTGTGACCGCGGACGCGGCCGAGTCGAACCCGGCTTCAACCCGGTCGGCGGCCGGCTCATCGTCGCCGCCGCCGTCACCGTCGTCATCACTATCCCCAAAAAGGAGGTCATCAATACTGGGGATCTCCTCGAAAACCCGCCGTCGGCGAGCTTCGTCGTCCTCGACCTCATCATGCTCGGCGAACAGGATGTCGCTCAGGTCGTCATCCTGGCCGCCGCCCCCCGATCCCGGTCGTCCCGCCCCGTTCGGAGCGGTCTCGGGCACCGGTGGGGTCCGGTCGACTTCCTGCCCCTCAAGAGCATTGGGCCCGTAGCCGTCCGGCCACCAGCGGCCGTCAGGACCTTCGTACCACCCGGCCGGCGGGGGCCATTCATACGACTTGTCATCCCACGCTGTGTAGGTCGCCTGGCTCACGGCACTCCACGCTCTAGATCGGTTCGGTGTGCATCGGGTCGGGTCGACGTCTTTCTCGTTGTCTAACCAGTTCGAAACATGCTACGGCACCAGCCGCCGCCACGTTGAGACTGTTCAATTCGCCCACCAACGGTATCGCAACAAGCAGGTCCACCCTGCGCATCACCAATGGCGAGAGCCCGGGCCCCTCGGCCCCCATTACGAGGGCAACCGAACCTGTCACCGCCGCAGGGGGCAGGTCGAACAGTGGGGCCGAACCGGCCGCGTCCAACCCGAAACTGACCACCCCGGCGTCGGCCATCACCGACAACGCGGCCGGGATCCCCCCCACCAGGGCCATGGGGAGATGCTCGATCGCTCCGGCCGCCGCCTTGGCCACCGTGGGGGTGATGTGGGCGGCCCGATGGCGGGGCAGCACCACGCCGGTGACCCCGGCACACTCGGCGGTGCGGAGCAGCGCCCCCAGGTTTCCGGGGTCGGTGATCCCGTCGAGCACGAGCAGGAAGGCGTCGGGCCGGGCCACCAGCTCGTCGAGCCCATGGTCGGGCAGCGGTTCGGCCCGGGCGATCACCCCCTGGGGGCTGGCCGAGACGGCCTCGTTGTCGAGCTGACGGCGACGGAGCGGCCGGATCGGGACGTTGAGCTCCTCGGCCAACGACACGATGTCGTCGATGATGTCGGCCCGGTCGAGATCATCGGCCAGCAGCACCTCGTGCGTCCGGCGGCGCCCGGCGAGCAGGAGCTCGCGGACCGCCTGCCGGCCCTCGACCTGGTCACCGCCCAACCGGGGCGACCGGGACCGCGACGGGCCACCGGCCCGGGCCGTCTCTCGCCCCTGACCCCGTTTCCCGGCGGTCCCGCCCGATGGGCCCCGGGCGTTACCGCGGCCTTGACCACCGGTTGACCCCCGACGACCGTTGCCGGCGGGGCGGGCCCCGTCCCGGCCCGCCGAGGTGCCGCCCCGGCCGGGACGTTTCCCCCCGCCGCTGCGACGGCGGCGGCCCTGGTCCCCACCGGAGGCACCTCCGGTGGGGCCCCGTCCCGGGCCCGACGGCCGGCCGGCGCGACGGGCCGCGCTCACGGGGCCACCACCAACGCCACCGCCCAGCCGTGCACCCCGTCGGTGAGGCCGCCGACCCCTTCGCTCCGTTTCGCCTTGACCGTGACCGGGGCCCCGGTGGCGGCGGACAACCGGGCCTCGATGGTCGCCCGATGCGGGGCGAGTTTCGGATGATCGAGCACGACGGTGCAGTCCACGTTGACCAGGCACCACCCAGCGTCGACCACACCGGCCACCGCCCGGCGGAGCATCGCCACACTGTCGGCCCCGGCCAGTTCCGGGTCGGTATCGGGGAACATCGTGCCGATGTCACCGTGACCGGTCGCGCTGAGGACGGCGTCGGTGCAGGCGTGGGCCACCACATCGGCGTCACTGTGACCGGCCAGCCCGACATGGTCGGGGAAGGTCACCCCACCCAGCACCAGGGGACGGTCGGCGTCGGTGGCCCACGGGTGCACGTCGAACCCGTGACCCACCCGCAGGCGTGCCAGCACGCCGACGTCCAGGCCGTCTCCGCCGGGCCCGGCCGGTACCGCCGTCTCGATTGGCTCGGTTGTCTCACTCGACACGATGGGCTCCGGAAGATGCGGTGGCCGACCCGGGCCCCGGCGGCTCGGCCAGGAGCAGATCGGCGACCGCGAGGTCGTGGGGTTCGGTGATCTTGATGTTCGTGCTCTCACCGGGGACGTGGACGATATCGACCCCGAGCGCGCCCACGAGGGTGGCGTCATCACTGGCCTCGTCACCACCCCGGTGGGCGGCTCGCAGCACATCGACCGCGAACCCCTGCGGAGTCTGGACCGCGACCACGGTGGACCGGTCGAGCGGACCCGATCCGTCGGCCATCCGTAGCGAGTCCGTCACCGGTACGACGGGGACCACCGCCCGGGCCCCGGACGCCAGGGCCCCGACGACCCGATCGACCAGGCTGCGGGTGGCCAGGGGGCGGGCGGCGTCGTGCACCAGGACGTGGGTGGCGTCGTCACCGACCGCGGCCAAGCCGGCCCGCACCGAGGCCGAACGGGTGGAGCCTCCGGCCACCACCCGGGCCTCGTCGAGCTCACGACCGATCGAGGGCACCAGGACGGTGGGGACGACGACCACGACCCCACCGCATACCGCGTCCATGGCGTCCACCGAACGGTCCAGGATCCGACGACCGTTCAGCACCTCCAGCTGCTTGAGGCGGCCGAACCGGGAACCGGACCCACCGGCAACGACAACAGCCCAAGCGATCATTGCCCCCGACCATAGCCCCGGGCGCGGGCGCCCTGGTCGGCCCCGACAGGGGGAAGCAGACACTGCTTTGCGCCAAGTTGGCTCCGCGTGGTCTACCGTAGCCCGAATGGTAGATGCTGCCCTTATCCGCTC
>JBKDZN010000077.1:0-5714 GCA_047971245.1 Acidimicrobiales bacterium
CACCCTCGTAGACTCACGGGGAGAGACAGCGGGCCACCCAACGAGAGCGGACACGTCACCACCTCGCGACGCCCGCGGCCGAGATGCTCTCGCACGGCGGCGGTGTGCCACCGACCACCACCGCCGTGCAGCGGGCGGCGGCCGTCAGCCGAGGGGCACTCCTCCACCCCGTCCCCACCCGAACCTCCCTCCTCGCCGCCGCGGTGGCATCACTGCGCGCCGGGAACCGCGAAGCAGTGGAAGCCGCACTCGCCGCTACTTCATCGGACGACCCGATCGAGCGAGCCGTTCGCTCCCTCGCCGCGGCAGCCGTCCGACCGGAGATGTCGGCCGAGTACGGCCTGTGGTCAGCAGCGCGCGTCGACGAAGACCTGCGTCAAGCCCTCCGAACCGAGGAGCGGAACGCTCGCGACTCACTCGATTCGGTGATCGACCATGCCTTCGGCGAGGAGATCACCGGCCATCCGGACTACCCGAGGGCGGTTGCTCTCACCATCCAGTTCCTCCGGGGCCTATCGGTCACCCACTCCCTGCGCAACGTCGACGAGCGCACCGACGCACTCCTCGAGGATTGGACCGGGGTGCTCCGAACCATCCTTGCCCCCTGAACCAGCGACGGACGATTGCAGGACCCCACGACGGCGAACTCCCGGGCACAGCGACCTCGTCGGGCGCCAGGTCGGGACGGAGACCGGCGATCACCTCGCGCCAGGTCGCTGCGTAGCTGCGCAGCCGGACCGAAGCCGTTTGGCATCTCGGCGGGAAGGTTGAACCGCTCGTGCAGCTAGAGACGGTAGAGCTCATGTCCGCGGGGGCGCACCCGAGGAGGCCGCGGCTCCAGCGGACACCGCCTGCGGACCACGGGCCCCAGCCCGGTCAGTGCACCGCGGCCGGGCGCATCCCGATCAGACGGAGGGACCGTTCGATGTCGGCCGCGACGAGTTCAAGATCGACCCCACCCGGTTCGATGAGGTACTGGAGTGCCACTCCCCGCAGCTGTCCGAGGAATCCGACGGCGAACGCGTCCGGGTCGACGCTGCCCTGGAGCACCCCATCCTCCACTCCCTGGCGAACCAGGCGGCTGAGCCTGCTGCGGAGGCTCTGATCGAGGGCCGCCATTCGAGCCCGGAGGTCCGGGTCCACCACCGCGGAACCCCAGAGGGCCAGGAACCCCCGGTGGGTCGCCGACGGATCCTCGACGAGGCCGAGGAAGACCGCCGCGGTCGCCGCCAGATCATCGATCGGCGACTCGAACGAGTGCGCCAACTCCGTCGCCTCGACGAACTCGGCCACGACATGATCGATCAGCGCCGCGATGAGACTCGCCTTCGTACCGAAGTGGTGGTTGGCGGCGCCTCGACTGAAGCCCGCCCGTTCCCCGACCCCGGCCAGCGTCAGCGCGGCCAGACCGTCCTCGGCGATGAGTTCGGCGGCCGCGTCTCCGATCCGACCGGTGCCCGTCGCTCAGTGACCTCCGCAATGGTCCACTACCGTCGCCTGGTCAACGAACACCTCGCCTCGGCAGGACCCGACGACCCCACCACGGCCGCTGATTCCGCTGATCAGCCGGTGAACAGGCCGCCGGCGGGAAACAGGAGCTGTCCGGTCATGAACGAGGAGTCGTCGCACGACAGGAACAGGGCGGTGGAGGCGATCTCGCTCGGTTGCCCCAGACGGCCCATCGGGGTCATGGCCAGCATCCCCGCCCGCCCCTGCTCGTCGCCACGCATGCGGGCCGTCATCGGGGTCTCGACGAAGCCCGGGCCGATGGCGTTGACCCGGATCCCGTCGGACGCCATCTCCAGGGCGAACGCCTTGGTCAGCATCCACACGCCGGCCTTGGACACGCAGTAGTCGACCGCGCCCCGCAGGGGCACCGTGGCCGCGGCGGAGGCGATGTTGACGATCGTTCCCCCGTTGCCGACCTCCAGCATGGCCCGGGCCGCCAGCTGGTTGGTCATCATGACCCCGGTCAGGTTCACATCGAGCACCCGCTGCCAGTCGTCGACCGGCTGGTCGATCAGACCGGTACGGTCGCGGGCGTTGTCCGCCCCGCTCACATAGCCGGCGTGCGAGACACCGGCCGCGGCCACGACGGCGTCGAGTCGGCCGTGGCGTTCGAGGGCCTCGGCGATCAGGGCCTCGCTGCTGGGCCCGTCGGTGACGTCGACCTCCACGGCGTGGGCCGTACCACCCTGCGATTCGATGGCCGCCACCACCTCCCCGGCCGGCTCGAGGTGGAGGTCACCGATGACCACCTTGGCCCCCTCCGCGGCGAGGGCCTGGGCGCTGGCCCGCCCGATCCCGCTGGCTCCGCCGGTGATCACGGCGACCTTCCCGTCCATTTTCGGCTTCGTCATCGACGCGCTCCCCCTGTCATGGCTCCGTTCGGAACGCCGGGAGTCTGGCACGGATCGGTTCGGGGCACGAAGGCGGCACCGTCCCGACCGCCGCGACCCGCGCTCGGGCCCCTCACCGTCGCCCTGCCCCTACCCGCCCGAACGCTTCCGCAGGAGGAACAGGTGCTCGGTGACATGGGTGCGGCGACCGCGCAGGTTGCGACTGCCCCGGAAGGTGTTGTGCCGGATCCGGATCTCCTCCACCACCCCCAACCCGGCGAGAAAGGCCCGCAGTTCGTCGGGACGGACGAAGCCCTCGTCGTTGAACGACAGGAGCACGAACTCGGCGTCGACTCCGACGACGAGACGTCGGAGGGCGGCGAACGACCGTTTCCGCACGTTGTACACCGACCGGTTCCAGCCCACCGGGATACCGGACACCCGGGACAGCTCGTGGGGCTCCCGGTAGTCGACCAGGAGATTCAACATGAAGTAGTTGCTGCCGTAGGGATGCTGGTTGTACGGCGGGTCGAAGTAGGCGAGGTCGAACCCTCCCACCCGTTCGATCAACCGGTTGGCGTCCTCCTGGAAGACGGTCGCATCGGTCTCGAACCGGCTCAGCACCGGCGGCTCGAGACGGATCGGCCGGGTGATCCGTTCCAACGCATCGGCCCCCGAACCGCCGAGCTTGCCGATCCCGGTGGCCCGGTCTTTGTAGAAGCCCTTGAACACCCCGGCGGTGTTGGCGTGCACCGACGCGGCCGAGAGCAGGGGTCCGAGCAGGAGGTGCTGTTCGTCGGTGGCGCATTCCCCGATCAGGGTGCGGTAGGCGTCGAGGCGGCGGGCGTTGTCGCGGGTGTAGAAGACCCGCTCGCCGGGCCGGATCGCCGTGTCGTCGACCGGGGCGTAGAGACGTTCGACGAACCCGGGCGGGACCGCGTCCCGGCGATCGACGATCCGGTTCATCTCCTCGACGGTCCGGGTGAGCGACCCGAGATCCACCGCCGACCGGTTCGTCAGGTAGCAGCGTGACACGACCCGGGCGTAGGCCTCGAGATCATTGGCAACGATGCTCCCCGCGTACGACCGGAGCCGCCGACTGACGACGCCCGACCCGGAGAACCCGTCGAAAATCCGGAGCCGCCCATGACCCAGCAGTCCGGCCACCCGCTCGGCGGCCCGACCGATCGCCGGCAGGAGCAGTCGCTTGTTGCCGATACAGGTGATGAGCTGATCGCGCAGGTACGCGGCGTCTTCCCGCTCGGTCCGGGGCCCGGCGGGCAGGGCCGGTGATCGGGTGGGCGGGGTCATGATGCTGGTGCGGGGAACCTCGCGGATCGGTGCTCGCCGTGGCGCGCCGGATCCGTCCAGTCGGCGCGCCCATGACCATAGGCCGGTCGGCCCATCTTCTGTTGCCATTGGGCGACGGCTCCGTGTCGATCTCGAAGAGTGCGTTGAGGGAGTTGAAAGCCGCGTCGAGTTCGACCACGATTCCGTGACCCACGTCACGCACATAACGGTGCGTAGGCACTGACTTCACGAAGGGGAGTGCATGGTGAGATCGATGACGATCAGGCTGCTGGCCCTGCTCGGCGCTTTGGCCATGGTGGCCGCAGCGTGCGGCACGTCGGACACCAATGCCGACGACATGACGCCGGACAACGGCACCGACACCAGCGAGGTCGCGGCCGACCGGGCGGAGGGCGACGCCAAGGGCGCCGACACCCGCGACGCCGGAGAACCGGTGCGCGGCGGCACCCTGGTGTACGGCGTCGAGGCCGACTCGGCCAACCCCTGGGCCCCGTACGCGGTCTCGTGCGCCATCAGCTGCCGCATGATCCTCGGCACCGTCGCCGATTCGCTGTTCATCACCCAGGACGACGGCACCATCGTCCCCTATCTCCTCGCCTCGGCCGAACCGAACGAGGACCATACGGTCTGGACCCTGACCGTCCGAGACGGGATCAGGTTCCACGACGGCACCCCGATGGACGGGGAGGCCGTGGCCTACAACATCAGGACGTGCTGGAAGAGCCCCCTGACCGGGCCGGCGTTCCTCGGTCTGACCGATGTGACCGCGGAGGGCCAGACCGTCACCATGACCTACGCCAACCCCGAGGCAGCGGGCCCCAAGGCCTCCCTCCGCGAGGAGCAGTGCGGGTTCATGTTCTCGAAGGCGTGGCTGGAGACCCTGCCCAACAATCCCCTGCTCAGCGAGGAGGAGAAGGCCACCGCCACCGGTGATCCGTCCAAGCCGATCGGTTCGGGTGCATTCAGGTTCGTATCGTACACCCCCGGCAACGGCAACAGCTTCGTCACCGAGCGCAACGACGACTACTGGCGGGGCGACGGTGAAGGCTCAACCGGGGAGGGTTACCCCTACCTGGATGGCATCGAGTACGTGGTGGCCGTCGACATCCAGGGCCGCTCCAACGGTCTCCAGTCGGGCCAGTTCAACATCATCCACACCGCCAACGCCGATGAGATCGCCAAGTTCGAGGCCGACGCCAATTTCTTCACCCTCGAAGCCAACGACTACGGCGAAACCAGCTACATCCTGTTGAACGACGCCGTGGGCGAAAACCCGACCCTGGCCGCCATCCGGGGCGTGCCCACCCTGGAGATGGACCCGACGGGGGCCAACGCCACCAGCCCCCTGATCCACCTCAGCTGCCGCAAGGCCCTGGCCCACGCCATCGACCGCGACCGGATCGCCCAGGAACGCTACGCCGGTCTCGTCACCCCGGCGTCCGGACCGTTCCCACCCGGCTCGATGGGCTACCTCGAAGACGCCGGCTACCCGGCGTTCGACATCGAGGCGGCCAAGGCCGACTGGGAGACCTGCAAGCAGGACGTGGGCACCAACCCGGTGCAGCTCACCTTCAACACCACCAACGACCCGTTCAACGTGGAGACCAACGAGCTGACCGCCTCGATGTGGCGTGACGCCTTCGGCGAGGAGCTGCAGGTCAGCATCTCGCCGGTGGAGCAGGGCCAGTACATCGGCCTCGCCCTCGCCGGGAAGTTCCAGGCCCAATCCTGGCGCAACCACGGCGGCGTGGACCCGACCGAGCAGTGGTACTGGTGGAACTCGGCCACCGCGAGTCCGATCGCCGCCGACGGTTCCGACCTGGCCCTCAACTTCGGGCGGTTCCAGGACCCGGAGATGGACGCCCAGTTCGAGATCATCCGCCAGAACCCCGACCCGGCCGCCCGCCAAGCGGCCGCCGAGGAGGTCAACCGGCTGTTCGCCAAGAACGTCTGGAACTTCTGGTACGTCTGGACCCTCTGGGGCGTCATCGCCAACCCCAACGTCCAACACATCACCAGCATCCCCATCCCCGACGCCGGCGACTCCATCCCCATCATCGGCGG
>JBKDZN010000078.1:0-2111 GCA_047971245.1 Acidimicrobiales bacterium
GTTCCCCGGGATCGGACGCGGCGAGGGGCCGGTCGTGGAACGGGGCCGCGCCGGGGGCCACCCCGACGCCGGGCCGGGTGCACACCACGACGGGACTCCCGGTGTCGGGCCGATCACCGAAATCGACCGGGCCGTCTCCGTCGACCACCACCACGGGCAGCACCGACCGGGCCAGGGCGTGGATGGCCACGGCCGGGAGGTCGGCCGCCGGGGCCGGATCACCGGCCGGGGCGGGATCGGCGGCCAGGATCACCAGGTCGAGCCCCAGGCACCGGCCGAGCAGGGCCACCCGGTGGGCGGCCTCGGTGGGGTGATCGCTGCGCACCACCACATCCCAGCTCCGTCCCGATCCGAGGATCCGGCCGAGCGGGGTGGCGACGAGGTGGTCGACGGTGGCGACTACCTCGCCGGTGACCGTTCCCGGGGTGAGGGACCGGACCGGTGCCGGCCACTCGGCGCCGCCGACCAGCACCGACCACAGGCCCGGCAGCGGGCGCACCGTTCGTTCCGGGAACGGGCCGTCGTCGGCCACCGACACCAGCGCCCCGGCAGCGCGGGCGCCCTCCAGATCGCCCCGCAAGCGGACCCGGTCACCGCGGTAGGCGGCGACGGTTCGGGCCACGAGACCCACGGTCGGATAGGGCAGGTGGTGGGGGTGGACCAGGCGGAGGGCGGCGCCGAACGCCTCGTGCCCGTCCGCCAGGGCGGCCAGGACGGCCACGTCCCACCGGTGCGGGGCCAGGGCCAGGGCGGTGACGATCGAGGATGCCGCCGCCTCGTCGGCCGTCTCCAGCTCCCCGGCGGCCATGACCCGGGTCATGGCCTCGGCCGCAGCCTCCCCGGCCTCACCAGCGGATCGGACCGACGCGGCCAGGGCGGGCACCACCCGGTCCAGGGCGGCGGCGAGCAGCCCCTCGGGGGATACGACGCGCAGCAGCTCAGACATAGTGGAACCTCACCACCAGCCCGGACCAGGGCACATAGCCGGGATTGAGGTCGAGGCCGGCCCGCCGCACGACCACATCCACCCGATCGGCCTCCAGTTCGACGTCCACCCACCCGGGGGCCCGGTCGAGCCGGCCCGGTCGGCTGATCGTGGCCGCCAGCACCCGCTCGGGATCATCCCCCGAGCGGCCGAGCCGGTTCACGAGGGCGACGGCCACCAGACGGACGGCCCCGGACAGAGCCGCCGCCTCCGCTGGGGAGGGCTCGACCGCCACGCCGACCGCACGCCCCGTTGTGCGGTGGGGCGCCTCCGTGTCCGGCAGTCCGGCCAGGGTCAGCACGGCCGGGTCGGCGGCGGGGACGGGACCGGTGACCGAGGCCAGGGCGTGCGCCAAGCGGTACCGCAGCCAGCGGGGCTCGCGGCCGGCCAGGACCGGCCGGTCGGCCAGCGTTCCCGGCAGGCCGAGGTCACCGATCACCGGGATCAGGAAGAGCAGACCGGCGATCGGGCTGAACGCCCGCCCGCCGACGGCGGGTCCGGCCCCATCCAGGGCACCGCCGGGCCGGGGGTCGGGGCCCCGGTGCTCCGCTCCGGGCGCGGGCGACGAGGGGCGGCCGCGAGCGGTCCTGCCACCCCGCGCGTCGGCGGGGGCAAGGTCGTCGGCGGGGGCAAGGTCGTCGGCGCCGGCCGGGTTGTTGTCAGTGCCGGCGGGGTTGTCGGTGCCGGCGGGGTCGGCGGCCCGATCGTCCGCGCCGGCCCCGGTGCCGGCTCCGGCCTGATCGTCGGTGGAGGCCCGGTGATCGCGGCCGTCCCGTTCGTCGGAACCGGTCCGGTCGGCGGTGCCCGCGTGGCGGTCGGCGCGGCCCGCGTCGCGGTCGGGCACGGTCCGGTCGGCGGCGGCCGTCGCCCCAGTGCCCGGATTGACCGGACGGCGGCGTGGTGCCGGATCCGGGACGATCCCCACCGCCTCCGGCCGGAGCCCGGCGGGCCCGGGTCGGTCACCGATCGTGTCGGGCTGCTCCGCTCCGCTGTGCTGCCCGGTCCCGCCGTGCCGCCCCGTTCCCGTCCGAACCGTCGCCCCGCCGGGGCCCGGCCGGAGGCGGGAGGACCCGGCCCCGCGGTCGCTGCCGTCTCCCGCCCCGGTGGTCGGACGGGTCGCCGCCGA
>JBKDZN010000079.1:0-1680 GCA_047971245.1 Acidimicrobiales bacterium
CTCTGGCGGGAAAGTGACCCCACATGGCTCAAAAGGCGATCGTCGGCCACAAGGTCGGCATGACCCAGATCTGGGACGAGAACAATCGTGTCATCCCGGTCACCGTGCTGTCGGTGACGCCGTGCCGTGTGGTGCAGATCAAGACGCGGGCCACCGACGGCTACTCCGCCCTCCAGGTGACCACCGGCGACAAGGACGCCCGGAAGCTGACCAAGCCCGAGGCCGGCCATTTCGCCCGGGCCGGGGTCGCCCCCGGAACCGAGTTGGTCGAGCTCCGGCTCGACGACGTGTCGGAGTACCAGATCGGCCAGGAGCTGACCGCGGAGCTGTTCGCTCCCGGTGAGATGGTCGACGCCATCGGCACCAGCAAGGGCAAGGGCTTCACCGGCGTCATGAAGCGGCACAACTTCGCGGGCCAGCGGGCCACGCACGGTGCCCACCTCGTGCACCGGATGCCCGGCTCGGTCGGCCAGTGTGCCACCCCGGCCCGCGTGTTCAAGGGAGTTCGGATGGCCGGCCGCTCCGGTTCGGCCCGAGTCACCACCCAGAGCCTCCAGGTCGTCCAGGCCGATCCCGAGAAGGGCGTGCTGGTGATCAAGGGCTCGGTCCCGGGCCCCAAGGGCGGGACGGTCGTGATTCGCAACGCAGTGAAGAAGAAGGCGAGCATCGATGCCTAAGGTCGCAGTCAAGACCCAGACCGGATCCGGGGCCGGCGACGTCGAGCTCGACGACGCCGTGTTCGGGATCGAACCCAACGTTGCCGTGCTCCACCAGGTGGTCACGGCCCAGTTGGCCGCCCGGCGGGCGGGTACCCACTCCACCAAGACCCGGGCCGAGGTCCGCGGTGGTGGGGCCAAGCCGTGGAAGCAGAAGGGCACGGGTCGGGCCCGGGCCGGTTCCACCCGGTCGCCGATCTGGGTCGGTGGCGGGATCGCCCATGGTCCCAAGCCCCGCAACTACGCCCAGCGGACCAACAAGAAGATGATCAAGCTGGCCCTGCGGTCCGCCCTGTCCGACCGGTGCGCCGAGGGCAAGGTGCTCGTCGTCGACCGGTGGACCTTCGACCGCCCCAGCACCAAGGCCGCCGCGGCCGCCCTGCAGGCCATCGGGGCCGAGGGCAAGGTGCTGCTGGTGGTCGACCGGACCGACGGGCTCGCCGTGCTGAGCTTCCGCAACCTGCCCAATGTGTTCGTCCTGGCCGTCGATCAGCTCAACGCCCACGACGTGCTGGCCAGCGACACGGTGGTGTTCACCGCCGGCACCCTGCCCACCGCGGCCGGTTCCCCGGCTGCCCAGGATGCAGCGGCCGGTTCCCCGGCTGCCGATGACCCGAGCGAGGAGTCATGACCGATCCCCACGACGTGATCCTCCGCCCGGTGGTGTCGGAGAAGAGCTACTCGCGTTCCGAGACCAACAACGCCTACACCTTCGTGGTCGCCCCGGGGGCCACCAAGCCCCAGATCGCGGCGGCCGTCGAGGCCATCTTCGATGGGGTCAAGGTGGCCAAGGTGAACACCATGAACCGGAAGGGCAAGCGGGTCCGGCATCGCCGGCGCAGTACCTTCACCACCCGTCCGACCACCAAGCGAGCGATCGTGACCCTCTCCGAGGGCGAGATCGAGCTGTTCAACAGCTGAGGACCACGATGGCGATTCGACGACGTAAGCCGACGAGCCCGGG
>JBKDZN010000080.1:0-14475 GCA_047971245.1 Acidimicrobiales bacterium
TCACGAAACCGGCTCCGGCCGCCATGGCCAGCAGGGCCGCGGTGTGGATCGCCGCGGGCGTCACCAGTTCCCCGACCTCGAGGATGACCTTCACCGGTCGCCCGGCGGCCGCGGCCACCGAGGCGGCCACGTCCCCGGTGACGGTGGCCAGGTCGCCGGAGAGGAAGGCCGAGCGATTCAACACGATGTCGATCTCGTCGGCTCCGGCGGCCACGGCGGCGGCGATGTCGGCCAATCGGACCGGCAACGGTGACTGTCCGGACGGGAACGCGCCGGCCACACTGGCCACGAGCACGGGGGAGTCCCTGGTGGCCGCCACCGCGGCGGGAACCAGACTGGGGTAGACGCACACCGCCGCGGTTGGCCCCAGCCCGGCTCCCGGCCCGTCGGGGGCGATCGCACGGCGGCTGAGCCGGGCCACCCCGTCCGGTGTGTCGGAGCCCTCCAGGGTGGTCAGGTCGACCGTGGCCACCAGCGCCGCCGGGGTCATCGGGGCGCGGTCGGTCCGTTCGGTGGCCACGACCAGTCGGGCCGACACCTCGTCGCTCGACGGGGGCCGATCCCAGGCGCGGACGGCCTGGGCGTCGATGATGACCGGTTCGGCGTGATCGCTCGTCATGGCGTTCCCTTTCCCGGCCCGACCCTACCGGACCCGGTCCCGTCGGCTGTTCGGGGGATGGTCAGGGGCCCCTTGTCCCCGATCCGCCATACAGATCGGCCACAGTTGTGACGTCAACTGTATTGCGGGCCCCGGGCGCGACCAGACTGGGACGTGTGACGACAACCTCGCCCGATCAGCCCGAGCCCCGGTCCTCGACCGGCCTCACGGTTGCCCAACTCCGATGGTTGATGGCCGGTCTGATCCTGGGTCTGTTCCTGTCCAGCACCGAACAGAGCGTGGTGGCCACCGCCCTGCCCACCATCGCCGGTGAGTTGGGGGGCACCGAGCGCCTGGCCTGGGTCGTCACCGCGTACCTGCTCACCTCCACCATCGTCACCCCCCTCTACGGGAAGATGTCCGACCTGTTCGGCCGGCGCATCGTCTACCAGGTCTCGATCGCGGTGTTCATGGCCGGATCCGCCGCCTGCGCCATCGCCCCGAGCATGAACACCCTGGTCGCCGCCCGGGCGCTGCAGGGCCTCGGTGGCGGTGGCCTGATGTCGCTGGCGTTCGTGATCGTCGGTGATGTCGTCTCACCCCGGGACCGGGGCCGCTACATCGGGATCTTCACCGCCGTGTTCGCCGTGTCGGCCATCATGGGGCCGTTGTGGGGTGGCCTGCTGGTGGACACGATCGGCTGGCGCTGGATCTTCCTGTCGGTGGTCCCCCTGAGCGCGGCCGCTCTGCTGGTCACCAACCGTGGACTCCGGCTCCCGTTCACCATCCGGCCCCGCCCGATCGACTGGCTCGGCATCGTCCTCCTGGTCGTGGCCTCCTCCGGCCTCATCCTGGTCCCGTTGTGGGGCGGGGAGACCTACCCGTGGGGTTCGTGGCAGATCGGGGCGACCGCCGCGATCGGTGTGGTCGGCTCGGTGGCCTTCCTCGTCCAGGAATCGCGGGCCGAGGAGCCCGTGATGCCCCTCCGGCTGTTCCGCGACCGCAGCGTGGTGCTGATCTACGTCATGGGGTTCGGCGTCATGACCGCGATCGTGGCGGTCTCCACCTTCCTGCCCCTGTTCCTCCAGGTGGCCACCGGTGTGTCGGCCACCCGGTCCGGTCTGGAGATGACCCCGCAGACGATCGGGATGTCCCTCATGGCCACCGGCGGTGGGATCCTGGTCAGCCGCACCGGTCGTTACAGGTGGACCCTGATCCTCGGACCGGCCATCGCCGTGGTCGCCGTGCTCGGCCTCACCCGGATCGGTCCGACCACGGGCGCCCTCCAGCTCGCCCCCATCCTGTTCGTCCTCGGCTGCGGTCTGGGGATGACGTTCCCCAATCTCACCCTGGCGGTGCAGAACGCCGTGCCGGTCGAGGACCTCGGGATCGGCACCTCGACCTCCAACTTCTTCCGGTCGATGGGGGGTGCGTTCGGGGCCGCCGGCTCGGGTGCCATCTTCACCCCTGTGCTGTCACAGGGTCTCGACCAGCAGCTCGGCCGTCAGCGGGTGGACGAGCTCGGCGGCGCCTCGGGCCTGATCCGCAGCCCCGAAGTGGTCCGCGACCTCCCCCCCGATCTGCACGACGCCGTGGTCCAGTCGGTGGCCGACGCGGTGGTCCAGGTGTTCTGGTGGGGCGTGCCCATCATCCTGGTGGTGCTGGTGTGCGGTTCCCTGGTCCGTGAGCGCACCCTGCGGACCACGGCGTTCATCTCGACCGCGGAATCTCAGGGTCGGTCGTAGACGCTGAGGATGATGGCGAAGGTGAGCGCTGCGGTTGGGATGGAGGCGGCCAACAGCATCGCCGGTACCCCCGACGCCCCGGCGAGCAGCCCGCCGATGACGAAGGCCGAGCAGCAGATGGTGGCGGCCAGCAGACCGAGCACCCAGAGCAGTGCTTCCCAGACATCGTTGTTCATCCCCTCCACCTCCGATCGAGCGCGGCCGGGTGGCGAGGCGGGCCACCCAGCGGCCTGACATGGTCGACGAAGCACGGTCGGCCACGATGTACAGGCCATACGCCGCCCGATCGGTCGGCCGAAAAAAACCGCGGAAGATTCCGCGGCCGGGGCTTTCGGTGACGTATGCACTCTCAGCCGGGCGCCCACGTTCGGTGTCCGGGGAGGTGTCCGGCCGGCCAGGGCCGGCGCCGGGCGTGCCGCTCGCCCGCCGGAGCATGCCCACGACAGACCCAGGAGGCTTGACGTGAGATTCCGCCGAGACGGTTCCCCCCGCCCATTCCGGTCGACCCGGGTCCGGCGGGCCGCTCCGCCCCCGGCCGCCGATCTGGATCTGTGGCTTGCCCTGACCGACTCCGCCGGGCTCACCGCGCACGACGAGATCGGTCCACCCGGCCCTCGCGGCGGTGAGGACGGCGGCGTCGACGTCGCCGAGGCCGACCCGCGCCCGATGGCCGTCGATCTCATGGCGCGCCTGTTCGTCGACGGGTTGGCCGAACCGGAGGCCCGGTCCGGCCCCGCCCCGTCGCTTCCCGCCGCGCATCCGGCGGTGGAACGCCGTGAGCGGCGGTTCAACCGGCTCGATCCCCGGCTGATCCCCCGCTCGGTGTGGGTCCGATCCTCCACCGGACCCGACGGCCGGCCTGATCCCCATCGCTGAGGCCGGGCCGGCCGGGGCCGGGCTCAGCCGAGGGCGGCGATGGCGGCGTCGTAGTCCGGTTCGTCGCCGATCTCGGGTACGAGCTGGGAGTAGGTGACCTCACCGTTCTCGTTGACCACCACCACGGCCCGGGCGCACAGGCCCTGGAGGGGGCCGTCCACCATCGCCACGCCGTAGTCGGTGGCGAACTCGGGATTGCGGAAGGTGGACGCGGTGGTGACCTGGTCGATGCCCTCCGCGCCGCAGAACCGGCCCTGGGCGAAGGGGAGGTCGGCCGAGACACAGAGCACGGTGGTGTTGGCCAGGGCGGCCGCCCGGGCGTTGAAGGTCCGGACGCTGGTGGCGCACGTCGGGGTGTCGATCGACGGGAAGATGTTGAGCACCACCCGTTCACCCTTGAGGTCGCCCGAGGTGATCGGGCTGAGATCGGCCTTGGTCAGGGTGAAGGTGGGGGCGACGGCACCGGTGGCCGGCAGGTCACCGTTGGTGTGCACCGGGTTGCCGCGGAGTGCGGTCTCTGCCATGAGGAGTCCTCCGAAACGGGTGGGTCGTGGGCCCAGTCGTTGGGCCTCGGGGAGCGAGGGGGCCGAATCTAGCGCGTCGCCCAGTCACGAGATAGTCCTGACCTCGCCCGTGCCCGGGCCTCCGGTCACGGCCCGCCGGATCCGGTCAGCCGACCCGGGCCCCCGGGGCGATCGTGGGGCCGGACGCATTGAGATGGTCGACCGCGAACCCGGCCGCCCGCTTGTAGTCGGCCATGAAGGCGTCGATCTCCTCGGGCCGCATCACCTCGGCGATGTCGTCGAACACCCCGCCGCAGCGCCGGTCGACCTCGCCGAGGATGCCGATCGGCCCGGCCTGCCGGTTGCGCAGGACCACCGCGTTCACGTCGACCAGGAGCTCGTCCTCGTACGCGGCCAGGGACTTCGGACCCACACCGTGGCGGACCATGGCCGCCCCGAGGACGCGGGCGTCCACGATGGCCTGGCTGGCCCCGTTCGATCCCACCGGATACATCACGTGGGCGGCGTCGCCGAGCAGGGCGGTGGCCCCGTCGACCCACCGGTCCACCGGGTCCCGGTCGACCATGGGGAACTCGAAGGCGGTGTCGGTCGACCGGATCACCGCGGGCACGTCCAGCCAGCCGAAGTCCCAGGTCTCGAACGGTCCGATGAACTGCTCCACCGGTACCGAACGGTTCCAGTCACTGTCGGGCCAGCCGCCGGCGGGATCCACGGTCAGCTCGGCGATCCAGTTCTGCAGCTGGAGCCCCGTGGCCGGGTCGGTGGGCCCGATCGGGTAGTGGACGAACCGCTGGTCCATGGAGCCGACCAGGGTGAACGACGCGCCGGTCCGGATCGGTCGGCCGTAGCTGGTGCCCCGCCACATGATGGCGCCGCCCCACGCCGGGGGCCCCTGATCGGGGTGGAGTTGGGCCCGCACCGCGGAATGGATCCCGTCGGCGCCGATCAGGACCCGTCCGGGCTCCTCGACGCGGCCGCCGTCGCGCCGATCCACCAGGGCGGTCACCCCGTCCGACCCGCCGCGGCCCGTCCGGTACCCGGTCACCCGGTGCCCGGTCCGCACCGCGTCCGGTCCGAGACGTTCGACGACCGCGTCGAGGAGGGCCATCTGCAGCCGACCCCGGTGCACCGAGTACTGGGGCCACCGGTAGCCGGCCCCGATGCCCCGGGGCTCGGCGTAGATGTCGTTGCCGTTGCGGCCGACCAGGGCCCACTCGCGGGTCTCCACCCCGATCTCGGCCAGGCGGTGACCGAGACCGAGGTCGATCAGTTCCCGCACCGCGTTGGGTTGGAGGTTGATCCCCACCCCGAGGGGCCGGATCTCCCGAACCGATTCGAACACCACGGCCGGCACGCCGAGCTGATGGCAGGTGAGCGCGGCGGTGAGGCCGCCGATGCCGGCCCCGGCGATGAGGACGGTCACGGCCCGTCCCCGGCTGCCGCCACCGGGCGGACCGGGGCCGGACCGTCCGCGGTTGTCGTCACAAGGCCGCGACCCGGGCCGACACCAGACCCACCGCCTCGACCGCCTTGGTGACGAACGGGCCGAGGTTGAAGAAGGCGTGGGGCATCCCCTCGAACCGGTGATGTTCCACCGGGACCCCGGCCTTCTCCAGCAGGGCGGCGTAGGCCTCACCGTCGTCGCGCAGGGGGTCGTACTCGGCGGTGATGATCAGGGCCGGGGCCAACCCCGACAGGTCGGGGTTGAGCGCCGGTGACATCGAGACCGACGAGGAGTCCCCCGTGGGACGGGCGTTGTCGCGGAAGTAGTCGAGGGTGGGTCGTTCCAGGAACGGGGCCGCGGCATGCTCGGCGTAGGAGGGGTAGTGATCGTAGGCCTCGTCCCGCACGTCGGTGGCCGGGTACACGAGGGCCTGGAGGGCAAGGGGGAGTCCGGCGTCCCGGGCCATCTGGGCCATGACGGCCGAGATGTTCCCGCCGGCGGAGTCCCCGCAGACCACCACCTTGGTCGGGTCGGCCCCGAGCTCGTCCACATGCTGGACCGCCCACTCCAGGGCGGCCCAGGAGTCGTCGATCCAGGCCGGGCGCTCGTCGGCGTCGGTGTAGGCGTGTTCGGGCCCCATCCGGTAGTCAACCGAGACGATGACCGCGTCGGCCTGAGCCGACATGGCGTGACACTCCCGGTCGTGGCTGTCGAGCCCACCGATGCAGAAGCCGCCCCCGTGGTAGAAGACCATCAGGGGCCGGGTGCCGCCATCGGCGGAACCGTCCTCGGGGGTGTACACCCGGATCGGGATGTCACCCCCCGGACCGGCGATGGTCCGATCCTCCACGCCCACCCGGTAGCCGAGGTCGCCGAGGAAGGTGGGCATGGCGGCGAACACCTTGCGGGCGTCGGCCACGTCCAACTCGTGGATCAACGGGCGGTCGGGCCGATCCATGGCGGCCACGATCTGTTCGATCTGGGGGTCAAGAGCCATGCCGCCAGTCGAGCAGAGTTCTCGTTCGGTGGCCAGCCATGCCCCCGACTACGGTCGGGGCCATGTTCATCGACGGATCCTGGGTCGGCGCCGCCACCGGACGAACCTTCACCGTGACCAATCCGGCCAACGGCGAGATCATCGGCTCGATGCCCGACGGGGGACCCGACGATGCCCGGGCCGCGGTGGCCGCCGCCGACCGAGCCTTCCCGTCCTGGTCGACCACCACCGCCCACCACCGGGCCGAGGTCCTGATGGCGGCCTGGCGGCTGATGAACGAGCGGGCCGGCGAGCTGGCCGAGCTGATGACCATCGAACAGGGCAAACCGCTGCGGGCCAGCCGGTTCGAGGTCGGGTACGGGGCCGACTTCATCCGATGGTTCGCCGAGGAGGCCCGCCGTCTCACCGGGGAGTGGCTCCCGTCGGGACGGGCCGATCAACGGTTCCTGTCGATCCGGCAACCGGTGGGGGTGGTGGCGGCCATCACCCCCTGGAACTACCCGATGTCGATGCTGACCCGGAAGATGGCGCCGGCCCTGGCCGCGGGGTGCACCATGGTGTTGAAACCGGCCGAGGCCACCCCCCTGTGCGCCAAGGCGATCGTCGAACTGTTCGTCGAGGCCGGGGTGCCCGACGGGGTGGTCAATCTGGTCACCACGGCCGACCCGGCCCCCGTGGGCGAGGTATTCACCCCCGACCGGCGGGTCCGAAAGCTGACCTTCACCGGCTCGACCGCAGTCGGTCGGCTCCTGGCCTCCCGGGCCGCCGGGTCGTTGCAGCGGATCTCGGTGGAGCTCGGTGGTCACGCCCCCTTCATCGTGTTCCCCGACGCCGATCCGGCCAACGCGGCCAAGGGGGCGGCCGCCCTCAAGTTCCTCAACGCCGGTCAGGCCTGTATCAGCCCCAACCGGCTCTACGTCCACCGCAGCCAGGTGGAGCCGTTCGTGGCCACCCTCACCGAACGGGTCACGAAACTGGTCACCGGCAACGGTATGGAGGAGGGGGTCGGCGTCGGCCCCCTGGTCGACGAGGCGGCGGTCCGGAAGGTGGCCGACCAGGTCGAGGACGCCCGGGCCAAGGGGGCCGGGGTGCCCGTCGGCGGGTCCCGCCTGACCGCGGACGGTCTCGACGCCGGGCATTTCTACGCCCCAACGGTGCTGACCGAGGTCACCCCGGACATGACGGTGTACCGGGAGGAGACCTTCGGCCCGGTGGCCCCGGTGGTCGTCTACGACGATGTCGACGAGGTCATCGAGCTGGCCAACGACACCCACTACGGCCTGGCCGCCTATGTGTTCACCGAGAACATGAAGACGGCGATCACCGCGTTCGAGGCCCTGCGGTTCGGGATCATCGGGATCAACGACGTCAACCCGACCTCGGCGTCGGTGCCGTTCGGGGGGATGAAGGACTCCGGTCTCGGTCGCGAAGGCGGCCACGAGGGCCTGGACGAGTACCTCGAGGTGAAGACGGCGGGGATCTCGTTGCGTTGAACCCCGGTGACCTGCCCGCTCGCCCGCCCGGCCCGGGTCAGGGGGTCCCGACTGGGGCGCGGTAGGTGGCCAGGTCGGCGATGGAGCCGGGCTTGGCGAACAGGTAGCCCTGGCCGTAGCGGCAGCCGAGGTCGACCAGGGTGCGGCGCTCGATCTCGTTCTCGATGCCCTCGGCGATGACGTCGAAGTCGAGGGCCCGGGCCAGGTCGACCACCGCGGCCACCATCGCCCGACGCCCGCCGCTGGTGTGCAGCTCGGTCACGAACGAACGGTCGAGTTTGAGCACGTCGATCGGGAAGTCGGAGAGGGTGGCCATGGAGGAGTACCCGGTGCCGAAGTCGTCCAGCGCGATCCGGGCCCCCAACGCTCGCACGGCGTTGAGGACCTCGATCGCCTGATCCGGGTCGGTCGACAGGGAGGTCTCGGTCAGCTCGATGACCAGGCGGTGGGTGGGGAGCAGGTGACCGAACGCGGCCTCGACCTGGGCCACGAAGTCGGCTTCGGCCAGCTGCTGGGCCGACACGTTCACGCTGACGTAGAAGTCGGGCCGGCCGGCCGCGGCCACCACCTCGGGCATCTCGTCGGCCGCCCGGTTGAGGATCCAGTGGCCCAGGGCGCGGATCTGCCCGGTGCTCTCGGCCACCGGGATGAACTCGCCGGGGGGGATGAACCCCTGGACCGGGTGGGGCCACCGGAGCAGGGTCTCGACCCCGACCGCTCGCCCGGTGACCAGTTCCACGATGGGCTGGTACACGAGCACGAGCTGATTGTCGGCCATGGTCCGGTCCAGGTCGGTGCGGAGCTCCAGACGCCGCATGGCGTGGTGCTGGAGCTCGGGGTGGAACATCCGCCACTGGTTCTTGCCGCGCCGTTTCGCCTCATAGGTGGCGGTATCGGCCTGCCGGAGGAGATGGTCGGCGGAGTCACGGCCGTTCGACACCGCGACCCCCAGGCTGGCGGTCAGGGACAGGCTGTGGCCGGCCGCGGCCCGGGTGGCCAGCACCGCGTCCTGGATGCGCGCCGCCAGCAGACCGATCGCGTCGACGTCGTCCGGGTCGATCCCCGCGGCGAGCACGGCGAACTCGTCGCCGCTCAGGCGGGCCACGGTGTCGCCGGAACGGACGCGGCCGGTGAGCTCATCGGCCAGATGCCGGAGGGCCTCGTCGCCCACGGTGTGGCCGAGCGAGTCGACCACGGTCTTGAAGTCGTCGATGTCGAGCTGGATGATCACCGGCTGGGATCGCGGCCCGGCCCGGTCGATGGCCTCCTGGACCCGGTCGAGGAAGGTGCTGCGGTTGGGCAGGCCGGTCAGCTTGTCGTGGCGGGCGGCGTGGCCGAGCTGCCGTTCCACCCGCCGCTGCTCGGTGATGTCGCTGATCACCACGGTGACGAGCCCCTGGTCGACCTGCCCGTTCAGGCCCATACGGACGTTCAGGGCGCCGTCCCGGGCCCGGAGCCGGAAGTCCGGGATCTCGTTTCCCTGTCCCGCGGCGGCCGCGGCGAGCGCCTCGGCCAGGACCTCCCGGCCCTGGGCGTCGTCGGCCAGGTCGTCGAGCCGGAGCTCGTTGAGCCCACCCTGGGTCCGGCCCAACATGGTCTGGGCGCCCCGGTTGCTGTCGACGATGACGCCGTCGTGGGTTACGGCCACCACCCCGACCAGGGCGTTGTCCAGGATCGACTGGAGGCGGTGGCGGGACGTGGTCAGCTGCTGGTTGCGTCGTCTCAGCTGCCGGGTCATGGGCCGCAGCACGAACACCGCCTCCAGGGCCAGCACGAACAGGGTGATCCCGAGGATGATGTCGGCCGCCTGTTCGGCCCGGATCACGGCCGTGGTGGTGCCCTGCCGGTAGAGGTCGGTGGCCTCGTCCAAGCGGCCGGGCAGGCTGTTGGGCCCGGGTCCCGAGGCCATCTCCACCAGGGCGAGGAGCCGGGGGTCGTCGTCGGTGACGACGGGGTCGTTGGCGATCTCCTGCGCCAGCTGGACGTACCGGTGGACCTGGAAGTCCAGCCGGCCCGATCCGTAGTAGAGATCGTGCAGGGCGCGGTCGGTGGAGAAGGCCGAACCGGGGGATTGGTCGAGCACCATCCGGTGCTCGTCCAGCATGTCGGTGATGGTCCCGTTCAGGCGGTCGTGCTCGACCTGGCGCTCGCCGACCGGGGCCGAGGCGTAGGTGGCGGCGTGCAGGGCGACCCGCTGGCTGAGCATGTGCTCCCGGCCCGAGGCGGCGATCGCGATCGTCCCGTCGGTGGCGATCTCGGTCAGGCGGCTGATGAGGGTGTTGGCCCCGATTGACAGCAGCACGAGGCCGACGAGGGTGCCGATGTACCACCGTCCGAACCCGCCGGCGGGGTCGCGCCGTCGGGTCTTCGCCGACGACCGCCGCGCTCGGAAGGATATGAGGCCTGAATGGGGGACCACGACGGTCCATCGGTGCTGGCGGGCGTCGACTGAACCACTGTCCCGGACTGAACGGGCCTTCGATCCGGAACCGGGAGGACAGCTAGCGTGACGTGGGTGACTGATCAACCCCAGCCGACCCCCCTCCACGATCGCTCGTATCAGTGCTCGGCCACCATGATCGGCCCCGACCGGGTGGTCGTCTCGGGCCGCCTGACCGACACCAAGCCACTCGGTCTCGGCCGGACCGACGGTGAGCCCCTGGTGATCCACGACATGGTGGTCGATCTGACCGTCGTCATGCCGTCGTTCGAGATCGAGGCCGTCGAGGTCGACATGTTGACCCACCCGTACCCGGTCTGCCGGGGGATCCTCGACGACTACCAGCAACTGGTGGGGACCTCGATCGCCCGGGGGTACTCACACCGGGTGCGTCAGCTGTTCGGCGGCCCCAACGGGTGCTCCCACATCGGGGCGCTGCTCGTGGCCATGGGTCCGGTCGCCGTCCAGGCGAGCTGGAGCCTGGCCACCATCGACGAGGACCCGGCCGAACGGCTCGACGTGTCGGTGGGACCCGAGGAACGGGAGCGTCGAACCCGGCTCAACAGCAACACCTGTCATGTGTGGGCCGAGGACGGTGATCATCTCAAGGCGACCGTGGAGGGGACGAGCACGATCCGTCCTGATTGGGAAGTGGAACGCCTGATCAAGCTGGGAATCGAGGTGCCGGAGGGCTCGCCCGGGGCATGAAAACCGCGGGCTCACGGTGGGCGCGGGGAAATGTGACAATAGGCACGAGATTGTCCTCTGTGGGCGGGGGGTCGATTTGCCCTTGGTAGGCTCGCCCGCTTCGGGTCATCGATGACCCACAACACGACCGAAAGTGAGTACCGCCTCATGTCGATCAAGCGATTCGCGCCCGCCGCCGCCCTGACCCTCGCCCTCTCCTTGGGCGCCGCGGCCTGCGGCAGCGATGACGACAACACCACCGACGACGAGACCACGACCACCGCGGCCGACTCGTCGAGCAGTGATGACACCACCGCTGACGATTCCAGCGACGACACCACCGCTGACGATTCCAGCGACGAAGACACCACCGACGACACCGACGGGGAAGAGGAAGACGCCACCACGACCACCGAGTCGTAGGACGTCAGTGTCTTCGGGACGCCGGCTCCATCGAGGAGCCGGGTCTCTCCCGGTTTGGCCGGCCCAACCGGGACGATCCAAACCGAATGGTTCGGACCACTGAACAGTGTTCGAACAGCAAAGATACAGTGTTTTCGAATGATCCCGATTGTGTCCTCACGGTCGGGATCATTCGCGTGCTCACCCGAGACCGGGGTGACCGGACGGCGGGAGCGGGCGTCGAGCCCGTTCGAGCGGTCGGGGCCAACAGTGTAGGGTGGCCGATCGTTGTGCCGGGACAAGCCGGCGTCGACCGTGGGGGCAGACACCGACCGTGGGGACACAGGCAGTGGGGACAGACGCAGTGGGGACGGGCATCGAGTCATGAACGCGCAGCAGCCGGCGTCAGGCCGGGATCGCCAGATCCGGGGCCGGGCGTTCATCGCCGGGGCCTACGAGCATCCGGGTCGACACCTGCCCGACGAATCGCTGATGGAGATCCACGCCCGGGTCTGTGTGGGGGCGTTGGCCGACGCCGGCCTCGACCTGAGCGATGTGGACGCCTACTTCGGTGCCGGTGACTCCCCCGGGTTCGGGACCCTGTCGATGATGGACTACCTGGGGATCAAGGCTCGTTGGACCGATTCCACCGAGATGGGTGGCTCGTCCTACGTCGCCCATGTCGACCATGCCGCGTCGGCCATCGCCGCCGGCAAGTGTTCGGTGGCGTTGGTGAGCCTGGCCGGCAAGCCCCGCACCGGCGGGGCGCGGCCGGGAGGTTCGGGTCGGGCCGGGGGGCCGGAGGCCGACTTCGAGGGCCACTACGGGATGACCGTGCCCGGCGGCTACGCCCTCGCCGCCCGGCGGCACATGCACGAGTTCGGGACCACCAGCGCCCAACTGGCCGAGATCAAGGTGGCCGCCTCCATCCACGCCCAGTACAACCCCGATGCCCTGCTGCGTGATGTGGTCACCGTGGAACAGGTGCTCGACTCGCCCATGGTCGCCGATCCCCTCCACCGGCTCGACTGCTGCGTCATCACCGACGGGGGCGGGGCCGTGGTCGTGGTCGCCCCTGAGGTGGCCCGGGATCTCGACCGGCAGAGCGTGGCCGTACTCGGCGGTGGTGAGGCCCCCAAAGGCACCGCCAACGGCCGGATCGACCTGACGCACACGGGGGCGGTGTGGTCCGGTCCGGCCGCCTTCGCCGAAGCCGGGGTGACCACCGATGACATCGACTACGCCTCGATCTACGACTCGTTCACCATCACGGTGCTCCAGACCATCGAGGACTTGGGGTTCTGCCCCAAGGGCCAGGGCGGGGCGTTCGTCTCCGACGGGGCCCTGGTGGCGCCGGACGGACCATTGCCGTTCAACACCGACGGTGGGGGGCTCTGCTCGAACCATCCCGGCAACCGGGGCGGCATGACCAAGATCCTCGAAGCGGTCCGCCAGCTCCGGGGGGAGGCCCACCCCCAGGTGCAGGTGCCCGACTGCGACATCGCCCTGGTGCACGGCACCGGGGGCTCGCTCGCCACCCGGATGGGTAGCGCCACGCTCATTCTCGGACGGGAGGCCTGAGATGTCCGAACCCACGATCCCGGCCCCACTGCCCGTCGGCGTCCCCCACCCCAACCCGGACTCGGCGCCGTTCTGGTCGGCCACCGCCGAAGGACGGTTCCTCCTGCAGCGCTGCACCCGGTGCGACACCGTGCTCTGGTGGCCGCGGGCGGTGTGCCCGGAGTGCTCCAGCTTCGACCTGGAGTGGTTCGACGCCACCGGCGAGGGCGTGGTCTACAGCTTCTCGATCGTGCGGCGCACCCCGGACCGGCGGTGGGCGCCGTCGGCTCCCTACGTGCTGGCCTACGTCGAGTTGGACGAGGGCCCACGGGTGATGACGAACATCGTCGACTGCGACCCGGACTCGGTGACCGTCGATCAGCGGGTGCGGGTGGTGTGGCACGACACCGGTGAGGGTTCCGCCCTCCCCCGGTTCACCCCGGTATAGGGACTGATTCCCCGTTCTGACCGTGGATGCTTCGAGAACCTGGAGCATCCACGGTCAGAACGGGCCGTAGCGGGGCGGCAGGGTGGGGAACATCACGGAGGAACGGCAATGAGCTACGAACTGACCGGTCTCGAAGGCAAGGTGGCCGTGGTGACCGGGGCGGGCCGGATGCGGTCCATCGGCCGGCCGGTGGCGGTGGAGCTGGCCCGGGCCGGATGCGAGATCGTGCTCACCGGTACCGGGCGGTCCCCCGACCGGTACCCGGAAGACGAGCAGGCCGCAGGCTGGCGGGACATCGACTCGGTGGCCGACGAGGTTCGCGCCACTGGACGGCGGGCCCTGACCCTGGTCAGCGACGTGCGCGACCCGGCCGCGGTCGACGACCTGGTGGCCGCCACCCTGGCCGAGATGGGCCGGGTGGACATCGTGGTCAACAACGCCGGCGCCGCCCGGGGCGACGACCGCCGACCGGTCGTCGACCTCGACGTCGACGTGTGGACCAATGTGATCGGCACCAACCTGACCGGCACATTCCTGATGTGCCGCGCCTTCGGCCGGGCCCTGATCGACGGGGGCCGGGGCGGCTCCATCGTGAACATGTCGTCGATCGCCGGCAAGATGCTGCCGGAGAACACCGCCGCCTACGCCTCCAGCAAGGCAGGGATCCAGGCGCTCACCGCGTCGATGAGCCGGGAGATGGCCCGCCACCAGGTTCGGGTCAACGCCATCTGTCCCGGCATCATCGACACCTCACGCATGGACGACAGCGACGCCCCCGAGCGGGGCGAGCGGTGGCAGGCCATGCTCGAGGACCGGGTGCCGCTCGGCCGGGCCGGCCGGGGTGAGGACATTGCCTGGATGACGGTGTTCCTCTGCTCCGATCAGGGGGCCTGGATCACCGGCCAGTCCTACAACGTCGACGGCGGTACCGTCACCGCTCACTGACACCTGATTCCCCGTTCTGACCGTGGATGCTTCGAGAACCTGGAGCATCCACGGTCAGAACGGGGAAGAGTTCGCCGGAGGAGGGAATCGCCCGCCCCGGACGGGCCAGCTAGCTTCGAGCGGATGGTGGACACAGAGCCGTTGATCGCTCCCGCTCCGTTGGCCGGGTTGCGGGTGGTCGAGATTGCCGGCGGCATCCCGGCCGCGTACTGCGCCCGGATGCTGCGGGGGTTCGGCGCCGACACGATCCGTCTCGAGAGCCCCGCGGTCTCCCGGCCCGGTGGGGATTCCGGGCCGGCCGGGATCGACGGACTCG
>JBKDZN010000081.1:0-12847 GCA_047971245.1 Acidimicrobiales bacterium
GCCATCTTCTCCCCGGTGCGTCGGGTGCAGGTGTCGGTCGAGCCGACCCGGGTCGAGATGTCAACCGACTACGACCGCCTGGTCATCCAGCTCGAGACCGACGGCTCCATCACCCCGCGCGACGCCCTGGCCTCGGCCGGTGCCACGCTGCGGTCGCTGGTACAGCTGGTGGAGGAGATGACCGAGGAACCCGAGGGTCTCACCCTGGGCGACGCCCCGGCGGCCACCACCGGCTCACCCGATCTCGATCTCCCCATCGAGGATCTCGACCTGTCCGAGCGTCCCCGCAACTGCCTCAAGCGGGCCCAGGTCAACACCATCGGTGAGCTGCTCACCAAGAACGAGGACGACCTCCTCGCCATCACCAACTTCGGCCAGAAGTCACTGGACGAGGTCATCGCCAAGCTCGACGAGCGGGGCCTGACCCTGCGCGGTGGGAGGAGCTGACATGCCGGGACGTCCACGCAAGGCCCGTCGCTTCGGCGGCTCGGCCCAACACCAGAAGCTCATGATGGCCAACCTGGTTGCCTCGCTGGTGGCGGCCGAGGGCATCGTCACCACCGAGGCCAAAGCCAAAGCCATGCGGCCGGTGGCCGAACGGCTCATCACCACGGCCCGCAAGGGTGGTCTCCACAATGTCCGGCAGGTGCTCGCCTACCTGGGCGATGTCGAGATGACCACCAAGATGTTCGACGAGCTCGGCCCCCGGTACGAGAACCGTCCTGGGGGGTACACCCGGGTCCTGAAGCTCGGGCCCCGCAAGGGCGACAACGCCCCCAGGGCCCGTATCGAGCTGGTCTGAGCGGGCTGCCGCCCACCACCGCATCCAACGTGTCCGACCGTGTGCCGGCCCCTCCGGGGTCGGCCACGGTCGCGTTCGTGGTCGCCTACCGTGGTGGCCGGTTCCGGGGTCTCGCCCCCAACCCGGGGGTGCGGACCGTCGTCGGCGAACTGCAACGGGTCCTCGAACCCCTGGTCGGGTTCGTCCCCGACCTGGTCATGTCGGGCCGGACCGACGCAGGGGTCCACGCCTGGGGCCAGGTGCTGTCCGCCGAGCTGCCCGCCGGGGTCGACCTCGCCCGGCTGCAACGGAGCGTCAACGCCCGGCTCGGCCCGGAGGTGGTCATCCGTTCCGTCGAGGCGGCGCCACCCGGGTTCTCGGCCCGGTTCTCGGCCACCGGCCGCCGCTACCGGTACCTGATCGTCAACCGTGCCGTGGCCGACCCGTTCCTGGCCGAGACCGCCTGGTGGGTGCCCGACCCCCTCGATCTCGACGCCATGGTGACCGCCGCCGGACCACTGTTGGGGGAGCACGACTTCTCGTCGTTCTGCCGCCGGCCCCGTCGGGCCGCCGACGAGCCACCCGCCTCCCTGGTGCGCCGGGTCACCGGGTTGCGTTGGCGACGCCTGGACCCGGGTGACGTGCTCCGCTTCGAGATCGAGGGCACCGCGTTCTGTCACCAGATGGTGCGCAGCATCGTCGGCTATCTGGTGTCGGTGGGGCGGGGCCGTCGACCCGCGCTCGGTACCGCGGCGGTCCTGGCTGCCCGTGACCGGGCCGCGGCCGGTTCCCCGGCCCCACCCCACGGGTTGACCCTCTGGGGTGTCGACTACCCGACCGGCTGATCCACCCCCGGTTCTGCGGGCCGGTCATCCGAGTCAATGGAAACCATCCGTGTCCCCCGAACGTCAAGGTTCACCAGAACGGAGGAGAACCTGACGTTGATCATGACGATGTCGTTGACGATGCGATCGACCGGTGAGCGACCGCGATCGACCGCCGACACCCCGCGACCGGTTCTGATGCTGTTCGCCCGGCTGGGGGGAACCGGTCGGGGTCGACGCGCTCAGGCGGTGACGGTGGCGCACCAGTCCCAGAGCCGGGCCCGCCGGTCCGCCGTGTCGGACCGCCGGGTTCGTTCCAGCCGGTGGATGGGGCGGACGGCCCGGTCGAGCCAGAATCCGCCGGTGGTCTCGCCCGGTGCGTCGGTGGCGGCCAGCCACACCATGGTGTCCGCCCCCTGGGCCGGGGTGCGCAGCAGGGGCCGCATCAGGCGATCGAACCGGGGGAGTGAGGAGGCCACCCCGGGGGTGTCGACCCAGCCCGGGTGGAGGCAGTGGCACACCACCTCGGTCGGGTTGACCTGATTGGCCCACAGCTCGTTGAGGGTGACCTGGGCCCGTTTGGCCCGGGCGTATTGTTGGGCGCCCACATAGTCGGCCGCGCCCATCTGGAGCCGGTCGACGGTGAGATCCGCGGTGTACATGCCCCCTGATGACATGGTGATCACCCGGCCGGGTCGGGCCTGAGCCAGACGGTCGAGCAGGCCGGCGGTGAGCAGGTGGGGGCCAACCACCTGGGAGGCCACGGTGGTCTCGATGCCGTCCGGCCCGATCTGGCGTTCGGCCAGGAGGGCGCCGGCGTTGTGGATGAGGGCATCGATCCGGTGGTGCCGGTCGGCCAGCTCGGCGACCGCCCGCCGGACCTGGCCGAGATCGCCCAGGTCGGCCACGGTGAGATGGACGGGAGCGGGGCGCCGCCGCCGGTCGGTCAGGTCACGGGCCGCGGCTTCGAGCGAACTCCGGTGCCGCCCGACCAGGCTGAGCTCGGCCCCCAGCCCGGCCAGGGCCGTGGCCGCCGCCCGGCCGATGCTGGAGGTGGCGCCGGTGATGACCACGGTCCGGCCCACCATCGTCTCGGCGTCGACGGGCCGCCAATCCGCCCGATGGGACCGGAGGCGATACCCGACGCGGCTGAAGCTGCCGACCACCGACGCCTCGGCGGCCCGGTCGAGGGCCCGGTCGAGCCGTGTGGTGGGCCCGGTCAACGGAGGGCCCGGGCGTCGACCATCCCGGCCAGCCCGACCGCGGCGGCGTTGCCGATCCGCCGGAAGATGGGCCGCAGCAGGGGGTCGGCGAACCGGGCCCAACCGGTCAGCTCGAGCTCGGCGGCGTAGGTGATGCTGCAGCCCGAGCCGTGGGCGGCCACCGTGATCTCGTCGTCGGAGCGGAGGCGGGCGGTCTCGGCCCGCAGCCGCACCCGATGGGGCCGTTCGTACGCCACCGTCTCGTAGACCATGGCCAGGGGCTTGGGCCAACCCGACACGGTGACCGTGAAGGTCGCGTCCAGGCCGCCACCGTCACCGGCGGTCTGTTCGGCGGCCAGCACCCCGGGATCCCAGTGGGGGGTGTTGGTCATGTCGGCCAGGAGGTCGAACACGGCCGCCGCCGGTTGGGGCGACGTGACGGTCGTGATGAAGCGAGCCATCGGACCAGTGGATCAGATCCGGAGCCACTTCGCCTGGTCGGACGGGGGTAGCCAACCGGCGTGCTCCATCGTCGTTGTATGACAAATGCTCAGCTTCTCGCGAGTCGACGGAACCATTTGGGCTGGTCGAACGTCATAGCTCTTCGGGCGGACCGACGCGACCACCAGGGGTTTCGAGATGAGAGGATCCATCACCGTTGCCGTGGGGTTCGTCCTGGCCATGCTCCTGCTCCCCGGGTTTTCCCCGGCGGCGGCCCAGGAGGGAGCCGAGTTGGAGGGCGTCACCATCCAGGCGTCGACGCCGACCGGGAACCGGTACGTGGCCGGCCGGCCGGTGGTGATCACCGTCTCCGTTCGCAGCACGGCCGCCCGGTCGGGGACGATCCGGCTGACGTCGGACGGGTTCGGGGTCCTTTCGACCCCGCTCGAGGTGCCCGGCGGCTCCACCAAGACGGTCCATCTCATCATGCCGACGCCACCGTGGTCGGCGTCGGTTGCGGCCCAGTACACCACCGCCGACGGTACGGTCCGGGAGCCGGTGGCCCTGACGTCGGCCGGGGTGGATCAGCTCGTCGGGGTGCTGCCCGATGCCGCCGCCCTCGGCTGGCCCGAGTCGGCGGAGCTGTCGGTCCCCGTCGGGCGGGCCCGGTTCAGCACCCTCGACCCGGCCGTCCTCACGCTCGGCCCCGATGCGCTCGCCCTCTACACCCAGATCGTGGCCACTCCCGCCGATCTGGACGCCCTCGACCCCGCCTCCCGGGACGTCCTCGTCCACTGGGTCACCGCGTCGGGTGGACGTCTGGTGGTCGCCTCGGCCGAGGTCCCCACCGATGGGGCCACCCCCACGCTCCCGTTGGGTCTCGAGGTGTCCGCCGACCTGCCGGTCGAGGCCGCCGTCGGCGCCGCCCGGCCCGTCCGGTCCGGTCGCGGATCGGTCCAGTACCTGGCCACCGGCGCCGTCGCCGGCGGTGCCGATGGTCTCCTCGGTCCCTACCCGGTGCCCAGCGGTCTCGTCGCGGCGGGATTGCCGACGGCACCGACCCTGGCCTACGACGCCCAGGTCAGCGTGCCCGAGATCCTCACCCTGGTGAGCGGGCTCCTGGCCTACACCGTGGTGGCCGCGGTGTTGTGGCTGGGGCTGCGGCGCTCCCGTCGGGAGCCGCTGCTGTGGGTGGTGCTCCCGGCCCTGGCCGTGGTGGCCACCGCCGGGGTGTACGGGGTGGGTCGGTTCATGCGTTCCGACAACACCTCGGCCCACGCCACCGTGGTGGCCGACCTGCCCGGGGCCCGATCGGAGCAGACCGCGGTGCTGGTGACCGCCCCGACCGGGGGCGACCGGGGGATCCGGTTGGCCGAGGGATGGGGTGAGGCGTCGCGGCAGGCGGAGATCGCCCAATGGGGACCGGGCACCTCGGCCGAACCGGAGCACCGGGGCGACGAACTCGTGCTCGACCTGCCCTCGGGCGGTGTCGGCACGGTCGGCGCCGCCCGGCTGGGGCCGGCCGTGACCCCGAGTTGGGAGATCACCTTCGGGCCCGGGGAAGACGGCGGAATGGAGGCGACGCTCGTGAACACCACGCCGTACCGGCTGCAGGAGGTGTCCGTGCTCCATGGCGCAGAACAGGAGCGGATCGGCACGGTCGAACCCGGCGCGTCGGCAACCGTATCGGTCGACGCCGTACCGGATCAGGTGTTGATGGGCGACGACTGGCTCGACGAGCTGTCCGCCGACCACGACCCGTGGTCGGCCGGCGATGGTGTGGTCAATCCCGGGATCATCGACGAATGGGTGTCGGCCCACCCCGAATCGCGCCGCGCCGACGTGATCACCGTGGTCGGATGGACCCAGGAGCCCGTCGGTCCGCTCGTCACCCTCGACGGCGCCACCGTGGAAGCCGGTCGCACCGCGTTCCTCACCACCACCCCGGTGCCGGGGCCGCCGCCCGTGGTCGACGTGCTCTTCACCGACGTCGAGGTCCGGGCCGAAAATCGGCCGGACGACGCGGAAGGGTCCGGGGCCTGTCTCGGATCGACCTCGGTGGCCCGGTGGGCCGTCCCGGTGGGCGAGGGCCCCTACCGGATCGCCAGCCGGCCGGGGCGGGTCATCGCCCTCGACGTGATGGTCGGCCGGTCGTGGGTCCCCACCGGGTATCAGGCCGGCGGGGGCGCGGGCGTGCCGGTCCCCGACGGCGCGGTCATCGACGGGTACGTGTACGGACGGTTCGCCCTGGACTGCGAGGCCTGGGGTCTGGACGACTTGACGCCCACGATCGAGGTGGCCGATGGCTGACGAACTTCCCCCACCCCCCGCTCCGATGGCCGCGCCGTCGACCGCAGCCCCGGCCCTGACCGAGCTCCCGCCCCCACCGCCGGCGATCGTGATGACCCGCGGCCTGACCAAGCGCTACGGCGGCCTCGTCGCCCTCGACGCGCTCGATCTGGATGTGCCGGCCGGGTCGGTGTTCGGGATGATTGGGCCGAACGGGGCCGGCAAATCGACCACGTTCGCCATCCTGGCCACCCTGTTAACCCCGACCGCGGGTTGGGCGTCGGTGTGCGGTATCGATCCGGTGCAGTCACCCCGGGAGGTGCGCCGCCACCTCGGCTACATGCCCGATGTCATGGGCGTCTACGAGAGCCTTCTGGTGGGCGAGTACCTGGAGTTCCACGCCGCCGCCTACCGGATCCCCCGCCGTGAATGGCCGGAACTGATCGACGGCCTCCTGGAACTGGTCGATCTCGACGTCAAACGCGACGCCATGGTCGACTCACTGTCGCGGGGGATGAAGCAGCGGCTGTCGTTGGCCCGGGCCCTGATCCACGACCCCGAACTGCTGATCCTCGACGAACCGGCCTCCGGACTCGACCCCCGGGCCCGGATCGAGTTCCGAGAGCTGCTGGCCGAGCTGACCGCCATGGGCAAGACCATCCTGATCAGCTCCCACATCCTGTCCGAACTCCAGCAGATGTGCTCCGAGCTGGCCGTCATCGAGGCGGGGAAGCTGCTGGCCGCGGGAACCCCGGACGCCATCCTCGACCGGTTCGGCTCGGGGCGTCGGGCCACGGTGCGTTTCCTCGACGGCACCACCTCGGAGTTCCCGGTGGCCGACGAGGCCGACCAGGCCGCGCTGCTCGCCCGCCTGGTCGGCGAGGGGCGGCAGGTAGTGGAGTGCCGAACCGCGTCGCACGATCTCGAGGACCTGTTCCTCGCCCTCACCAAGGGGGTCGTCCAGTGAACGTGTCGCAGCTCAACCCCGTGCTCGACCTCGAACTGCGGCAACGGAGCCGCAAGGTCTGGTCGTTGGTGGTGATGATCGGCTTCCTTCTGTTCACGATCGGGATCCTGTTCCTTTCCTACCAGGCCGAGAAGTCCGCCGACCTGTTCGCCTTCGACCCGGTGTCGGCCGCCAGCCAGACCATCGGACGGTCGATGATGGAATGGGTGTTGTTGTGCGAGCTGGGGGTGCTGCTGCTGGTGATCCCGGGGATCAGCGCGGCGTCGGTGGCCTCGGAACGGTCTCGCCAGACCCTCGTGCCGTTGCAGGTCACCCTGCTGCGGCCGTGGCAGGTGTACTGGGGCAAGGTGTTGGCGTCCAGCGCCTTCGCCCTGCTGCTGATCGTGATGTCGATCCCGGTGCTGGCCGTCTCCTACCTGCTGGGCGGGGTGTCGATCGGCGCCATCGTGGCCGGCGGCGTCGCCGCCCTGATCCTCGGATTGGTGTACTCCGCGATCGGGGTCACGTGCTCCACCGTGTTCCGCCGGGTGCAGACGGCCATCCTGGCGTCGTACGCCCTGGTGGCCACCCTCACCATTGGGACGGTCGTGGCGCTGATCGCCACTGCGGTCATCGACCAGAGCCGGGGCAGCGACGCCGCCGAGCCGGTCGTCGAAGTGCTGTACCCGAACCCGGTCGTGTTCGTGGCCGCCGTGGCCGGGGACGAGGACGGGCGGGGGGCCACCCCGCTCAGCTCCCTGCGCCAGGAGCTCGCCCGGGCCGGGCGGGAACCCGACTTCGTGGGCGTCGACGGCGCCGAGGAAGTGGGGATGGTCGAGGTCGGTCCCGGCGATGACCTGGCGTTCGCTCCCGCCGGGATGACTGAGGACGAGGTCGGGTGGGAGGCCGTTGAAGGCGTGGGCCCCCGCCGCACCTGGCTGTGGTCGGGGCTGGTGCAGGTTGGGCTGCTGGTGGTGTCGGCCCTGGTGGGCGTCCGTGGCCTGCGGATGCCCCGGGCGGAGTTGGAACGTTGATGGGGGCCTTCCTAACCCGGCTTCGGCGCCGGCTGCGGGCGGTGTGGGCGGTGGCCACCGCCACGCTCGCCGCCCCGCTCGTGGCCGCCGTCGCGCTCGGAACGGTGGCGGTCGGTTGGTGGCGGCCGTGGGGTTGGCCGGAGCCGGTGGCCGCAGGGGTGGTGCTCGTCGCCGCGGTCGCCGTCGTGGCCGCCGCCGCGGTGCAGCCGCTTCCGGCACCAGTGGTGGCCCGGGTGGCCGACCGGGGTCTGGCCACCAAGGACGCGTTCGAGACCGCGGTCGAGTTCCGTGACCGGTCCGATGACTTCAGCGTCCGGATCCGTGACCGGGCCGAGACGCTGGCCGGCTCGTCCGAACCGGCGGCCGCCGCCCCGTGGCCCTGGTCGCCACGGCGGTGGTTGGTGGCGGGCCTGATCGCTCTCGTCGCCCTGGTGCTGGCGGTCGCCCCCAATCCACAGGACCGGGTCCGGGCCGAACAGGCCGCCGAGCAGGCCCGGCTCGACACCGCAGCCGACGGGTTGGAGGAGGCGGCGGGGGAGATCGGCGCCGACCCGGCCGGTGCCGCCGTCGCCGACCGACTCCGCGAGCTGGCCGACGAGCTCCGCTCGGCCGAGGACCTGGCCGCGGCCCAAGCCCTACTCGACCGGGCCCAGGCGGAGCTCGACGCGGCCCGACCCGCCGATCAGGCGGCTCGGGAGGCGGCCACCACCGGGTTGGAGCAGAGCCTGGCCCAGCGGCCCCTGGCCGGCGGCGATGGCTTGTCGGCGGCCGAACAGCTGGCCGCGGCCGGGGAGCAGGTCGGCGGGTCGTCGGCGGTCGAACAGCAGGCGCTGGCGGATCGCCTCGCCGACCTCGCCGCCACCCAGGAGGCCGGCAATCCGGCGTTGGCCGACGCCCTGTCGAGTGCAGCCACGGCCCTGGCCGCAGGGGATGTGTCCGGAGCCCAGGCTGCGCTCGGCGAGGCGGCGGCGGCCCAGACCGCCGGGCAGGCGGGACTGGCCGCCGAGGCGGGCCGGGCCGAGGCCGCCGCCGCGGTGTCCGCGGCCTCGAACGGGTTGAGCAGCGCCGCCCCGACCCTCGGCGGCGACGGAGACGAGGCCGACGGCGCGGGTCAGGGTGATGGCGCCGATCAGGGTGACGGCGCCGGCCAGGGTCAGGGCGCCGGTCAGGGTGACGGCGCCGGCCAGGGATCCGGCCAGGGGCAGGGCGCCGGCCAGGGTCAGGGTGACGGCGCGGGACAGGGTCAGGGCGCCGGCCAGGGTGATGGCGCCGGCCAGGGATCCGGCCAGGGGCAGGGCGGCGGTCAGGGTCAGGGCTCCGGTTCGGGGTCGCCGAGCGGCCAGGTGGCCGGGGCCGGCGGCGGCACCGGTCAGGGCCAGGGGGGTGCGGGTACCCCGGGCGGCACCGACCAGCGTCGCGTCGATACCAACAACGGCGCAACCGTGGTCGATCCGGCCGCGCTGGGCAGCACCGACGGGGACGACGTGTCGCTGGGTGGTAGCCCCCAGGGGGCGCCGGGCCAGGTGGTGGGCCGGGGCGACGGTCCGTCGACGGCGGCGCCGGCCCGGGTGCCTCTGTCCGACGTCGTCGGCTCGTTCGCCGATCAGGCCACGGCGGCCGTCGATCGGCCCCAGTACGCACCCAGCCAACGCCGCCTGGTGGGCGACTACTTCGATCAGCTGAGCCAACCGTGAGCGAGGAGACCAGAGTGACCGACAGCCCCGATCCGATGAGCCCCGAGCGCTACCAGGAGCTGGCCGCGGCCATCGCGGCCGAGATCGGGACGGTCATCGTCGGCCAGACCGAGCTGGTGGCCGAGGTCCTACGGTGCCTCCTGGCCGAGGGCCACATCCTGCTGGAGGGGGTGCCCGGCCTGGGCAAGACCCAGCTGCTGAAGACCCTGGCCGACACGCTCGACATGCCATGGTCGCGGATCCAGTTCACCCCCGACCTGATGCCGGCCGACATCGTCGGCACCCAGGTACTGCACCAGGCCGAGGACGGATCGCGGGAGCTGCGGTTCCGGCCGGGGCCGATCACCGCCCACCTGGTCCTGGCCGATGAGGTCAACCGGGCCACTCCCAAGACCCAGGCGGCCATGCTCGAGGCTATGGCCGAGCGGTCGGTCACCGTCGGCGGAGAGACCCGCCCGCTGCCCCGGCCGTTCATGGTCATGGCCACCCAGAACCCGTTGGAGATGGAAGGCACCTACCCGCTCCCCGAGGCCCAGCTCGACCGGTTCCTGGTCAAGGCCGTCGTACCGTTCCCGTCCGCGGCCGAACTGGTGACCATCATCGAGCGGACCACCGGATCGGCCACCGCCACCCCCACCCCGGTGTGCGACGCCGCCACCCTCCGCCGGATGATCGAGCTCACCAAGGCGGTGCCGGTGCCCGACCATGTCATCCGGCACGCCGTCGACCTGGTGGTGGCCACCCATCCCGACGGGGCCGGGGCACCCGAGTCGGTCCGCCGGTACGTCCGGTTCGGGGCCAGCCCCCGCGGTGTCCAGGCCCTGATCCTGACGGCCAAGGCCCGGGCCCTGATGGACGGCCGGCCCTCGGCCGCGGTGGACGACGTCCGGGCGGGCACCCTCGGCGCGCTGCGTCACCGTCTGGTCGTGGGCTACGAGGCCGCCGCGGACGGGCGGGAGATCGACGACCTGGTCTCCGACGTCCTGACCGCCGTTCCGGCCCCGACGGGCGGGGTGCGGGGGGCGCCGTGAGTTCCCTCCTGTCCCCCTCACTGCTCGCCCGTCTGGAACGGCTGCAGCTGGTCACCCGGCGGCGGCTCGCCGGGGGGATGGCGGGCGATCATCGTTCGCCGCGCCACGGGGCGTCGCTCGACTACGCGGACGTGCGGGACTACTACCCGGGTGACGATCTCCGTCGCCTCGACGTCAACGCCCTGGCCCGGCTGGACCGCCTCCTCGTCACCCTGTTCGAGGCCGAGGACGAGCTCACCCTGCGGTTGCTGATCGACACCTCGGCGTCGATGGCGGGGGCCAAGCTCGACCTGGCGGTCCGGCTCGCCGGTGCCCTCGGTTTCGCCGCCCTGGTGCGGCGCGACATCGTGTCGGTCCATCCGTTCCCGGCGGCGGTGCCCCCGGCCCGGTTCCGGGGCCGGGGCCAGGCCACCGCCCTGTTCGACCGGCTCGGCTCCCTCGAGGCCGGTGGGGGCACCCCCCTGGTGGCGGCGGCCGACCGGATCCTGGCCCAACCCGGCTCGCCGGGCCTGACGATCGTGTTCTCCGACCTGCTCACCCCGGAATGGGACGACGGGCTGCGGCGGCTCCCCGCCCGCCGGGGTGAGCTGGTGGTGGTGCACGTGCTCGACCGGTCCGACGTCGACCCCGACCTCAGCGGGGACCTGGAACTGGTCGACGCCGAGTCGGGCGACCGTCTGGAGGTGTCGTTGTCGGCCTCGGTGCTGGACGACTACCGGTTGCTGGTGGCCCGCTGGATCGACGATGTGGCCGCCCGGGTGCGGTCGGCGGGAGGCACCGTGGTGCCGGTGATGGCCACCGACGACGTCGAACGGGTCATCCTCGGCCGGGCCCGCGACGCCGGGGTCGTTCGGTGAGCAGGGTCGTTCGATGAACCTGGGCGGGTGGGCGCTGGCCGCGCCGGCCGGTCTGGCCTTCGGGTTGTTGGCCCTGCCGATCGTGGCGCTGCACGTGCTACGGCCCCGGCGGGTCCAGGCTCGGGTCGACGCCCTGCTGCTGTGGCGACGGGTGGCCACGCCGGTTTCGGCGGCCTCACCGTGGCAGCGGTTGACCCCGAGCCGGTTGCTGGCCGCCCAGGTGATCGCCGCCCTGCTGCTGGGCCTGCTGATGGCCCGCCCCGTCCGCCTGACCGATCAGGCCATGGGCGATCACACCGTGTTCGTGCTCGACGGGTCGGCGTCGATGCAGGCCGGTGACGGCACACCGGACCGGTTCGCCGCGGCCAAGGAGCGGATCGCCGAGTTGCGGGATCAGGTGCCCGCCGGGGGCACGGCCAGCCTGGTGGTGGCCGGTGGCGAGGCGCGGGCCCCGATCACCCGCTCGGCCGATCGGGCCGCGTTCGACGACACGCTCGACCGGGCCACGGTCTCCGACGGTGGCGCCGATTTCGTGGGGGCATTCGCGCTGGCGGCCGGGCTCGACACCCCCGAGGTGGAGAGCCAGGTGGTGTTCGTCTCCGACGGTGGGGTCGATCCCGCCGACCTGCGCACCGCGCCCCTCGACACCCGCTACGAGCGGGTCGGCGACGGGGACACCAACCGGGCCATCACCCGGCTCACGGTCGAACCGGCGGATGGGGGTCTGATCGCCCGGGTGACGGTGGCCAACCCGGGTGGCCCGGCGGCGGTGGTGCCGGTGCGGGTCGACGTTGACGGGGTCACCGCCGCCACCGAGACGGTGTCACTGGAGCCGGGCGGGGTGGCCGATCTGGCCGTGCCCGTCCCCGTGGGCGACCGGGTGGAGGCCTTCCTGGAGGCCGAGGACCTCCTCGCGCTCGACGACCGGGCGGTGGCGACGGTGGCCCGCCGACCCCGGATCGACGTGTTGTGGGCCGGGCCCGACGACCCGTTCCTGGCCGCGGCGCTCGGCTCGATCGAGGGGGTGGCGGTGACCCGGGCCGACACGGTGCCCGCCGAGCTCGACCCGGCCGTCGACCTGGTGGTGGCGGGCGGGGTGCCGGTGCCGGCCGGTCTGGGGGTCGGTGTGCTGGCCGTCGACCCGCCCGCCGACGTCGGCGGGGTCCGGGTGACCGGCAGCGTGACCCAGCCGGTGGTGACCCTGCTGCGGGCCGACCATCCGCTCCTGACCGGGCTCGACCTGTCCGGGGTGTTCGTGGCCGAGAGCCGCCGTCTCGAGGTTCCGCCGTCGGCCACGGTGCTGGTCGGGGCGGAGGGGGCGCCCCTGGTGGTGGCGGTCGACGACCCGGACCCGACGGTGGTGGTGGCGTTCGCCCTCGATCAGTCCACCCTCGGTCTCCAGGCCGCCTTCCCGCTGCTGGTCGACCGGATGGTCGTCGAGCTCAGCGGTTCGGCGGTGCCGCCCGCCCGCCTCACCGTCGGTGGGACCCTGCCGGTGGACGCCCGGCGGGAGGCTGTCGTCACCGACCCCGGGTTGCGGTCGCACACCGTTCCGCCGGGGTCGTCGATCCCGGTGGACGACCGGGTCGGGTTCTGGACCGTGGAACAGCCCGACCTGGGGGAGACCAGGGTGGCGGTGGGCGTCGACCGGGACGAGTCGTCGCTCAACCCGGCGGTGGATCTGCCGTGCACCGAGGCGTTCGCCGGGACGACCGGTCCCCGGCCGCGAGGCCAGCGCCCGTTGGCGG
>JBKDZN010000082.1:0-52746 GCA_047971245.1 Acidimicrobiales bacterium
GGCGCCGAGCACCAGGTCGAGCCCGGTGGGCATCGGCAGGATGCAGAACCCGACCAGGCCCATGTCGTGGGAGAGGGGCAGCCAGGAGACCAGCACGTCGTCGTCGACGTCCACCGCGGCCGCCTCACCGATGGCGTCGAGGGTGGCCGCCACCACATGATTGGCCAGCATCACCCCCTTGGGTTCGGAGGTGGACCCGCTGGTGAACTGCAGGACGAACAGGTCGTCGTCGTCGTAGTCGGGCCGGATGAACGCCTCGGCGCCGGCCCCGCTGACGGCGGGATCCAGGTCGGCCAGGGGGTACAGGGGCGGATCACCCGGCTCCACGGCCACGAACGGGGCCAGGTCGTTGTCGATCAGCACCGCGACACTCTCGGCCGCCAACACCCGGGCCTTGGTGGTGGCGGTGAACTCCTCGATGGAGGACAGACGCATGGGGAGGGGCAACACCACCGGTGTGGCCCCGGTGAGCCAGACGGCCTGGAGGGCCGTGACCAGTTCGGGGGTGGTGGGGCCGAGCAGTGAGACCCGGTCTCCGTGTGACACCCCGCGTTGCTGGAGGGCGGCGGCCACCGCCTTGGCCCGCTCGTGCAGCTCACCCCAGGTCATCGACAGCGGCTCGGGACCGGTGACGAAAGTGATCCGGCCGTCCCCCTTGGCCGCATGTTCGATTCGATTCACGATGGTGCGCACACCAGATTCGACCCGCGAACCGCGGCCGAGGTTACGCACCGGCCCGACGCGGGCTAGCGTCCATGGATGACCGGGTTCAGGGTCGAGGTGATGAGTCGGGCACCGTACGCCGGGGGGCGACGGTTCGGGTCAGCGGGGCCCTACGAGCTGTTGGATGCCGTCCTGGTGCACGGCTTCGATCCCCACGACCCGGCCAACGGGGCCATCGTCGACCTGGATCGGGCCCCCACCCGCGACGACGGGCGGGTCGAGACCCGGCACCGGATCCAGGTGCTGCGCCCCAGCAGAGGGTCGGGCAACGGGGCGACGCTGATCGATGTGGTCAACCGGGGCCGCCCCACCGCCACCCGGTTCCTGTGCCGGGACGACAGCGACCCCCTCCTCCTGCCACCCCAGCCACCACCCGGTGACGGGTTCCTGATGGAGCAGGGCTGGACGGTGGTCTTCTGTGGCTGGCAGCACGATCTGACCGCCCACCCGGGCCTGCTCGGGCTGGAGGCACCACCCGCGCTGGGCGTGCCGGCCGGTGAGGTCCGCTACCGGTTCCAGCTCCCCGCCCCCCAGACCACGGTGCCGTTGGGACTGCCGGGCCTCCGGCCCCAGGCCGCGGTCGGCCCCGGAGAGCTGTGGGAAAGCGACGACGAGGGCGGCTCGTCCCATCGGGTGCCGCCGGCGGAATGGGCCTTCGCCAAGGAGGGCATCCCCAATCCCCGCTTCGTGCATCGCCGGTCCGGGTTCCGGGCCGGGCGCCGCTACGAGGTGCGGTACCAGACCGACGGGTCGGCGGTGGGTGGGGTGGGGCTCCTGGCCCTGCGTGACCTCGCCGCAGCCCTGCACAACGACCACGACACCGTGCTCGGCTTCGGGGTGTCGCAGTGCGGCCGGGTGCTACGCCAGTTCCTGGCCGACGGATTGAACCTGACCCCGGGGGGTGGTGCCGCGTTCGACGGTCTGGCCGTGCTGATCGCCGGTGGACGGCTGGGGGCGTTCAACGTCCGCTACGGCAACCCCGGCGCCCTGCCGGCGGGCGAGGAGGGCCTCGACGGACCGGTCCGCTACGACGAGCTCCTGGAACCGCTGCGGGCCGTTGACGCCGCCCCGAAGGTCCTGGCCATCAATACCGCCACCGAGTACTGGCGGGGCGACGGGGCGTTGGTGCACCTGGCCGTCGACCGGAGCCGGGTGGTCGACGCCCCTCCCGATCCCGACACGTGCATCTGGGCGATCGCCGGCACCCAGCACACCGCCGGGGTCGTCCCCCAGATCGACGTCGACCCGTACTTGGGTGATCGGGGCCGCCACGGCTTCAACACCGTCGACTGGCGGCCGGTGGCCCGGGCCGGCCTGGTCGCCCTGCACCGGTGGGCGGCCGAGGGCACCGCTCCCCCACCGGATTGCCATCCCCGGATCGACGACGGCACCGCGGTGGAACGGGCCGACGCGGTGCCGGCCGGGCGGGTCGCCCCCACACCACCGGCCGACGGGCCCCACGCCCCGGTCTGTGCCCTCGGGCCGGACGGGAACGAGGACGCCGGGGTCCGCCTCCCCGATCTGACCGTGCCGCTCGGTGTCCACACCGGCTGGAACCTCCGCCATCCCGACACCGGCGGGGGCGACCAGCCGCTCGCCCTGCGGGGTGCCACCACCTGGTTCCCTCCCGACGACCTGGCCGCCCGCTACGGCAACCAGGCTGAGCACACCACCCGGGTCCGGACCGCGGCCGAGACCCTGGCCTCCGCCGGCTACGTGCTTCCCGCCGATGTGGAGGTGCTGGTGGCGGACGCCGAGGCGCGCTGGGCCGACGCCCACCGCCCCCGGTAGCGGGGGAGGGCCCGAGGCGGGGGAGGCGTGCCTCAGGCCCAGAACCCGGCCGACGGAGCTCCCGCCGGCCTCAGCCGGCAGGGGCCGGGCGCGGTCCCCGCTGCAGGGTGCCCGGATAGGCCCCGGTGAGCTCACCGTCGGCGGCCACCACGGTGCCGTTCTTGATGGTGGCCACGTACCCCTCGGCCTCCTGCATCAGCCGGGTCCCGCCGGCCGGCAGGTCCGAGATCAGGTGGGGGGGATGGACCAGCAGCCGGTCGTAGTCGATCAGGTTCACGTCGGCCAGGTAACCCGGCGCGATCACCCCCCGGTCGAGCCAGCCCACATGGGCCGCTGTCCGCTGGGTCTGCTGGTGGACCACGAACTCGAGATCGAGGCGCTCCCCTCGGGTCCGGTCCCGGGTCCAGTGGGTGATGGCGGTGGTGGGGAAGCTGCCGTCGGAGATGGCGTTGCAGTGGGCACCGGCATCGGAGAGACCGAACAGGGTGTTCGGCGAGACGATCATCTCCCGCAGATCGTCGAGGTTGCCCTTGGCGTAGTTCATCAGGGGTACGTAGAGCAGGCGGCGACCGTGATCCTCGAGCAGGGCGTCGTAGAGCACCTCGGCCGGGTTGGCCCCGGAGGCCGAGGCCAGGCCGGCGATGGAGTGTTCGGCCGGCGGCTCGTAGTCGGGCGGGTCGGTGAGGGGGAACATCCGGTCGTACCCCCGGACGATCAGCTCCAGGAAGTCCCGGGCCCGGATCTCGGCGTGCTCGGCCAGGATCTGGGCCTTGACCTGGGGATCGGCCAGGATGTCGGCCCGTTCCGCCACCGGCAGGTCGTGGTACCGCTTGTAGGTGGCACACCGACCGATCGGGTTGGCGGTGGCGGTGAGACCGATCAGGACACCGATGGGCCGGACCCCCACCTGGGCCCGGGCGGTGGCGCCGGCGGCGTTCCAGGTGTCGATGGCCGACAGCAGTTCCCGGTACCGGTACGGGGTCTCGTCGTTCTGTTGGACGGTGAAGCTCATGGGCCGACCGATCTCGGTGGCGATCCGGCCGAGGAGCTCGAACTCCCGGGCCACCAACTCGTCGTCGGCCGACTGGTAGACGTCGGAGATGAGCTGCACCACGCCCGTCCCGGCCCGGTTGAGGGCCCGGGCGATGCCGAGCACCTCGTCGGCGGCCGCCTCGAGGGTGCCGATCGACTCGCCGGCCGACGTCCGATGGGCCCAGGTGCGCGAGGTGGTGAACCCGAGCGAACCGGCCCGCACGGCCGCCTCGGCCAGGTGGCTCATGGCCTCGATCTCCTCGGGGGTGGCCCTGGCCGTGCGGTCGGCGCCCCGGTCGCCCATGACATAGGTGCGCAGGGCGGCGTGGGGCACCTGGGTGCCGACGTCCATCGTCCAGCGCCGCTCGGCCAGCACGTCGAGGTACTCGGTGAAGCTCTCCCAGCCCCACGTCATCCCCTCGGCCAGGGCGGTGCCGGGGATGTCCTCGACCCCTTCGAGCAGGGAGATCAGCCAGTCGTGCTTCTCCGGTCGGGCGGGGGCGAAACCGACGCCGCAGTTGCCCATCACCATGGAGGTGACCCCATTGATCGAGGAGGGGGCGAGATCGGCGTCCCAGGTGGCCTGGCCGTCGTAGTGGGTGTGGATGTCGACCCAGCCGGGGGTGACGAGCAGACCGTCGGCGTCGATGGTGCGGCGGGCGGAGCCGGAGGCATCCTCGCCGACGGCGACGATCCGACCGTCTCGGATGGCCACGTCGGCCTGACGGCGAGGGCTGCCGGTACCGTCGATGACGGTGCCGTTGGTGATCACGAGGTCGTGCATGGCTGAACTCCGGGCAAGGCGGGGCCAGGACACCCCGCACGGACGGTCAGGACGAGGAAACGAGAGACCTGACGCCCATCTTAGGTTCGGCCTTCTAAGTAGTTCCAGTGAGGGGGCCACACGGTGGTCCGCACGGTCGGGCGACTGGCCCGCCGCCATCCCATCCCGTACGTTCCATCCATCACCAACCGGCCACGGGCCGTACGAGAGGGTTGATGCGCATGGACGCCGTCGAGCTGGCCGGCCGGATCAAGGCTCGGGAGATCTCCCCGGTGGAGGCGGTGGCCGCGGCGGTCGAACGGGCCCGACAGGTCAACGGTGAACTCAACGCGATCATCGCCGAGCGCTACGACGCGGCGCTCGCGGCCGCCGCGTCGATCCAGGTCTCCGCGGTGGCCGGCGGGAGCAGTGTGCTGCTCGGGGTCCCGACCCTGGTCAAGGACTGCGGCACCCCGGGGGCGGGCGAACCGGACTATCAGGGCAACCGGGTCCTCAAGGCGCTCGACAACACCGCGGATCACGACTGCAACGTCGTCTCCCGGCTCCGGGCCGGTGGCCTGGTGTCCCTCGGTCGCACCCACTCCCCGGAGTTCGCGGCCGGGAACGGTCCGGCCACCTGCGAGACCGTGGCCTTCGGCGCCACCCGCAATCCGTGGGACCCGACCCGGACGGCCATGGGCTCGAGTGGGGGTGCGGCGGCCGCGGTGGCGGCCGGGATCGTGCCCATCGCCCACGGCAACGACGGTGGCGGCTCGATCCGGGTACCGGCCGCGGCGTGCGGCCTGGTGGGCCTGAAGGCGACCCGGGGCCGTATCTCGTGGGGACCGGACGCCGGAGAGTTCTGGTTCGGGGCGGCCACGATGGGGATGCTGAGCCGGACCGTGCGCGACACCGCGGCCGGTCTCGACGTGCTGGCCGGCTGGACGCCGGGCGACCACTACACGGCTCCCCCACCGGTACGCCCCTTCCTCGACGAGCTGGGCCGCGACCCGGGCCACCTGCGCATCGGCCTGTGCACCCACCATCCCCGCGACCGGCTCCACCCCGCCGCGGCCGCCGCCGTCGACGCGGTCGGCAACGCCCTGGCCGACGCCGGTCACGAGGTGAGCGTGTCGCACCCCGAGTCCTACTTCGACAAGGACATGCTCCGGGCGTTCGTCTCCATGATCGACGCCAACATCACCTTCACCATGAACGCGTACGAGCCGGTGATCGGCCGCGCCTGGACCGAGGCCGACGTGGAGCACGACACCTGGCAGGCCTTCTGCCGGGGTCGGGCGGTTTCCGCCGCCCAGTACGTCGCGGTCACCAACACCCTGAACCAGCACGGGCGGAGGATCGCCCAGTGGTGGGAGGGCGACGACGCCTTCGATCTCCTGGTCACGCCGACGATGGGCGCCCCCGCTCCCCCGCTCGGTTACCTCATCGAGGAGGGCGTGAACCGCAACCACCGGCTGGCCGACATCCTGCCCTACACCCAGCAGAGCAACATCACCGGCCAACCCGCCATCTCGCTGCCGTTGCACTGGACCGACGACGGGCTCCCGGTGGGGGTCCAGTTCGTCGCCCGCTTCGGGGCCGAGGCCCTACTGGTCCGGCTGGCCGCCCAGCTGGAGCAGACGATGCCCTGGTCGGATCGCCGGCCCCTGATCTCGGCCGACTGACGGCCCGTCGGTGATCCGCGCCCGCCGAGGCTGGATCAGCATCAGTAGCGCCACCCAGACCAGGCCGAATCCGATCCACCGGGACGCCGGCATGGTCTCGCCGAGCACGAGGACGGCCACCAGGAGCTGGAGGGTCGGCGTCAGGTATTGGAGCAGGCCCATGATCGCCAGCGGGAGCCGGCGGGCGGCTCCGGCGAACAGCAGCAGGGGTGCGGCCGTGATCGCCCCCGAGGCCACCAGGAGCAGGCCGGTGACCGGGGCGTCGACCCCGAAATGGCCCCGGCCGGTCAGCTCCACCGCCAGCAGACCGGCCACCGCCACGGGGGCAAGCGCCAGGGTCTCGCCGGTGAGGCTGATCAGGGCGGGGAGCTGGGCCCCGACCTGCTTCTTGATCAGACCGTAGGTGCCGAACGAGGCGGCCAGGCCGAGGGAGATCCACGGCACCGACCCGTAGTCGAAGGCCAGGGCCAGCACGGCTGCGGCGCCGAAGGCGACCGCCACCCACTGGGCCGGACGGAGCCGCTCACCGAGGAAGACCACCCCGAACACCACGGTGACCAGGGGGTTGATGTAGTACCCGAGACTGGCCTGGGTGACCTGCCCCACCCCGACGGAGTAGACATAGATCCCCCAGTTGAGGGCCAGGACCACCGCGGCCACGGCCAGGGGGACGGCGACACGGAACGACCGGAGGGCCCGCACCGCGTCCCACCTCCCCAGGACGGTGACCAGGGCGATGCACACCACCAGCGACCAGAGCACCCGATGCAGCACGATCTCCAGGGGGGTGGCCGCGCCGAGCAAGGCGAAGTAGAGGGGGAACAGGCCCCACATCGCGTAGGCGGAGATCCCGTAGAGGGCGCCACGCCGCTCGGGCGCCGCGTCCCGCCGCTCCGGTGCGGTCGTCACCGTCCGAGCATACGGGGCGACGCCGAAACGAAGTTCCCCGTGCGGTTTGCCGGGGTGGCCCGCCGCGACCACGCTCGTTGACGCACCGGCCGCGTCGAGACGCGCCGGCCAGGCTTCACCGAAGGGGGAACCGTCATGCCCGAAGCAGAACTGTGGCAGCTGAGCGCGGTGGAGGTGGCCGCCGGGATCCGGACCCGCACGTTCACCTCCCGCGAGGTGGTCGACGCGGTGCTCGAGCGGATCGCGGCGCACAACCCGCACCTCAACGCCATCGTGGTGCAGCGGCCCGACGAGGCCCGGGCCCAGGCCGACGCGGCCGACGCGGCGGTGGCCCGGGGCGACGTCCTCGGCCCCCTGCACGGGGTCCCGGTGACCATCAAGGAGAACATCGACCAGGTCGGCTACCCCACCACCAACGGCGTGCCGGCGTACTCGACGCTGATGCCCACCGAGGACTCCCCGGTCGTGGTCAGCCTGGCCCGGGCGGGCGCGGTGTTCGTCGGCCGCACCAACACCCCTGAGTTCTCGATGCGACCCACGACCGACAATCCGCTGCGGGGACGCACCTACAACCCGTGGGACGAGGAGGCCTCGCCCGGAGGATCGTCGGGCGGCGCCGGGGCGGCGGCCGCCGCCGGGTTCGGACCGCTCCATCACGGCAACGACATCGGCGGGTCGCTCCGCTTCCCGTCGTCGGCCAACGGTGTGGTCACGGTGAAACCGGGGACGTTCCGGGTGCCGACGTTCAACAGTTCGGCACCGGCCGAGCGGGGTCCGCTGTCCCAGGCGATGTCGTCCCAGGGCATCATCGCCCGTCACGCCGCCGACGTCCGCCTGGCCACCGAGGTGTTGGTTCGACCCGACCCTCGGGATCCGAACGCCCCACCGGTGCCGTTCTTCGGCGTCCCGATCGACGACCCCGTGCCGGTGGCGGTGACCACCGAGAGCCACGGGTTCCCCATCCACCCCGGCGTGGTCGATCTGGTACGGCGAGCCGCCGACATGCTGGCCGACGCCGGGTACGCGGTGCAGGAGGCCGACCCGCCATCGGTTCCGGAGGCGGCCGACGCCTGGTTCCGGACCGGTTCCACCGAGATGGAGGCCCTGCTCGCGCCAGCCGTGAACGAGTTCGGCTCCAAGGACATCCAGGCCGTGTTCGATCACTTCTTCGCCCGGTCCACGATCCTCGATCGCGATGGTTACCTCACCGAGTTCGGTGACCGGACCCGGATGATGCGGGACTGGGGCCGATTCCTCGACCGGTACCCCCTGGTGATCACCCCGTTCCTGATGGGGCCCCTGTTCGCCTGGGACGCCGACCTCGACCGTAAGGGACTGGCCACCCTGCTCGACGCGTCGGTGTACTCCTTCAGCATGAACTACCTGGGCCTGCCGGCCGGGGTGATCGGTATGGACCTGGTCGACGGTCTTCCCGCCGCGGTCCAGATCGTTGGCCGCCGGTACCGGGAGGACCTCATCTGCGATGCCCTCGAGGTCATCGAGGACGCCAACGGTCCCCTGTCATTCCGGCTGTGGGAACGGGAGACCCCCACCGGGTGACGACCACCCGGGATTCCGGTATCGGCCCCAGCCAACCCCACCCCATCCCGCCGCCGGGGGTTCTAGAGTGGACGAAGCTATGGCTGACGTTCACACCCCGACCAGCGATCCCACCGATCACGCCGACCCCGGCGCCGATTCCGACACCCCGTTCCGGTACACGGCCGACCTGGCCGCCGTGATCGAGCGGCGCTGGCAGGACCGCTGGGCCGCCGACAAGACGTTCGAGGCCCCGAACCCGGCCGGGCCCCTGGCCGACCCGGCCCGCCTGGGCGATCGGCCCAAACGGTTCGTGCTCGACATGTTCCCCTACCCCTCCGGTGTGGGCCTGCACGTCGGCCACCCATTGGGCTACATCGGCACCGACGTGTACGGACGCTTCCGGCGGATGCGGGGCGACAACGTCCTTCACGCCATCGGTTACGACGCCTTCGGCCTGCCGGCCGAGCAGTACGCCATCGATACCGGCACCCACCCCCGGACCCGCACCGAGGAGAACATCGCCAACATGCGGCGCCAGCTCCGCCGCCTCGGCCTGGCCCATGACGAGCGGCGCAGCGTGGCCACCACCGACGAGGACTACTACCGCTGGACCCAATGGATCTTCCTCCAGATCTTCAACGCTTGGTACGACACCGACGCCGAGCGGGCCCGCCCCATCGCCGAGTTGGAGGCCGAGTTCGCCTCCGGCGCCCGGCCCACGCCCGACGGGCTCGCCTGGGCCGACCTGGAGCCGGCGGCCCGGTCCGAGGTACTCGACGGCTTCCGCCTCGCCTATGTGAACGAGGCCCCGGTCAACTGGTGCCCCGGGCTGGGCACGGTGGTGGCCAACGAGGAGGTCACCGTCGACGGCCGCAGCGACCGCGGCAACTTCCCGGTGTTCAAGCGGAACATGCGGCAGTGGATGATGCGGATCACCGCGTACGCCGACCGCCTCATCGACGACCTGGACCTGCTGGACTGGCCCGAGTCGATCAAGACCATGCAACGGAACTGGATCGGTCGCTCCGCCGGCGCCCGGGTGGACTTCGGCAGTCCGGCCGGACCGATCACGGTGTTCACCACCCGCCCCGACACCCTGTTCGGAGCCACGTTCATGGTGCTCGCTCCCGAACATCCCCTCGTCGACGCGTTGACCACCACCGGCCAGGCCGAGGCGGTCGCCGCCTACCGGCGGGAGGCCGCGGCCAAGAGCGACGTCAACCGGCAGATGGACGACCGTGACAAGTCCGGTGTGTTCACCGGGGCCACCGCGGTGAACCCGGTGAACGGCACCGAGATCCCCATCTGGATCGCCGACTACGTCCTGATGGGCTACGGCACGGGGGCCATCATGGCCGTCCCGTCGGGCGACCAGCGCGACTTCGAGTTCGCCCGCCGCTTCGATCTCCCCATCGTGGCCACCCAGATGCCGCCCGACGAGTGGTTCGCCGACCGTTCGGTGGCCCCGTCACCGGACTGCGCCGACTGGCCCGAGGCCTATGTGGGCGAGGGCGTCTATGTGAACTCGGCCAACGCTGGCCTGGTGCTCGACGGCGAGCGCACCATGGCCGAAGCCAAGGAACTCACCAACGCCTGGCTCGAAGTCAACGGCCATGGTGCGGGCACCCTCAACTACCGGCTGCGGGACTGGCTCTTCGCCCGCCAACGGTACTGGGGTGAACCGTTCCCCATCCTCTGGGACGACGACGGGGTACCCCACCCGGTTCCCGAGGGACAGCTTCCGGTCACCCTGCCCCCGCTCGAGGATTTCAAGCCGGTGGCCGCCGACCCCGATGATGCCGACTCCGAGCCGGACCTCCCGCTGGGTCGGGTCGCCGACTGGGTCAACGTCACCGCCGATCTCGGCGACGGGCCCCGCAGCTATCGCCGCGACCTGAACGTGATGCCCCAGTGGGCGGGTTCCTGCTGGTACGAGCTGCGCTACCTGGATCCGACCAACGAGAAGCGCTTCGTCGACCCCACGGTCGAGGAGTACTGGATGGGCCCCCAGGGCCCGAACCACCCCGGCGGGGTCGACCTCTACGTCGGTGGCGTGGAGCACGCCGTGCTCCACCTCCTCTACGCCCGGTTCTGGCACAAGATCCTGTTCGACCTGGGCCTGCTCAGCTCCAAGGAGCCGTACTACCGGCTGTTCAACCAGGGGTACATCCAGGCCGCCGCCTACACCGACGACCGCGGCATCTACGTCGAGGCGGCCGAGGTGGTGGAGGAACCGGACGGATCGTTCACCCACAACGGCGCGCCGGTGACCCGCGAGTTCGGGAAGATGGGCAAAAGCCTGAAGAACGCGGTCGCCCCGGACGACATGTACGCCGAATACGGGGCCGACACGCTCCGGCTGTACGAGATGGCCATGGGCCCGTTCGACTCGTCCCGGCCGTGGAGCACCCGCGACATCGTGGGCATGTACCGGTTCCTCCAGCGGGTCTGGCGGAACCTGGTGGATGAGACCACCGGCGAGCTCACGGTGACCGACGCGGAGCCCGACGCCGACACCCTCCGCCTGCTGCACCGGACCATCGACGGGGTGGGCCGCGACTACAACGAGCTGAGGTTCAACACCTCAGTGGCGAAACTGATCGAGTTGAACAACGCCCTGACCAAGGTGGTCGCAGCCGGAGGGTTGCCCCGGACCATCGCCGAGCCCTTCGTGCTCATGCTGTCCCCCCTGGTCCCGCACGTGGCGGAAGAGCTGTGGGCCCGCCTGGGCCATGACATCACCCTGGCCTACGCCAACTTCCCGGAGGCCGACACCGCCCTCCTGGTGGCCGAGACCGTCGAATACCCGGTCCAGGTGAACGGGAAGGTCCGGTCGCGCATCACCGTGGCCGCCGACGCCGACGCGGCCACAGTGGAGGCGGCCGCTCTGGCCGATGAGAAGGTGGCCGGCCACCTCGACGGGGCCCCGAAGAAGGTCATCGTGGTGCCCGGCAAGCTCGTCAACGTGGTGGTCTGACCGCCTCCCAACCCACCTCGTTCCCCCGCCCGTCCGGCTCCGGACGGACCCGGGCCGCCGCTGGCGCGCTCGATGGGTTGAGGTGCGCTTGAGGTCAGCTTGCTTCGCCGTTGAGCACGTATTGCGCTGAGCTTTTTTCTTGCGTTTATATTGAAACACAATGGGGCCTTTGGATCAGTCACATCCACAAATCTCCTGACATATTCGAGATGCAACGAAGTGTTAGGTCCGCTTCGAGTCATCAACCGGGGTGATGTTCACCACCGGCACCACCACAGGAGACAACTCATGCGCCCCCACCGTCGATCCTTGTCCACTGCATCCCGCTCGCTCGGCCCCCTCGTCGGGATCGCCGCCGCGGCCGTGATGGTCCTCGGCGCCTCCGACGCTGCGTTCACCGCGAACACCTCGAATCAGGCCAACAGCTATTCGGCCGCATCGCTCAGCCTCGTCGACGACGACTCCAGCTCGGCGATGATGCAGCTCTCCAACCTGGTTCCCGGCGACACCGCCACCAAGTGCATCACCGTCAACTACACCGGCAGCACCTTCGATCTCACCGCGGTCAAGCTCTACGCCGCACTGGCCAATGAGGTCGACGGGTTTGCGGCTCACGTGGACGTGACCGTGTCGGAGGGCAGTGGCGGGTCGTACAGCGACTGCACCGGCTTCACCCAGTCGAGCCAGCTGTACTCCGGGACCCTGGCCAACCTGGCGTCCACCCACAGCAGCTTCGCCAACGGCATCACCGCCTACACCCCGGTCAGCGGCAACACCTCACGCACCTACAAGTTCGTGGCCACGCTCGGCTCCGACACCCCCGATACCGCCCAGGGCGACAGCGTGACCGCCAACTTCACCTGGGAAGTCCAGTCCGCCTAGGCCCGACGGTCGTCTGGATAGATGCGAGCTGTTGCGATGAACGCACTGGTCAGCCCAACCGAGGCCCATTCACCGTCCGCACGGAGCCGGGTGGCGAGCGCCGCCGGCTTCACCATGCGGACGGTGGGTGAAGCCGCCGTGTGGGCCCAGATCACGCTCCTCGTCATCACCATGCTCCTCTGGGCGGCGTTCGGACGCCATGCTGTGATCATCGAGGGCGGCTCGATGTCACCCTCGATCGAGCCCGGCTCGGTGGTGGTGCTCGACGATCCGGCGGCCGGCACCGATCTGGTGGGGCGCGTGGCCACGTTCAGCGTCGAACGTGGCCTCGTCACCCACCGGATCGTCGATCAGACCGAAGAGGGGACCTTCGTCACCAAGGGTGACGCGAACGCCCAGGCCGACACCGACCGTGTTCCCGTGGACCACATCGTCGGTGTCGGCCGGGTGATCGTCCCGCTGGTCGGGCTCCCGTCGTACTGGATCCACACCCACAACTGGCTCCCCCTCGCCCTGCTGATCACGGTGGACGGGGCCCTGCTGTGGCTCCGGTGGGGTGATCCCCGGGTTACCGAACCGTCCGGATCGGCCGATGTAGGTGGGGTGATGACCCCATGACCTCGCGTCGCATCGCCGCCCTGATCGCCACCATGGGTGTCCTCCTACTCGCCACCCTGCACGGCAGCAATGCCGCGTTCTCGGCCAAGGACCCCGAGACGGCGTCGTTCTCCGCCGCCGGCGACTTCAACGATCTGAGCCGGCTCAGCGGGGTGAGCGCCCCGGCGTCGGCGTCACTGGTGTGGTGGCTCGACAGCGCCAAGGCGACCACGGTCTTCGCCGACAGCGCTTGCACCACGCCTTCGTCGGTGGGCGGATCGGTCCAATGCTGGGCCGACCGGCGCCCCGGGCGGTCCAAGCTGGTGGCCACCACCGCCGCCCAGCGCACCTCGACGACCATCGCCGGCCACGCCCCGATCCGGTTCGCCGGCATGGCACGGATGGCCGGGCCCGACCTGCTCGCCTCCACCGGTTCGGTGACCATCTACCTCGTGGTCCGGGAGAACGTGCGGATGCAGAACATGGTGTTCAGCCTGAATGGCGATGCCACCGCCAACTACGGCCGCTTCACCCTCCACCCCCCGTGGACCGACGGAACCGTCTACTTCGACCCGGGCGACGTGTTAGGCAACCGGGCCCGAACCCCGATCAACTCCATGACCACCGGGATCCCCGCCCTCATCGCAGCCTGGAAGGACCCGGTCGAGGCGCGCAACCATGTGCAGGTAGACCGGAAACAGATCTTCGACTCGACCGGATTCACGGTGGCCGCCACCTCGGGTGGTCTCCGACTCGGGGCGGTGGGGACCATTGGCGCCAACCACGACCTCGCGGAGGTCCTGGTGTTTTCCTCGACCCTCTCCCAGACCGACCGGTACCACATCGCCCAGTACCTCCAGACCAAGTGGGGCACCCCCTGACCGATCGGCGGCATCGTCGGGCCGCCTTTTGGGTGACGGTCACACCTCTGTCGTAGGGTTGGCGGCACAGCATCTGTCACCGATCCGAGAAGGGGGGATCACCCGTGAAGTTCGGCATCTTCTTCGAACTGTCGGTACCCCGACCGTTCGCCCAGAACGAGCGTCTGGTCTACGAGAACGCCCTGGAGCAGACCCGTCTGGCCGACGAGTTGGGGTTCGATCAAGTGTGGGCGGTGGAACACCACTTCCTCGAGGAGTACTCCCACTGCTCGGCTCCCGAGTTGTTCCTCACCGCGTGCGCCATGCAGACCACCAACATCCGGGTGGGCCACGGCATCGTCACCTGTGTCCCGGAGTTCAACCATCCGATCCGGATCGCCGAGCGGGCCGCCGTCCTCGACATCCTGTCCGGGGGGCGCCTGGAGCTGGGAACCGGACGGTCCGCCACCTGGACCGAGCTCGGCGGGTTCGAAGCCAACCCCGACGACACCAAGAAGACGTGGGACGAGTTCGTCCACGCCATCCCCAAGATGTGGACCCAGGAGCGGTACCGCCACGACGGCCAGTTCTTCTCGATGCCGACCCGGGCCGTCCTGCCCAGCCCGGTCCAGTCGCCCCATCCGCCCCTGTGGGTGGCGGTGTCGTCACCCGGCACCGAGGACGACGCCGCCGACCGGGGCATGGGCTGCCTCGGGGTCAACTTCACCACCTTCGCCGAGCAGGAACGCAAGGTGAAGGAGTATCGGCGCCGGATCCAGCACTGCGATCCGGTGGGCGAGTTCGTCAACGACCAGCTCAACACCATCAACTTCCTGTACTGCCACGACGACTCGGAGGTGGGGGTGTCCACCGGGCGCCGGATGATCGGCCAGTTCCAGTACATGGCCGGCCAGCTCGACATGGCCAAGGAGGTCTACCCCACCCGGGCGTACCTCACCGCGGGCCTGTTGTCGGGCACTCGCAAGCAGGCGGCCAGCCCCGGGGATCTGAAGGAGCCGCCCGAGGGCATCGCCATCGGCAACCCGGTGCAGATCATCCGGGAGCTGAAGAAGTGGGAGGCCACCGGCGTCGACCGGGTCCAGTTCCTGCTCAACTCGGCCGAGGTGATCGACCAGCAGGCGGTGCTGGACAGCATGCGGCTGTTCGCCACCGAGGTCATGCCCCACTTCAGCGACGACTCCGCCGCCGAGGCCAGCCGGGCCGAAGCCAGGACCGGGGTCACGGGTGCGAACGGGGCCGCCACCGGCGCCGAGCTGGCCGGTTCGCCGGCCGGAGGTGCCGCCTGATGCCCCTCATGGGAACCCTCGACGTGGGTCCGGCGTTGGCCACGGCCCCCACCATGAAAACCCTCAGCCCCGAACCCTGGTCCCTGCCCGGAGCCGACCTGCTCCAGGTCAGCTACGAGGTGGAGGATGCACCGGCCCTGGCTGTCACCCCGCCGGCCCTGCATCCGAGCATCCCGCCCTACGTGACGTTCTCGTACGGTCAGTACCCCGAGAGCCCCCACGGCCCGTTCACCCTGGCCATGGTCAGGCTCATCGTGCGGGCGGGGATCCGGCCGCGAGGTCTGCTCCTCGGCTCCTGGTGTGACAATCCGGCCGCGGCCGAGGCGTTGCGCACCGGCTGGGGCTATCGGGTCGACGTCGCCGAGGTTTCGCTCACTCGTCGCTACGGAGCCCACCGGGGTGTGGTCACCATCGACGGGGAGGTGGCGCTCGACGCGGCCATGCTCGATCCCGAACCCATCGTCCCAGGTGACCTCGAACTGTTCGACAACCTGCATCTGACCAACCTGGAGGGCGCCGATCCGGTCATCGTCCAGGTCGATCCGGGCTACCAGTACCACCGGGCCGACCGGGGGGATCCCGAACTGGCGGTGTTCGACGCCGGACGGCTCGGGATCTCGGGCATCGTGCCCAACTACGCCGTGGTCGGCGTGGGCTGCTCGGCCGATGTGGAGCTGGGCGCCCCCCGGTTCGTCATCGACCCCGAGGAGGCCGCGGTCAAGAGCACCCGGCGCCTGTAGCGCCACGGTGGCGCCGGCCCCGCCCCGGGCCACCGAGGCCACGGCCGCCTGGTCGACAACCGATCGGACAACAACTACAGAGGGAGTGGTGATGGCGACATCGACGATCGAGGTCATCGATCGGCTGGTCAAGCCGACCCAGCAGTTCACCCGCGGCTGGATGCTGGTGGAGTCCACCGCCAAACACGGGGAAGCGCTCGGCTTCGCGTCGGGCCGACACTACTGGGTGGTCGGCCGGGCCGGGGTGCTCGGCGAGTGCACGGCCGAAACCGCCATCGCCGCGCTCGGCTTCCACGGCCCGGATCTGATCCGCACGGCGTGGGCCGACGTGCCGGACGGGATGACCCACTACGACACCTCGCTCAGCTACGCCCAGCGGGCGATCGAGTGGGGCGAGCGGGAGCTGACCGTGTTCGATCCCGACCGGCTGGAACGGCTCGACGGCTACACCCGCCGCATCATCGACGCTGCCCCCACCAGCCTGGGGGCGATCTTCGCCGGGTGGCGGGCCCTGCCCACCCCAGACTCGGTCGGCGGCCGGGTCGGGCTCACCACCCAGGTGTTCCGGGAGATGCGGGGCGCGGCCCACCTGATCGCGGTGATCTCGGTCGGCCTGACCCCGCTCGACGCCATCCTGGCCTCCACCAACGCCCCACCCCGTACCGGCCCCGGCTACGCCGAACAGATGGGCTTCACCGGCCCGTTCCGGGATCCGGAGGAGGTCAGGGCCCGGCGTCTGGACGCAGAGAGGATCACCAGCCGGATCCTCGAACCCTTCTACGATGTGCTCGACGCCGATGAGCTGGCCGACTTCGCCGAGCTGTTCGAATCCACCCGTAACGCCATCGACATGTGAGGTATGCGCCCATGAGACTCGGCGTTGCGTTCAACAACACCTCGGCCGGCCTCGATTTCGACGCCATCCGGAATCTGGTGGTGGCCATCGAGGACACCGGATTCGACGGGGTGTCCACCAACGACCATGTGATCGGGGCCCACCCGGATCGGTCCGACGGGGTCGTCATGAACACCGTCGACACTGCGGTCCACGAACCCATCGTGTTCCTGTCCATGGTGGCGGCGGTGACCCGACGGCTGGAGGTGGCCACGGCCATCCTCATCTCCCCCCAACGCCAGACGGTACTGCTGGCCAAGCAGACGGCGGAGCTCGATCTGCTCTCCGAGGGACGGCTGCGGCTCGGGCTCGGCATCGGGCGCAACTGGATCGAGTACGAGTCGCTCGGCGAGGACTTCTCCACCCGGGGCAAGCGGCTGGAGGAGCAGGTCTCGGTGCTGCGCCTGTTGTGGCGGGATCGGCTCGTCACCTACGACGGCCGCTTCCACCAGCTCGACCGGGTGGGCCTCAACCCCCGCCCGGAGCGGACCCGCATCCCCATCTGGATGGGTTCGTTCGTCCGGCAGGTCCACGAGCCGGTGCTGCAACGGATCGGCCGGATCGCCGACGGCTGGATGCCCCAGTTCCCCCCCGAGGTCCTGGCTCCGGTGCTCGACCGGGTCCGCGGCTACGCCGAGGCCGCGGGCCGTGATCCGGACGTGCTGGGTATCGAATGCGGGATTCGGGCCACCCCGGAGGACGGTCCCGACGATTGGGTCCGCCTGGCCACCGAGTACCAGAAGTTGGGCGCCACCCATCTCAAGGTGTTCCCCGTCGTCGGAGCAGATGCCTGCCTCGACGAGCAGTTGGAGCTGATCGTCCGGTGGTACGAGGCGGTGGCCCCGGAGGTCCGCTGAGGTCGCGTTTCCTCGCCTCAGGCCACGTGCAGTAGCGTGAGGTCACTCGCCAGGGGGTGGTGGCAGGCGTTGCCGACGGGGGCTTCGATCGCGGCGACGGTCACCGTTCCTGGCCACGACCCCAGGGGGATTGGCCATGACCGCCACCGAGCAACACACCAACAAGATCACCGTTCGCGACCTCACCGACGACGAGATCGCCGAGTTCCGCCGGGAAGGCTTCGTTCATCTGTCCGGCTTCGTGGACCCGGCCACCGTGGAGCGGCTCCTCACCGACGCCGACGACCAGATGGCGGCCCCGCCCGGGCCGTACACCACCAACATGACCACCGACGGGGTGTTCTTCCAAGACCGCGACATGTACCACAACCGGCCGGCGTTCAACGACTACGTGATGGCGTCGAACGTGGCCGAGCAGGCGGGCCGGGCCATGGGCTCGCAACAGGTCCGGTTCTACTTCGATCACCTGTTCGCCCTCGATCCGAACACGGCGAAGGACGAGTACTACTGGCATCAGGATCAGCCGTACTGGGGGGCGTTCGGCAACGAGATCTGCTCGTTCTGGCTGGCCCTGACCGACTGCCGGGACGACAGTGGAGCGCTGGAGTTCGTGCGGGGTACCGATCGGGGCCCCCTCTACCTGCCGGTCGAGTTCGGCGACGCCACCGACACCGTCGACACCAAGCGGGCCGAGGGCAAGTGGCCGACCAAGGAGGAACGCCAACCCGCGTACCACGAGCACCCCGACGACTACGAGATCGTCACCTTCGAGGTGAAGGCGGGCGACGCCATCCTGTTCAACACCAAGATCATGCACTCGTCGCGGGGCAACCATTCCCCGGACCAGCGCCGGGTGGCCTACTCGACCCGCTGGTTCGGTGACGACATCACGTTCCAGGAGAAGCCCGGTTTCCAGGATCCGGTCACGTACCCCGAGGAGGGGTTCCCGGTCGGCGAGAACATGGCCAAGGCCACCAAGTTCCCGCTCCGCTGGACCGCCGACGCCTGACCGACTGCCGGAGGCGACCCGGGCCACGTCCGCTCAGCGGCCGGCCCCGGCGTTGGTGACCTCCTCGATCGACCGGAGGGTGAACTGGGGCGTCCGGCGCCCCGGTGCCCCCTGGCAGGTCAGGGGTTCGGCCACCGCCACCAGCCGGCGGCGTATCCCCACCGCGTAGGTACGGTCGCCGACCTGGGTCAACCAGCGACGGTCCTGATCACGGCCCACCATCCGTACCGAGTCGACCGCTTCGTCGCCGGTGTGGGCCCGGACGAAGTGTTCGACCGCTTGCTCGGCGAGGGAGAACGCGGTGCGGCCCCGGAACCGGTCGAGGGTCAGGCGACCCCCGTCGAACGCGGCCAGCACCGCGGCGCCGTCGTCGGGCTCGACCCGGCCGAAGTAGACGCTGTCGGGCAGGGCCACGAGATTGGGGGCGAACCGGTCACCGCCGACGTGGGAGCTCTCCCACACCCGGTCGGCCCACGCCGAGTCACGCAGGACCCGGACCAGGGGGCGGCCCCGGTTGGCACAGCACTGGTCATGGCGTCCGTTGGTGCAGACCAGGAAGATCGGCTGGTCGAGCGGCGTCCATGGTGGTGACGGTTCCTCACCCGCGGTGAGCTCGTCGGCCGCGGCGGCCACCTCGGCGAGCGAGGGCACGGTCCGCCGCCACAGCCGGTGGATGGGGCCGCCGGGACGGCGGGACGAGCAGGTGAACAGGGTGACGCCGGCTTCACCCCGCCGGGCGTGGGAGCGGATGCACACCACCCGGATGCGGCGGGCCTTCATCGAATCCAACCACCCGGCGGGTACATGGGCGCCGAGGGCACTGTCGTGGGCCGCGGTGTGGCCCCACGCGCCGGTCACCTCCACCAGGAGCCAGGCCGACACGATCGAGCCGGTGGCGAACAAGGGTTCGTGGCGGTCCCGGGCCGCGTCGGAGCACCGGTACCGGTCGTCGGGACCGGGACGATCAGCGGGCACGGGTGAGGACCCCGTCGGCGAGGAGCCGGGTGAGCACCACGTCGCGGCTGCGACCGTCGAGGCCGGGCAGGTCGGCGGGCCGGAACGGCTCCGCTGCCGCCAGGACCGCGGCGAGCAGCGGCAAGGCGGGTGCGGGCAGATCGAGGACCCGGTCGCCCAGTCCGAGCACGGCCCGCCCGTGGAGTTCGGTGAGCCACAGCAGGGGCCCGGGCGGCACCTCGAGCCGGGCGTCGGTCAGCTCAGGCGCCACCCGGGGCCGGAGCCGGGTGGCGGGTTGGCGGCGCCACACCTCCCGGGCCAACCAGTGCCGGAACACCGGGTCGGACCGTTCGGCCAGCCGGGAGGGGTCCGGCGGGGGCGGGGCCGCTCGCCCCGGGTCGAGGGCGAGCACCGGGACCGAGGCGGTGAAGTGGCCGGCGGCGACCTCGGCGTCGAGGGCCTTGGCCAGCACCCGCTGCCAGGTCACCACCATCAGGCCGATGGTGAGATGGTCGGAGCGCTCGTCGGCGGTCTCGGCCGTGTGGGGATAGCCGCGGGGCAGGTACAGCACATCACCGGCCCTGAGGGTGAGTTCCAGGGCCGGGGGGCCGAGCTCGTCGAGCGTGAGCGGCGCCGTCTGCCGACCCCGAACCGGGTCGACGGTGCGGGCCACCGGATCCCAGATCCGCCACCGCTTCGCCCCACCGATCTGGACGACGAACACGTCGTGGAAGTCGAAGTGCAGGTCGAGACCCTGCTCGGCCGGGGGTGAGAGGTACGCGTTGATCTGGATGGGGTGGTCGACGGCCAACGCCAGGTTGTTGGCCAGTCGAGCCAGGTGGGGGTTGGTGTGCTGCAGACCCTGGATGACCACGGTGTCGCCCTGGCGGTACCGGTCGATGACCCGGTTGGCGTCGATGACGTCGTCGAGCCGGCGGGACCCCATCCCGAGGCGGCGGGTCAGCCCACCCCGGGCCGTGGTATCCCCCGCCCGGACGAGGCGGAATGCCGGCTGGCGGGAACCCCGGGTCAGGAGATCGTCCCAGAGCCGGTCCACGTCGGCGAACCGGGCCGGGTCGCCGGCCTTGTGGTGCAGGGGCCGGCGGAAGGCGACGTCGCGGCGGAACCCGGCGACGTCGCCCACCAGGTCGGCCAGGCCCGGCGCGTCCGGGTGGTCGACCCGCTTGACCTGCCAGTGGTCAGCCGTGGTCATCGCCGTCCGACGGGTTCGCCGGTGGTCGACGGCAGCACGCCGGGCCCCGGTCGCTCAGTGATCGGAGCCGTCGGCGTCGCCACCATCGGCACCATCCGAGTCACCCCCATCGGCACCATCGGAGTCACCGTCGCTGCCGTCATGGTCACCGTCGGAACCATCGGCGTCGCCACCGTCGGAACCATCCGAGTCGCCCCCGTCGGCGCCGTCGGTGTCACCGTCGCTGCCGTCATGGTCGCCGTCGGAACCATCGGCGTCGCCACCCGCCGGGGTGTCCATGGCGTCGTCGGCCGGGCTCTCGTTGATGTCGTCGTCAGTGATGTCCATGGCCGGATCCTATTCGGTGACCATCGGCCCTGCTCGGCGGGTCGGCCGCCGTTCCGGCGGGCCACGGCGGGCACTCCGGCTGCGCCCGGGAGTAGGGTCGCGGCATGGACCTGGCAGATCGTGTTGTGGTGGTGACCGGCGGTGGTTCCGGGATCGGGGAGGCGTTGGCCCGGGCGGCCGCCGCCGCCGGGGCGCGCCATGTGGTGGCCGCCGACCTCGACGGTGACAACGCCGAGCGGGTGGCCAAGGAGGTGGGCGGCACCGGGGTCCGACTCGACGTCCGCGACGAGAACGCGATCAGGGCGCTGGTTGACGACACCCAGTCGGCCCACGGCCCGATCGACCTCTTCTGCTCGAACGCCGGTTTCGTGACCCGGGGCGGTGTGGAGGAGACCAACGAACGGATCCAGGCCATGTGGGAGGTCCATGTGATGGCCCACATCTACGCGGCTCGCGCCGTGCTGCCGTCCATGATCGCCCGGGGCGAGGGCTACCTGTTGAACACCGCGTCGGCCGCCGGACTGCTCACCCAGATCGGGTCGGTCTCCTACACGATCACCAAGCATGCCGCGGTGGCCCTGGCCGAATGGTTGGCCATCACCCACCACCACCAGGGCATCCGGGTCTCCCTCCTGGCCCCCCAGGCGGTCGAGACGAACATCGTGGCCAACAGCCCCGATCAGCGGGAGACCGAGGGCCTGGTGGGCGGGGTGGCGGCCGGTGACGGCATCGTGTCGGCCGACGCCGCCGCCCAGGCTTGTCTCGACGCCATCGCCGAGGAACGGTTCTGGGTGCTCCCCCACCCCGAGGTGGCCACCTATGTGGAACGCAAGGCCACCGACATCGACCGCTGGCTCAACGGCATGCGCCGCTTCCAGGCTTCGCTCTACATCGACGAACCCTTGCCGGGCGACGCCATCGCCCCCTGACCGGTCGCCGGTCCCCCGCTCACCGCCGCGGCGCCGGGCGGTTCACGCCGCCACCCAGGCGTTCTCGGCCGGTGACCATCCGGCCAGTTGGCCGGTCTCGCAGTCGACGGGCTGGTAGCTTCCCGGCTGATCCCGGGTCGCGGAACCGAACGAGGCGAAACACGGCAGGGTGGCGGGCAGGTCGACCGGTGGGCAGGGATCCGCGCCGTCGTGGGCGCCGTCGGTGCCGGGCTCGGTGCCGCCGACAACAAAGTCCGAACACTCCCCGTCGTCCTGGAGGGAGGCCACCACCTCCAACGAGGACCAGAAGGGGATGCCGCACGTCTCGTAGGTGATGTCGTCCACGCTCTGGATGTCGCTCAGGGCCTGGGCGGTGACGGTCTGCAATTCCCCGTCGTCCAGTTCGTCGCTGTCCATACGCTCGACGGCCGCCATGACCTGATCCCAGGCCGGGACGGCGGCGGGGACGGCGGCGGCGAGCGCCGCACCGGCGTCGGCCTGTTCGTTGTCGACCCCCGCGCCGGTCGTCATCTCCTCCAAGAGATACCGCTGCAGGTCCTGGCACTGGGGTTGGTTGCGGTCCCCGGCGGTGAGGACCTTGCCGGAACCGGTGCCGTCGGCATCGTCGACGGCACCACCCGCCGCTGACGCAGCGCTGTCCCCGGCCGGATCCGCCGTCCCGGCCTCGTCGGTGTCGGCGGCGTTGCTGCACCCGGCCACCACCAGGATCAGAGCCATCAGCGCCGCGCCGATGGCCGGCCGGGACCGTCCGGTCGTACCACTGTTCATCCGGTTCATCCATGCTCCACGGGGCTGCGTGCCGGCTGCGTCACGCACGGTACCGCCGATCGGGGTCCCCGCTCGGGCGGGCGGCGATCCGCGTGACCGGCGAACGAAGGTGTTTGCGCTAGATTGTCGCTGCGTGATCATCGAGGATGACAGACCTGACGCCCCGCCCTTCGTCCGGCCGGTCCCAGGCGCCACCGTGCCCGGGAGCGAACGGCCGTCGGATCGGGCCCGAGAGTTCCTGGAGCAGTGGCGGCCGGGGATGCTGCTGCTGCTCGTCCCCTTCGCAGTGGCGGTGCTGGCCCTGATCCTCTCCTGGCAGCCGGATCCGCAGGACGACGCGGCGGTCACCATCCCATCCGGGGCGGCCGAGTCCGGCTCCCTGGGGGGCCTGAACCTGGCGGCACCGGCGCCGGCGCCGAGCACGGCCCCGCCCCTCACCACCGCGCCCCCCGCCACCCTCTACGCGTCCACCACGGCCCCGGCCACGACGGCGCCCCCCACGTCGACCCGCGCCACCCGCCAGGCCCCGGCGACCACCGCGGCCCCCTCGCCGACGACCGGGGCCACCCGGCCCCCGGCCACCGAGGCCCCCACCACGGTCACGCCGCCCCCGACGGTGACCGAACCGGCACCCCCGCCCGAGCCGTCGGCCCCCAGCACCGACGCCTGCGTCATCCGGGTCCGGCGGGCCGACGTGTACGCCACGCCCGATGACGCCGCCGAGCGGATCGGTCGGGCCAATGGCCGCTACACGGTGACGGGCGCCCAGGCCGGCTGGTACCAGATCGCCAGCGGCGACGAGTCCGGCTGGGTGCGTTCCAGTGAGGTCTCCAGGAGTTCCGGCTCCTGCTGAATCGGCTCGCCCGATCGTCGAATATGACCGGAGCGTGAGCGCTCGGGCATGATCGGGACCCGGGGCTCCACGTCGGTACCCCGGCGGCCGCCGCCCGGTGGTCGGGAAGGGACCAGCCACCGATGACCGAACCGTCCACCTCTCCCCCACCGACAGAGCCCCCGGCTTCCGACCCGAGCTACGACATCGAGTTCTTCTGGGATCCGGTGTGCCCCTTCGCCTGGATCACCTCCCGCTGGGTGGCCAAGGTGGCGGACCAGACCGGCTACCGGGTCGACTGGCGGTTCATCTCCCTCCGGCTGCTCAACAAGGACAAGGACTACGCCACCGAGTTCCCACCCGACTACGAGCACGGCCACACCGCGGGGCTGCGGATGCTGCGGGTGGCGGCCTCGGTGCGGGAGGAACTGGGACGGGAGCCGTTGGGGGCGTTGGTGGCCGCCTACGGCCACAGCTACTGGGATCGCCCCAAAGGGTCGGGCATGCGGGCCCGGCTCAGCACCACCGAGCACGCCACCGAGGTGCTGGAGGCGGCCGGCCTGCCGACCCGGTTCGCGGCCGCGCTCGACGACACCCGCTGGGACGGGTTGCTCGACGCCGAGACCGAACTGGCCCTGTCCCGCACCGGGCGGGACGTCGGAACCCCGATCATCACCTATCAGCCACCCGACGGGATGTCGTTCTTCGGTCCGGTGATCTCCCGGGTGCCCGACGACGACGAGGCGGTGCCCCTGTGGGAGGCGGTCACCACCCTGGCTGCGTTCCCCGGGTTCGCCGAGCTGAAACGAAGTATGCGGGAGGCGCCCCAGTTGACGATTCTGGGCGTCACCGATCAACCGACCCAGGAGGACTGGAAGGGCGGCCACCGGGTCGGCCATCTGGCCTCCGACGGCGCCGGGGAATCCGCCGCCGACACCACCATGGGAGCACAGTGATGGACCTCGACGGCAAGGTGGCGGTAGTCACCGGTGGTGCGAGCGGTATCGGCCGGGGTATGGCCCGGGCCTTCGCCGGCGCCGGCATGAAGGTGGTGGTGGCCGACATCGAACCCGGCCCCCTCGACGAGGTGGTTTCCGAGCTGACCGGCACCGGCGTGGATGCCATCGGGGTACCCACCGATGTGTCCGACCTCGGCGCGGTCGAGGCGTTGGCCGAGGCCAGTGTCGACGCCTTCGGCGGGGTTCACGTGCTGTGCAACAATGCCGGGGTCGGCGTGTCGGCCCCGATCGGGTCGACCTCGATGGAGGACTGGCGCTGGACCCTGGCCATCGATCTGTGGGGCCCGATCCACGGGGCCCACGCCTTCCTGCCCATCATGGAATCGCAGGGTGAGGGTCACATCAACTCCACCGCCTCGATGGCGGGCCTGTATGCCGGGGCGTCGCTCGGGGCCTACAACGTGGCCAAGCACGGGGTGGTGGCGTTGATGGCCAGTCTGGAACGTGACCTGCGGGTGGCCGGCTCCGCGGTGCGGGCCTCGGTCCTGTGCCCGGGCCCGATCAACACCAACATCATCGACAGCCAGCGGAACCGGGCCCCGTCCTCCGCGGCCCAGCACATCGACACCGACAGCGGCACCAAGTTCTGGGACCGGCTCGGTAAGGCGCTGGCCCAGGGCATGGATCCCGACGATGTGGGCCGCCTGGTGCTCGACGCGGTCCGGAACGACGAGTTCTGGGTGCTGACCCATCCGGAAATGGCCGAGTACGTCACCCGCCAGCAGGCCACCATGCTGGAGGACCGCTCGCTCACCCGTTGACGTCGTCGAATCCGTGCGCCGGGCCCGTCACCGCCGGGGGGACGCGACCCTCGCCGGCCGGGTCACCGGGCCCGCCGGTTGGGGGAGCCGGGCCGTGACCGCCACGGCGACGGCCAACGCCGCCGCGGCCAGGGCGCACGCGGAGCGGAAGTCGCCCGCCCAGTCGGCCATCACCCCGGCCACCACCGGGCCGATGATCTGGCCGACCCCGTAGCTGAACGTCACCTGGGCTATAGCAGAGGTCGCCCGTTTCGGGGCGATCCGCCGGGCCAGGGTCAGCGCGAGCGTGGTGATGGCCACGAACGACAGGCCGAGGGTGGCGGCGCAGAACACCAGGGTCACCGGATCGGCCCGCACCGCCAGGGCCCCGATCCCGACCGCCTGCATCCCGAGCGCCCGCATGAGGGCGGCCCGGTCGCCGATCCGGCCGGCCACCACGGTCCACAGGGGGGCCGAGCCGAGGCTCGACACCCCGACCGTGATCCACGACAGCATCTCGAAGGTCTGGCCCAGCTCGGCGTCACGGGCGATCACCACCAGGTAGGTGGCCGCCACCACATAGCCGAACCCGGCCAGGCCGTATCCGAGGATGAGCCAGGCGAGACCGGGCTCGAGACGGGCAGTGCGGGGCGACGGTCGGACCGGCGCCACCCGGTCCGGGGTCGGCGTCGCCACGTCGGCCGGTTGCTCGTCGACGAGCAGGACCAGGACGATCATGGTGGCCAGCACCGCCACGGCGGCCACCCCGATCCACATGGCCGGTGCCCCCATGGGCACCAGGGCGAGGAGCCACACCACCACGGTCGAGATGACGATTCCCGAGCCGATACCGGTGAAGGTCACCGCGATCAGATGGGGCCGTTCGAGTCGTTGCACGACCGAGAAGGCGATCGACGAGATGGCCACGAAGGCGAGACCGCTGCCCACGCCGATCATGGTGCGGATGCCGGTCCAGACCATCCAGTCGGCGGTGATCGCCATCGCTGCGGTGCCGACGGTCACCACCACGAGGGCACCGCGGGCGACGGTGGTCGCCCCGAATCGGCGGATGGTGCGGGCGCTGCCGGCCACCCCGACCAGGTAGCCGACGTAGGTGCCGGAGGCGACGAATCCGGCCTGGGCGTTGCTCAGGCCGGCCTCGTCGCGCATGAAGGGCAGGATCGGGGTGAGAGCGAACCGGCCGATGACCATGGCCACCATCAGCCCGAAGCCCCCCGCGACGAGTGTGGCCGGCCCGACGGCGGCGTTCGACCGTCCCCCGACCCGCCAACGGGTCACCGGCGCGCTCGTCCGTGCCGGCGCACCGCTATGGGACTGGCCGGGTGGACGGCCGGACGATCAGCGGGGGCGAAACCACGAGCCGCGACGCTAGCAGGCCCTCGTCTCGGTCCGCAGCCCCCGGGTCGCCTACCGGGGCGGCGGGCCGCAGGATCAGTCGGCCACCCAGTTGCCGTGGAACCCGAACGGTACCCGCTGGGGCAGGGGTACCCGGGCCACGTACCCGCGGTCGAAGTCGGCCGCATCGAGCACCACCAGTTCGGCGGACCCCGCGGCCAGATCGTGCACGAAGGTGAGCAGCCAACCGTCGTCCTCGGCCCCGCCTCCTTCCCCGGTGGTACGGGGCACGAACACCGGTTCACCGCCGGCCCGGCCGAGGCCGTGATCGAACTCCTGGCGTTCACCGGTGTGCAGATCGTGCTTGATGGTGGGCCAGCCCCCCAACGGGTCCAACGACGGTGAGGCACAGTAGCCGTACCGGTAGGCCTTCCCGGCCCGCGATTCCCGGTGGCGGGGGAACTCGTTGGACGAGGCATCGATCACCGTGGTCGACACCGTCCGGTGGCCCGGGTCGAGCACCCAGCGCTCGAGGCGGGCCATGGTCTCGAACGGTCCTCGCAGATCGGCGTCGAACATCCGGTCGTAGAAGCACACGTCGAGCACGACCCCACCGTCGGCGGTGTCGTGGGCGTTGAGGGGATGGAACAGGCAGCCGAGGGGAACGTCGATCCAGACGATGGAGCCGGGATCGGTGGGGGCATCCCCGGATCGGGGCAGCAGGCCGACCCGGTTGCCGTGGTCCGGGTTCCAGCGGAACGGGAAGTTGCTGCCCTGGTCGACCAGGCCGAGATCGACGGTGCAGGGCTGATCGTAGATCACGGCGTACCGGCTGGTCAGCGACATGTCGTGCACCATGGGCATTCCCGGCAACGGGATGTCCATCGTGTGGCGGACCCGGCCGTTGGTGCCGACGATGACGTACTGGATGTGGTCGAGCCATTCCGCCCAGGCGTAGGTCATGGCGTGCAGCTCACCGGTGTCGGGGTCGAGTTTGGGGTGGGCGCTGAACGGGCCGGGCAGGGTGCCGAAGAAGTCGTTGCGGGCCACGGTTTCCAGCTCGTAGGTGAGCTCCACGGGAACCCCACCCGCTTCGATGAGGGCCCAGGTCCGGCCGGCGAAGCCCGCGACGTTGGTGTTCGGACCGATCGGGCTGTGATTCCAGTTCGGACCGGCGATGTCGTGCTCACCCCGTAGTTGGGCGAGCCGGCTCGACCCCACGTACCGGTTGCGGTACCACTCGGCTCGGCCGTCACGGAGGCGGACACCGTGGACCATGCCGTCGCCCACGAACCAGTGGTGCGTCACCGGTTGGACCGCTCCGACCGGGTTCGGCCCGTTGCGCAGGTACCGCCCGGACAGCTCGGCCGGCAGCTCACCGGCCACGGGGAGATCGATGACCGTCACCTCCTTGGCCACCGGAGCGAAGTTGCCCCTGAGGTAGGGATTGTCGATGTGGTGACCGTTCAGGGTCTGACCGATGGGGCCCGGATCGGAAACAGTCGAGGTCATGGCGGCACTCCAGGCGCACGGCGGGGCAGATAGCAGAACTCGACATAACTTTGTTATGTCGAGTTCGAAATAACATAGTTACGTGGCCTCGCCGACGTCAACCCCCGACCCGCCCTCGAACCCGCGGTCCACCCACCACGGCGACGACATGCGCGCCAGGCTCCTGACCGCGGCCCTCACCGTGCTGGGCCGGGACGGCGCCGCGGCGTTCACCGTGCGCAACATCACCGACGAGGCCGGGTGCTCCACCACGGGTGTCTACACCTGGTTCGGCAGCAAGATGGGGCTCGTGGAGGAGGTCTTCCTCGACGGGTTCGAGTCGTTCGACCGGACGGTCTCCCCCCTGCTCCCGGTCGACCTGTGGCGGGCCGGGGCCGCCTACCGGTCGTGGGCCCTGGCCAACCCGACCCAGTACCTGGTCATGTTCGGGCGGGCCGTGCCCGACTTCGCTCCCAGCGAGACCGCGCTGGCCCGGGCGACGGAGTCGTTTCAGCACCTGGTTGACGGGATGGCCGCCCACGGCGCCGACGATCCGATGGAGAGCGCCTACCACGCGTACGCAACCGTCCACGGCTACGTGATGCTGGAGCTGGTCGACATGGCCGCGGTCGCCGGCGACCCCGCGGCGTTGTACCAGGCCGGGTTGGCCCGCATGCTCGCCGCCCTGGGCCTACCGGAGGTCTGATCGGCCGGGATGAGTGGGCGGCCGGATGAGGGTCCGGCTACCGATCGGCGTCCTCGGCCGGCCAACCGACCTTGTCCGGGGTGGCCGGCACCACGGCACCCCCCTGGAACGAGTTGCAGTCCGAGCCGAGCTCATCGAGCGCGATCTCGGCGGTCACCGTGGCGGTCGTGGTGTCGAATCGGATGATCCGCGACGCGAAGGTGTCGGCGATCCAGACGGTGTTGCCGTCCACCGCGGTGTCGATGGAATCGAACTCCGCCCCCGGCACCACCGTGGACTGGTTCGTCGCCGGGTCGATCCGCCACAGCTGGCCGGATTCGGTCCCCACCCACACTGCACCGTTGGCCGCGGCGAGGGCGTGGGGCGACTCCCCGACGGGAATCGTGGCGGTGATCTCACCGGAGACCGGGTCGATCCGGCTGACGGTGTCGTCCCGGGAGTTGGTCACCCAGGCGCTGCCCTCACCGATCTCGACATGGATGGCCCCGGAGCCGGTAGCGATGGTGGCGTCCGCCTGGTCGGTGGCCCGATCGATTCGGGTCACGGTGCCGTCGCCGACATTCGTGACCCAGGCCCGATCGGGCTCGAGGGCGACATGATGGGGGTCGACCCCGACCAGGACGCTGGCCTGCAGTTCGCTGGTGGCGGCGTCGATCTCGTGCACCGCACCGACCGCCGGGTCGACCACCCACACGCCGGCATCGTCGGCGGCCAGACCCAGCGCGGATCCGGGAATGGAGATCAGGCTTTCGATGCTGACGTCGTCGGGGTCGAGACGGTACACCTGGCTTCCCGCCCGGTCACCGACCCAGACCGAAGCGTCGGCGTAAGCCACGCCGGAGGCCGAGCCACCGACGTCGATCGATCCCGTCACCTCGGCCGTGCTCGGGTCGATCCTGATGACCACCCCACAGGCCAGGTCGGATGCCCAGAGCGAGCCACCACCGAACGCGAGGCTGTCGGGCTGGAACGGCTCCACCTCCTGATCGCCGGGGTCGGAGCCCGGGCCGCCGGGAGTGGAGCCCCCGCCCGGAGCAGTACCCCCGCCGGGAGCAGTACCCCCGGGACCGGTTCCGCCGGGGATGGTCGTGGTGGTGCCACCGGGGGTGGTCGTGGACGAGTTCGTCGGGTCGTCGAGCGCAGACCGGTCGTCGCTGCTGGCCGACCACAGGGCCAGCACCACGAGGAGCAGGACCAGGGACAGCCCGCCGATCAGCAGGATCCACAACCAACCCCGCTGCTGAGGCGACGGCCCAACCGGCCCGCCGGGCGACGTCCACCCCGGCGACGAGGCGGCCGGTGGGGACGACCCCCCTGACGGGGATGACCAGGCCGATGAGGGTGGGGGCAACGGCTCGGAGCCGGGAGGGGACGGTGTGAAGCTCACGAGGTGGAGACGTTTCTGCCGGCGAGATGGTTCACGGTTCCTTCGGTCGTTCGACGAGACCGGTCCGGTCCAATCGGCGCCGCAACGGGACAATCCAGAACCTACTGCGGTGACGCCCCGTTCATACGTCGGGCCCGGCGCGCCGGGACGGCGACGTTCGGGGTGAACGTCGCCGTCCCGGATTCACGCACGGCTGGATGAGGGCTTGGCCCCAGAGCCGCGATGGGCCCGAGGGGCGGGCGTGCCCTCAGGCGGGCAGCACCCTCAGGCGGACAGCGCCGCCGCCAGGTTGGCGGCCTGCTCCTCGGACAGGTTCGACTCGATCAGGGTCGCGCCGCTGACGATGCCGGTCAGACGGTCAACGACCGCGCCATCCGAGAGGAGGAACAGTGCCGAGGTGCCCTCGGTGACCTCACCCCGGACCCGCTTGATGAAGTCGTCGTCGATCCCGAAGTCGGAGAGGGCGCCGACGAGGGCACCGGTTGCGGCACCGATGAGCCCGCCGATGAGCGGGATCAGGAAGATCAAACCGAAGAGCATTCCCCAGAAAAGCCCGCCGAGCGCGCCTTCCCCGGCGGTGCTCACCGACTGATGGGTCTTGGGCTTCTTCTCCCCCTGCGGCCAGCTGACCACCGCGGAGTCTTCGACCGTGATCAGCTCCTGCTTGGCGGCACCGATGAACTCACGCTGCGCCGCCTCGGCGCCGTCACTCGTCGGGAACTTCCATACCGTCAATGTGGCCATTGGCATCCTCCTAAAGCTTGGGATGGTCCGGTGCTTGCAGACCGTCGGGAACGTACACAATCGAGCGGGGGCGTGCACGGCGTACGCCGAATATCACCTGTTATCGGCCCGGACCGGTGAGGTAGCCGGCCGACGGCGGTGACGGTGGTGCGCTCCGACCAGTGCTCGCTGCGGCCACCCCAACCAGGCCGACCAGGCCGAAGACCACACCGAGCGGTTCGCCCCACGCCCACCCGACGGCCCGCACCACGGTTCCGGCACCGCCGTCGGCGGCGCCCGGCGCGGGCTGGAGGATCATGGCCGCCCCGGTCGCGCCGATCAGGAGTGCCGACGCGAGTTGGGACATGCGGCCGGTCACGGCTGCGGACCGCCGATCCCGCACCACCTGCCCCCACCGCCATCCGGCCTCGAGGACGAGCCACACAACGAGGGAAACCCCGAGAACGGGCAACAGGTAGCCGAGGACGGCGGCCGCGACCAGCACGGCCACGGGCGCCTCGCGCAGCCATTGACGCACCGGAGGCGGCGTCCCCAGGCCACCGGCGGGCCGTCGACGCCACCACATCCGGTAGCCCAGTAGCACCAGGGCGGCGACGGCGGCGGCGAGGCCGGTCATGAACAGCTGCAGGGGCAGGCCGAACAGCTGGGCCTGGTGGAACAGGATGGCCGCGGTGCGCAGCTTGTTGAACCAGTGCTCGTCGCCGTAGTCGAAGGCCGAGGTGACGGCTCCGGTGCGCCCGTCGACGGTGATCTCGTCGCGTTCCACCGGGAAGGTGGTGTCGGTGCTGGTGACGACCCAGCCGGTGTCGTCGGTGGCGGGCACCACGATCTCCACCGGTTCCACCATGCCCTGATCCGTCACCGCGGCGTACACCGTGTCGAGGTTGGCGGTGTCGTGCTGTCCTGGGGTCGGATCCGGCAGGTCAGCTTGGGCGCCGTCGTCCGCGGGCACGGCGAGCTGGGCCTTCGCCCAGTCGACCCGGTCGCCGGCGAAGGTCGTCCAGGTCAGACCGGACAGGGCCAGGAACACCATCGGAACGAGCAGGCCCACGCCGATGAAGTTGTGCCAGTCCTTGTCGCGACGGCGACCCGACAGACCGCGGCGGGCCGCGAACGCCATCGATCCCCGCTTCCGGAGGCCCGGCCACCAGAGATACAGCCCCGTGAACAGGCTGACCAGGAACCAGGAGCCGGCGAGCTCCGTGATCGGCTCGGCCCGGGGGCCGAGGCGGAATGACGAGTGGAGCGTGCGGAGCCATTCGTTGGAGGTGTCATCGCCGTCGATGGTCCCCGTAACCGTTCCCGTGGCCTGGTCGACGTAGACGAGTTGGGCATCGTCCGGAGCCCGGAAACCGGTCGTGCCGCCGGGCGGGTCCATAACGATCTCGGTGTTGACACCGTCGACCCCGGGAGTGACCGAGTAAACACCCCAGTCGGGGTGAACGGACCGGGCCGCGGCGACCTGATCGGCGAGGGGAGCGCCGACCTCGTCGCCGGAGGCGTTGAGGATGCTCCCGAACCTGACCTGATCGATCTGGGGGTACCAGGCGAACAGGATCCCGCTGATGCACAGCGCCAGGATGACCGGTCCGGCGAGGACACCGCCGAGGAAATGCAGCCGCCACAGTATGGGCCGCATCATGGCGGCCCGTTCGGCCCGCCGGGCCGGCCTCGGTCCAGGTTCGTTCCCATCGTCACCCTGCCGCCGGGCCTGGTCAATCTGCTCGGAGACGAAGGCGATGTCGCCGTCGGGGATATCGGTGTCGGAGGAGACGATGGTGGTCATTGGGCCACCACCGTCAGCACGATGACCCCGGCCGAGGCGACGGTGGAGACCGTGGTGAGCAACCAGGCCCGGCTCGTTGGTCGGGCCTTGACGGCCGTCGACATCGTGTTCGTGGGCGGCGGTATTTTCAGTGGTGGCATGGTCTCCCTCGCTGCGTTCCGTTTGGCGGGTTCAGGGAGGTAGACAGAGCCGGAGGAGGAAGAGTTCCCCACCACCGGACGTTCTCTTGGCGGCGGAGCGGCCGACGCATCGTCGCGTTCTAGGGTGCAAGAGGTGGAGGTACGGTCAGCCCGGGCGGCCCGATTGTTCATGGTGGTGTCGGCCTGGTTGACCATCGTCGTGGCGGTCGGCGTGCTGCCGCTTCGCTGGGTGGACAGTGACTCGTCACGGCTGATCACCCTCACCGTCGCCGGTCCCCTGCTGACGCTAGGTTCGGTACTGGTGGTGGCCATGGTCGTCGTCGTGGCCATGGCCGTCTCCCAGGCCCGGGAGGCCCCGGGGTTTCGGGGCGTCCGGGCGCTGGCGATCGCCGGGGCGGGCCTGGCGGGAGCCGGGATGGTGCTCTACACCCCGGCCGACGCCCTGGTGGGCTGCCGGCCCGAGCCGGCCCCGGCCGACGCGATCACGGTGGTCACCGGCAACATCTACTACGGTAACAATGACGCCGAGCCCTTGTTGCGGCTGGCCGACGACCACGACGCCGACGTGCTCGTGGTGCCCGAACTCAACGAGGTGACCGGACGCACCCTGGCCGCTCATCGTGACCGCTATCCGTACCAGAAACTGATTCCGTACCGTGAAGGCGCCAACGGCATCGGCCTCATCTCCCGGTTGCCGCTCGAGGACGTCGAGATGGTCAGGACCGGCACGGCTCGTTCCGTGACCGCCACCATGGAGACGGCCGCCGGCCCGGTGGCCCTGATCGCCGTCCACCTGCCGAATCCCGTCACCGGCCCGGCCTCCCATTGGAAGCAGGGGTTGATGGACGTGGAGAACCTGGTCAACGAGACCTCCGGACCGGTGATCGTGGCCGGCGACTTCAACGCCACGGCCGAGCACGCCCCCTTCCGGGCGCTGCTCCGGAGCACCGGGCTTCACGACGCCCACGACGATGCCGGCTGTGGCTGGGACGGCACCTGGCCGACCCGGCCCGGCCCGGCCACCCCGCTCACCGGGTTGGCCCGGATCGACCATGTGCTGTTGCCGGAGACCTGGCGGGCGACACGGGTGAACACGGCGCATATCGACGGCAGCGATCATGCCGCCGTCGTGGCCACCGTGGCTCCCGCAACCGGGTGATCCCCGCCCGCTGCTCGACCGGATGCGCCGGATGGCGCACGATGGCCCAGGTCAGCATGACCAGCTCGGCGTAGAGGCTGACGACCTGGAACCGGTGGTAGGCACCGCCGAATGCCGGGCAGGGGTAGGTTGGTCGCATGCAGAAGATCGTCCCCAACATCTGGTTCAACGGTGACGCCGAGGTGGCCGGGGCGGTGTACGCCGATGCGTTCCCCGATGCCACCACCAGTCTTACGGCGTCGTACCCCGCCGAGGGCCTGCCGGAGTTCCAGCGAGCCATGGCCGGGGCGCCCCTGCTGATCACCGTGGAGGTGGCCGGCCAGCAGATCTCGCTGATCAACGCCGGCCCCGAGTTCCGCCCCAGTCCGGCGTTGTCGTTCATGGTCAACTTCGACCCGCTCATGTTCGATGGTGACGCCGGAACAGCCCGAGCCCGGCTCGATCACGCCTGGGAGGTACTGGAGGATGGCGGAGTTGTGCGCATGGAACTCGGCGAGTACCCGCATAGCCCGCGCTACGGCTGGGTGGAGGACCGGTTCGGGGTGAACTGGCAGGTCATCCTGACCGACCCGGCCGGTGACCCGCGGCCCTTCCTACTCCCAAGCTTCGTGTTCGTCAGTGAGGGGGAGAACCTGACGCATGCTGCCCTCGACTTCTATCTGGGTGTCTTCGCGGACGCCCGCCGCGGCCAGGTGCTGGATTGGCCAGATCGGCCGGGTTCGGTGATGTTCAGCGAGTTCGAACTCGAGGGGCAGTGGTTCACCGCGATGGACGGCGCCGCTTCCGATCACGCCTTCGACTTCACACCCGGCTTCTCGCTCCTGGTCCGCTGTGGCGGTCAGGCCGAGATCGATCGGCTGTGGGACGCCCTCAGCGCCCATCCCGAAGCCGAACAATGCGGATGGCTCAAGGATCGGTTCGGGGTGAGCTGGCAGATCGTCCCGCAGAACATGGAAGAACTCATGCAACGCCCCGACGCCTACCCGCACATGCTCGGCATGAAGAAGTTGATTATCGCCGACTTCTGAAATATCCAGACCCCGGAAGCGCCGCGGTCGGTCGTGGAAGCGCATAACGAGTTCGCGCTCCTCTCGGTGGTGCTGACCGGCAGGGATTTGCGCGGAAACCTCGTCACCGACGCCCACCTTGCTGCGCTCGCCATCGAGCACGGCACCACCATCTGCTCTTTCGACAGCGACTTCGCCCGGTTCCCCGAACTGCGCTGGATCAACCCCACCAGCCGGTGACAGAACGGGGTGCGCACGCCGAACCCCGGAGGCGATGCACCGCACTGATCCCGTACCCCTCCTAGCTGATGCCGATGGTCTGGCCTCGCCAGACGAGGCGTCGCGTGGCCGGGCATCGCGGATGCCGCCACCCGAAGGAGCGGTCGCACGGCACGCGGCGTCCTTGATCCACGAGACATCGGCGCCCCACGAGGAAAGGACGATCATGACGACCATCGCGATCATCGGCGCCGGCCCCGGACTCGGGCAGGCCACTGCCCGCCGTTTCGGCCGGGAGGGCTTCTCCGTCGCGCTGATCTCCCGGACCCAGGAGCACGTCGACCAGCTCGCAGCTCAGCTCGCCGCTGACGGGATCAACGCCCGCGGCTATGCCGCGAACGTCCGCGACCCCCAGGCGCTCCGCGCGGCGCTGGACACCGCAGCCGAGCAGCTCGGACCGATCGAGGTGCTGCAGTACAGTCCGGTCCCGGCGAAGGACTTCATGAAGCCCGTGCTGGAGACGACGGCCGACGACCTTGTCGGCCCGATCGAGCAGTCGGTGTACGGGCCGATCGCGGCCGTCCAGCACGTGCTTCCGGGCCTGCGTGAACTGGGCCGCGGCACGATCCTGTTCATCAACGGCTCCAGTGCCGTGACCCCGAACGGGAATGTGACGGGCACATCCGTCGCGTTCGCCGGTGAGTCCGCCTACGGCCAGATGCTCCACAACGCACTCGCGGATGAGGGCATCCACGTCGCGCAACTGATCATCCCGCGCGGGATCGCCGGCGGCGAACCCGATCACGAGCCCGATGCCCTCGCCGACCGCATCTGGTCCCTGCACCTGGAGCGCGGGCAGTTCCGCAGCTTCGTCGGGGGCGATGCGGCATGACGACCGCATCCTGCGGTTCGATCCGGCCGCCTGACTCACCGCTACCGCGTAGAACGAAGGAATCTGCATGGCACTCGTCCTTGGCACCGGCGCCTCGACCGGGCTCGGCCTGGCGACCGCCAGCGAGCTCATCGACCACGGCCATGACGTTGTCCTGCACGTCCGCAACCCGGATCGTCTTCGCGGCCTGGACCTCGCTGAGCGGGCACGAGGCGTCGTCACCGGCGACCTCGCCCACCCGAAACAAACCGCGGACGTGGCCGAACAGGCAAGCGGGTTCGGCCGCTTCGATGCGGTGATCCACAATGCGGGGACGATGGACGGCGCGGACACGATCGCGGTCAACGCCCTCGCTCCGTACCTGCTGACCGTGTCAATGCCACTGCCGGGCCGGGCGATCTTCCTGTCCAGCTCCATGCACCGGTCCGGCCGACCCGATCTGGCCCCGATTCTGGCCGGGCATGGCGGCTCGTACGCCGACAGCAAGCTGCTGGTCACCACGCTCGCCCTCGCGCTCGCGGCCCGGTATCCGCGCTTGCTCGCGCACGCCGTTGACCCGGGGTGGGTGCCGACCCAGATGGGTGGTCCCGCCGCGACCGACGACCTCGCCGAGGGGCACCGCACCCAGGTATGGCTCGCCACGGCGCCCGAAGCCGGCATTGCGCCCCGCACCGGCGGCTACTGGCACCACCGGACAGAACGCAGGCCGCACCCGGCCGCGCTCGATCCCGCCTTTCAGCAGCAACTCATCGAGGCTCTCGCCACGATCACCGGCCTCGCCCTGCCCGAGCCTGACCAGTGAGAGCGTCGGTCCTAACCATCGTTGGGAGCCTGACCGCCTCGCATGTTGTCTGACTTCTCGCCAAACACGAACTCCGCCCGCGACGTACCGTCTGGCGAACCGCCCAAGGTCAACAAGCCCGGCGGCGCCTTCATGCACAACAGCTGCACGCGCGAGCATTCAACAAGAATGTTCGCCCACGAATAGTGGTTTTCACACCACACCCAGTGGCGCAAACTACATCTGTGTAGTACAGTGTGACGACGGCGATGAACCGGACCGGAGCGCGATAAAAGGCCCCGGTCCGAGCTGACACAGCTTGGCTGGTCAGCGGAGCCGGGAATGTGAGGTGATCGACATGGCAAGAAAATCGAACTCTGGCAAGTCTCATCAGTCGGCTATAACCGGGCGATATGTCAAGAAGTCGACTGCAAAACGCCATCCCGACACGACAGTGAGCGAGTCGCGGAAGAAGCGCAAGTAGCGCGACCGTTCTGGGCCGGGGCTCACGCCGAGCTCCCGGCCCAGAGTGAGGTGACACCGGTCCCGACCGGCCCGCGACTCCGCTTCCGGGGGATTGCGCCAGCGACAACCTTGCTCTTACCTGGCGTCACGGCAGCGCGCGATAACGCGCGATGCCGCCCCTCCAGTCGCCTCACCCCACCCGCCGGCCCCGTCCCCAAAATCCACGAAACCCCGCTCCTGGAGCGGGGTTCGGGTGCCTCGGGCAATCATTGCGGGGACTGTGGAGCTAAGGAGAATTGAACTCCTGACCTCTTCCATGCCATGGAAGCGCTCTACCAACTGAGCTATAGCCCCGAGCGGTACACGATCCTACCGCGCCCGGGCACGTTCCCAACCGGGATTTCCCATCACGGTGGCCGGGTCCCCTGGGTGGCCGGCCGGCGGCCGCACACCTCGGAGGCCCGGGGTGAGCGGTAGCCTCGTCGCGATGACGAGCCCCCTTGTCGTCGCCATCGTGCTGGCCGCCGGCCAGGGCACCCGGTTCGGCCGGGCCAAGCAGTTCGAGGTGGTGGGGGGTGAGCGCTTGGTCGACCGATCGGTCTGCTTCGCCACCGAGGCCACCGGACATCCCCCGGTGGTTGCCTTACCGGCCGGGGTGACTTGGGACGGCCCCGAAGTGGCCGCCGCAGTGACCGGCGGTGACAGCCGCCCCAAATCGGTCCGGGCCGCCCTGGCCGCTACGGATCCCGCCGCTGACATTGTCGTGATCCATGACATTGCCTTTCCCCTCGCCTCGATCGCCACGGTACGGGCCGGTATCGCCGCCATCGCAGCCGGGGCCGATTGTGCCGTGCCCACCTGGACCCTGCCCGACACGATCAAGAAGGTCCGCCCTGACGGCACCCTCGAGCACATCGGCCGCGAGGGCTACCTGATGGCCCAGGGGCCGATGAGCTTCCGGGCCTCGATGCTCCGGGCCCTGTACACCGATCCGGGCAATGCTCCCCTGGAGGACTCCATCGGGATCGAGCAGCTCGGTGGCCGGGTCGTGGCCGTGGAGGGCGACCGCTGGTCGTCCCACATCGTGGCGCCCCGGGATCTCAACCTCGTGGGCCGGATCCTGGACACCGGGGGTCTGCCACCCCTCTGACGGCCCACCCGACGGGCCGGGCCCCTGACGACGGCTACAGGGGGAAGGCCGAGGCCTGCTCGGCCCGCAGCTCGTCGATCAGCCGGCCGGCCGGCACCTCGACGTCGGCGTAGGTGATGCAGTGGTCCTGCGGCACATCGCGCACCAGCACACAGCCCTCGGCCAGTCCCTGGGGCAGGAGGTCCTCGGCGGCGGTCAGGGCCGCCGTCTCGCACTCCCCGTAGGTGTGGTAGCCGCCGAGCTGATCGAGCACGGTCCCGGCCGTCAGGTCGGTCTTGGCCCGGGTGATGACCTCCACCCGAGGCCCGTCAAGGGGCTGCATGACCGGGTCACCGGCCAGTACCGCCCGGGCTACCGAGGTGGGCACCTCGAAATGGCACAGGTGGTACGGGGTGTAGAAGCTGTAGAGCGGCCCCTCCCCCAGCTTGTACAGGTTGAGGTAGTGCCGCTGCTTGGGATCCTCGTGGGTGCCGAACACGTACACACCGGGCCCCGGCTTGGCCCCCACCACATAGTCGACCACGCCTCCCAGCTTCTGGAGTTCCTCGACGTCGTACAGGGACGTGGCGCTGTCGATCTGTTCGGTCCAGTCCTGGCCCTCCATACCCCGTTTCGAGACGGTCATGCCGGTGGCGTTGGCCACGATGGCCTGCTCGAAGCTGATCTTGGTCCCGTCGGCGAAGCTGGTGACCATGTGGACGTTCTGCCCCCACTGCCGGGCGAAGCCCTCCTGGGTGGTGGGGTTCCGGTAGCGGTCCTGGAGGCCCTTGATGTTGCCGCACACCAGCGGGGTCACCCCGATCCCGGTAACGAAACGGTACAGGTTCATCTGCACCCCGGGCTGATCCCCGTCGCATGCGGTGACGATCACCCCGTTGGCCTCGGCCCGCCGTTTCAGGATCGGTCCGACGGTGCCGTCCAGCTCGGCGTTCATCAGGATCACGTGCTTGCCGTGGTCGATGGCGTCGACGGTGGCGTGGGCCCCGTACTCGACGGCCCCGGTCACCTCCACCATCGCCTCGATCGACGGCGCCTGGCACACCACCGACGGGTCATCGGTGACCGCCACCTTGCCGCCGGCCACGGCGGCGTCGAGCTCGGCAGTGGTCGACACCGACACGATGTCGGCAGGTTCGACACCGGCCTCGATGTAGGCGTCGATCGCCTGCTGGGGCCGTCGGGCGGCCACCGCGGCCACCTCCATCCCCGCTGTCGAGTTCACGACCTGATTGACCAGACCTCGGCCCATGAAGCCGCAGCCCACCATGGCGAACCGGACGGGGTTGCCGTCGGCTGCCCGTTGGGCGAGGGCTCGGTCGACGATGATCATGCTGGTGTCCTTCTTTCGGGGTCCATGCGGAGCCCCGTCTCGTGCCCCTGCGGTTGGTTTCGGGTTCCTTCGATCATCCGGCTGAGTCGCCGCCTCGCCCGGGTCGGCGCCCTCCTCACCAAAGGGGTCGGTCCGGATCGAAGTCCGGCCACTCGGCATCCTTGCTGGAGATGACGCTCACCGGAAGTGGCCACTCCAAAGCGAGTGCCGGGTCGTCGTATCTGATACCTCGTTCATAGCCAGGGGTGTAGAACTCGGTCACCTGGTAGACGATCTCGGCGTCATCGGTCAGGGTCTGGTAGCCGTGGGCAAACAGTTCAGGAACGTACAAAGCTCGCCGATTGTCCGCGGTCAATTCGACCGACACGTGCTGCAGGTACGTGGGCGAACCGGGCCGCAGATCGACGATGACGTCGACGATCCCGCCCCGAGTGCATCGCACCAGTTTCGTTTCTGCCGCTGGTGGCAGCTGGTAATGCATGCCCCGCAACGTCCCGGCCTTGTAGTTGAAGGACAGGTTGCACTGAGCGGTCACGTCGGCGAGGCCGTGAGCCCGGAACTCGTCCCGGCAGAACGTCCGGGCGAAGAAACCCCGGTCGTCACCGCGCTCTTCGACATCGAGGATCCACGCGCCGGCACAGGCCGTCTCGGTAAAGATCATGTGGTGTCTGATACTCCGGAGGTCGAGGGCGAACGCCTGCACGGTAGCGGCCCCGATCGCCAGGCTTGCGGCCCCGTCGGGTTCCGACCCGGCGACGGCCGGAACCCGATCGTCTGATCAGGCCGTGAGCGGCGGGACCGCCCAGTAGAAATCAGGGTCGAGCTGCTTGGTGGCCAACAACTCCTCGAGACGGCGGAGCCGGGTGAATGGTGGCGCCTCGAATGCCGACGGCGTCATCTCGATGGCTTCGAACACCGACCGCAGTTGCCGGGCCCCCCGCTCGACGTCCCATTCACACCCGAAACCGGGGAGTTGGTTGTTGATCTTGTCGAAATTGACCTTGTAGCTCCGGTTGTCGGCACCGTCGCCGAACGTCAGCTCACAACCGGGGAAGACGCCGGCCACGATCTCGGCCACCTCCCGCACCCGATAGTTGTGATCGGTATCACCCACATTGAACACCTGGTTGTGGACTGCCTCCCGGGGTGCCTCGAGCGCGCATCGGATGGCCTTGCCGATGTCGAGCGCGTGGACGAGTGGACGCCAGGGCGAACCATCGGAGGTCATGGCGATCCGCTTGGTGGTCCATGCCAACCCGGACAGGTTGTTGACCACCAGGTCGAACCGCATCCGGGGCGACGCCCCGTACGCAGTGGCGTTGCGCATGAAGGTCGGGGAGAACGAGTCGTCGGCCATCGGCGACAGATCGCGCTCGACCAGGGTCTTACACTCGGCGTACGCGGTCTGAGGGTTGACCGTCGAGGTCTCGTCGACCACCCCTTCGGCCACCCCGTACACCGAACACGACGACATGTAGACGAACCGTTCGACCCCGACCTGCTTGGCCAGCTCAGCGAGGCGAACCGTGCCCAGGTGGTTGATCTCGTGGGTGATACCGGGCCGCAGCTCACCGGTCGGGTCGTTGGATAGCTCCGCCATGTGGACGATCGCATCCACCCCGTCCAGATCGTCCGCAGTGATCCGGCGCAGGTCCTTGATCAGGGTGCGGGGGGTCAGTTCCAGTGCTGGGTAGAGCCAGCCGGTCATGTAGTAGCCGGTGTCGAGGCCCACGACCTCGTGACCGGCGGCCATGAGGCGCGGTGCCAGCAGCGAACCCAGGTATCCCTCGGTCCCGGTGACCAGGATCTTCATTCGGACGTCCTTTCCTCAGCCGGACCCGCGGGTGGTCGTTCGGCGGCCATGCCCCTAGCCACCTCGGCGACCGTTGCCCTCCCTACCGATGAGAGCGGCAGAAACGGCCGCGGGCCGGGCTCAGCCGATCCCCGCTGATTCGAGGGCCGGCGTTGCCGTGTCGACGATCGTACGGGCGATTTCCAGTGATGCCGTTGCGGCCGGCGATGGGGCATTACACACATGGAGTGCCCGCGGCCGCTCGACCAGCAGGAAATCGTCCACCAGGCCGCCGTCGGGCCGGAGGGCCTGGGCCCGAATGCCCGCCGGGGACGGGACGAGATCCTCAGCGCGTACCGCGGGGATGAGCTCCTGCAGGCTGGCGGTGAACCGGGCCCGACTGAACGAGCGGACCATCTCGTTGATCCCCGTCTGCCAGTGTTTGGCGGCCAACCGCCAGAAACCGGGGTACTCGAGCACCTCGCGGAGCTCGCCCAGGTCGACGTCGCGTTTGGTGTACCCCTCCCGGGCCAGGGCCAGGACCGCGTTGGGTCCGGCGTGGACCCCGCCGTTGATCATTTTGGTGAAATGAACCCCCAGGAACGGGAAGGCCGGATCCGGCACCGGGTAGATGAGGGTGTTGACCAGGTACTCCTTCTCCGGTACGAGTTCGAAGTACTCACCTCGGAACGGGACAATCGTGGCGCCCGGTTCACCGCCTTCGGCCCGGGCCAGCTGGTCGGAATGCAAACCACCGCAGTTCACCAGGTACCGGGCCTCCAACTCGCCCCGATCGGTGACGATCCGGTGCCCGTCCCGGTCGAGTTCGATCCCGGTCACCTCCTCCCCCAGCCGGATGTCGACCCCCCGCTGTTCGCACAGGTCGGCCAGGGCCCGACAGACCCCGACATAGTCGATGATGCCGGTGGTGGGCACCCGCACCGCGGCCACGGTGTTGACGTGCGGTTCGGTCTCGCGGGCCTCCGCCGGGGTGACCATGGTGACGTCGAGCCCGTTCTCACGGCCCCGCTGGTGGAGGGCGGTGAGCCGGTCGCGCTGCTCCTCCCGGGTGGCCACGATGAGCTTGCCGCACAGCTCGTGGGCAATGCCGTGTTCCCGGGCGAAGGCCACCATCGATTCCCGGCCGGCCCGGCACAGTTTCGCCTTGAGACTGCCCGGTGTGTAGTAGATCCCGGAGTGGATCACCCCTGAGTTCCGGCCCGTCTGGTGGCGGGCCAGATCGGCCTCCTTCTCCACCAGGGTCACCGACAACCCCGGGTTCCGGAGGGTCAGTTCGTTGGCCACCGCCAACCCGATGATCCCCCCGCCGATCACGACACAGTCCTGTTTCATCGCTGGCATCGGACCAAGTATGGCGGCCGCATCGAGGTATGGGCGGACGCTTCACGGCGGCGTGGCCCCGCCGGCACGACCGACGCCGACCGAAGCGGTGCAAACACGAAAAGTGGTCACCCGGACGGTCAGTGAGAAGCGCTACCGTGATCGTCGCCACCCTGCCCCAAATCCCGCCGCAACCGGGTGGTCCGACAATCGAGGTGGAGATGCCCGCCGAGCGACCTGGTCGCAACCGTCTCTTCCAATCCCAGCCCACTGATCCGGAGTTCTACGCGACCCTCTGGGGAAGTCGGCGTGTCACCCGCCCGTGCCGGTCCGACGGTGCGCCGGGCCCGGTCGGTCCGGGTTCCCGGTCGAGCCCGTGGTCCTGGTCGGAGCTGAGGCGACGGTCCGGCTACCTCATCGCCCTGGCCGCGGCGCTGCTGGTGAGCCAGATCGCCCTGACCTCGCTGACCCATTCCGGCGAGACCCGACCGGCCGGCGATACGCCGGTACCCCCGGCCGCCCCCACCACCACGCCGTCCCTGCCGGAGCTCACCGTTCCCGCCGGCCTCGGCCGCGCCACCGATCCCCCCGATCCCTCCACATTCGCGGTGGCCCCGACCGCCACCGATCCGGTCCCGGTCCTGCTCGATGCCGATCTGACCGGTGGGATCGACGGCACCCTGACCCTGGCCCTGCTCGCCGGCTACCAGAACACCGGGGTGGTTGATCTGCTGGGCGTCACCCTTTCGGCCGCCCCGCCCGATGCCGCCGCCTACGGCGACGTCCTGACCACCTTCTACCGGGCCGGCGACACCCCGATCGGGATCCCCGATGACGGCGGCGCCGTCACCGGGACCGGGGTGTTCGTCGACCCCGTTCTCACCGATCCGGCCCGGTTCCCCCGCGACGTCACCCCGGATGCTCCCGGGGTTGAGGGAGCGGTCGGTCTGCTGCGCCGCCGGCTCGCGGCCGCAGCCGACAACAGTGTCGTCCTGGTGTCGGTCGGGCCGGCCACCAACCTGGCCGGCCTCCTGGCGTCACCCCCCGACGACGCCCTGCCCGTCGATGGCCGCACCCTGGTGGCGAACAAGGTGCGGCTGCTGTCGGTCGTGGCCGGCGACGTCGACGACCCACCGCCCGATCCGACGGTGACCGCCGACCTGGGGGCAGCCCGCGAGGTGTTCGCGGCCTGGCCATCCCCGATGATCGTCACTCCGCGGGCCCTGGGCTCCGATCTGCCGCTGGCCACCGACGCCCTGGTGGTGATGCCCCGCGCCGACACCAACCCGGTCCTGGAGGCGGTCCGGCAGCAGGCCGCCAACGGTCTGAAGGTCACCTTCCCGTACCAGCAACCCTCGGCCGGCCTCGTCGCCGCCCTGGCCGCCGTCGAGGGGGACTCCGGGTTCATCACCGTCGGCGGGCCGGGGCAGGTGGTGGTGGCCGACACCGGGGTGATCGGTTTCGAACCCCGAGACGACGGCCGGAGCCGCCTGGTCCAGCCCCCATCCGAGGTAACGACCGCCCACGCCATCCAGGCCCGGTACCGCCAGATGCTGGGCGCCTCGGAGTAGGCCGCCGTGGCCGGACCGGCGAACCGGTGGGGTCAGGCCACGTCGTCGAGGCGGGGCACGTCCTTCCACAACCGTTCGAGGGAGTAGTACTCGCGGGTCTCGGCCGAGAACACGTGGACGATGAAACTGCCGAAGTCCATGAGGACCCAGTCGAGCGATTCCCGGCCCTCGATCCGCACCGGCTTGGGTCCGCCGGTGCGGGTGAGCTGCTCCTCGATCTCGTCCACGATCGCCCGGACCTGGCGGGCGCTCCCGCCGGAGGTGATCACGAACCAGTCCGTGATGCTCAGCACCTCGCCCACGAAGAACGCTTCGGTGTCCCGGCCGAGCTTGTCGTTCGCCGCGTCCACGGCCGTGCGAACCCAGCCGACGATCTCATCGTCGGGGCCCGGAGTGGGACCGTGACCGTTCGGTTCGTCGCCGGGATGGTCGGCTCGGTGGTGTGTGGACAGGGTGAACTGCTCCCGGGCGGACGGGTGGTACCCGGCCGCCGTGCTGGTCATGGCTAGTCGATCGTGCTGTCGGGGCCGATGAAGACGGTGATGACCCCGTCGCCTTCGACATCGTTGCTCCGCACAGTACTAGCCCCCAGGAGTGACGCAAGCTCGTTTATCGCCGGGTCGTCGATGCCTTGGGGCACGACGATCTCGCCCGGACCATTGTCGAAAACCCCGGCGTTGCCGATCTCGACCACCTCGACACCGGTGGCGGCCAGGCGGGCGGCCACGGCGACCAGGTCGGCCTGGCCGGTCCGGTCGATCAGGCGAACCCGTAGCCGGTCTCCGGGCGCCGCACCGGCCGGGGCCGGGACCATGTCGCGAATGAGTGCTTCGACGGCCTCGGGGTCGGCAACGGGACTGGGTTCCAGGGTGGCCAGCGGGATGTCGACGACCCGCGCCGCCGAGCCGGCGACGGCGGCGATCGAGGCTGCGGCCGGGTCGTCGCCCGAGGGCGGGTCGGCCAGCATCGCCGACCACAACAGTCGACGCCGGTACATGACCGTGATCGGGTTCGCCCCGTCGGTGACCTGGCCGAGGAAGGCGGCGGCGTCAGCCCCGTCCACCTCGACCTCACCCGAGTCGAACACCACCATGTCGTCATCGACGACCTCGTCGGGGTTGGCGACCGTGTAGACGCCCCCGCCCATCACCACCGGCCAGCGGGCCTCGTCGACCACCTCGACGGTGGGGATGCCCAGCCGGATCGAGCGGCTGAGCGCGCCGACGGCATCACGGGGGAGCCGGTCGGCCAGCGGTTGCCCGTCGACCATCAGGTCACCGGGGACCAGGATGACGGCGCCGCCGTCGGTCGAGGACGGGTGGGCGGCGAGGACGGAGATACCGGTGATGCGGTCGTCGGCCATCTCGACCACCGCGGTCACCGGGCTGGGCGAGACCGCGGCCCGCCAGCCCGGCTCATCCGCGGCCACCTCCTGGACGAAGGTGCCGGCACGGGACTGCAGCAGGGCGTGGTAGCCGGCGACAGCAAGGAAGGGCACCGCCAGGGTGAGAATGAGCTCAGCACCGGTGAACAGGACCATGGGGCGGTGCTGTTGGGACCAGCGGCGGCGGAGCCGTTCCCTGAAGCCCGGCGGCGTCCGGGCGGGAGACGTCACGCCCGCTGACGATAGAGCCCCGCGTCCCCCAGGCGTTGGATCACCGGGTCGGTGGTGAGGTATCGGATCGACCGGCCCGCTGCGACCAGGGCGCGGAGCTCGGTGCTCGACAGATCCAGCGCGGGGATCAGGAGCCGATCGACGGCCCAACCGTCCGGGAGCGGCCGGCTGTCGCCGTCGGGACGGTTGGCCACCACGATCCGGCATCGGTCACGCAGCTCCTTCCAGCGGTGCCAGGTCTCCAGACCGGCCGCAGCGTCGCTGCCCATGAGGAGGGCGAAATCGTCGCCCGGGTGTCGCCGCTGCAGCTCCTCGAGGGTCTCGATGGTGTAACTGGGGCCACCGAGCTCGATCTCGACGGCGCTGGCCTCGATCCCCGGGCGCCCGGTCACCGCGGCTTCGACCAGTCCGAGCCGCGCCCGGGCCGGGGTGATCTCGCGGCTCCCGACCTTCTGCCAGGGCTGGTTGCTGACCACCAACCACACCTCGTCGAACCCCAGCTGGTCGAGGGCCTGATCGGCCAGCACCAGGTGACCGATGTGGGGAGGATCGAAGGTCCCGCCCAAAAGGGCGATGCGTCGGGGAACGGGGATGGATGGTTGCACCCGATCGAGTATCGGTCACCGGACCGGCCGCCCACGCGCTTGATCGGATATGGAGATCGAGCCCATCCACCAGTTGAGCCCATCGGCTGTGTCATCCTCGAGCTTGAGCAGCGAGGGCGCCGCACCGACACCGATCGGGGTTTCCGCAACGGGATCGGGGTTCCGCGATGGATCGACAGGCGGCGGTGTGCCGCCACCTACCCTCTCCTCGGGCCTCGTACCCGGAAATCTGAGCGAAAACGGCAAAAAGTGACGCATGTCACTTCCCCAGGGGAATCAACCGTACTAAAACAGGTGTTTGGTCCTGTAGCGCTCCTAAATCCCGCCCGGACGCTCACTCGCCCCCGAAATCCAATCGGTTTCGGATCCGAAAGATCACGACGTCCTGGTTTCAGGTGAGTGTAGCAAGACCAACGCTATAGGGACAACTTCCCCTTTGGCCCCATGCCCCGCAAGCACGCAACGCAGAGAAGCACGCCCCATGAGTGATTCCGTAGGACAGTACCTGAACGAGATCGGCTTGGTCCCCCTCCTCACCGCCGATGAGGAGCGCGAGCTGAGCCAGACCATTGAGAAGGGCCGCGAGGCCCAAGAGCTCATCGACGCCGGCGAGAACACTGCCGCCAACAAGCGAGCCGTACGCAACGCGGCTCGGGCCAAGGATCGGTTCATCCGAGCCAACCTGCGCCTGGTGGTCAGCGTCGCCCGTCGGTACCCACTTCCGCCCTCGATGGAACTGCTCGATCTGATCCAGGAAGGAAACCTGGGTCTCGAGCACGCAGTCGACAAGTTCGACTGGCGCAAGGGCTTCAAATTCTCCACCTACGCCACCTTCTGGATCCGTCAGGCCATCGGCCGGGCCCTTGACCAGAAGGCCAGCCTGGTCCGATTGCCGGGCGACCGCTCGGCCAGCCTTCGGGCCGCCCTCCGGCAGGTGTCCGGAGACGGTGACGAGCTCGACGACGAGCACGCCCGCCTCCATCGGCTCACCACCCCGACCTCCCTCGACCGGACCATCGGCGACGATGACTCCAACGAACTGGTCGACCTCCTCCCTGACTCCACCCCGGGCCCCGAGTTCGAGGTGATGGCCAAGGCCGAGGAGTCGATGGTGACCGGCCTCCTCGACGTGCTCGACCCCCGGGCCAAGTACGCCGTCGAGCAGCGCTTCGGCCTCAACGACGGCCGCAAGCGGTCCTACCGTGAGGTCGGCGAAGAACTCGGCGTCACCGCCGAGGCCGCCCGCCGCCTGGTCAAGCGGGCCGTGAGCGCAGTGCGCGATCAGGCCGGTGACGTGATGAGCGATTTCGACGCCGCCTGACCGATGGCGCTTCTCGACGAGGAGCCGAACCCGAACTGAATCCGGTGGGGAGCTGGTTGAACCGGCTCCCCACCGGGCGTTTTGGCCCTGGCCGTCGAAACTGCGTTGCCAGTGGTCATCCGACACCACACAATGAACGCCGTGACCGAGAGCCAAGCGACCCCCACCCCCTCCCCCACCGATTGGAAAACAGGGACGTGGCGGTCGTATACCGCCGCCCCGCAGCCGACCAGGCCCGATGTGGACGACCTGCAACGGGTCGAGAAGGAGCTGACCAGCCTCCCCCCGCTGGTGTTCGCCGGCGAGGCCCGCGACCTCCGAGCCCGTCTGGCCGCCGTGGCCCGGGGTGAGGCCTTCCTCCTCCAGGCCGGCGACTGCGCCGAGTCGTTCGACGGTTTCGGGGCCGACGCCATCCGGGACCGGCTGCGGGTCATCCTCCAGATGGCCGTCATCCTCACCTACTCCTCCGGGGTCCCCGCCATCAAGGTGGGCCGGATCGCCGGCCAGTTCGCCAAGCCCCGCTCCAAGCCGACCGAAACCGTCGACGGCACGGAGCTGCCCTCCTTCCTCGGCCATATGGTCAACGACCTGCCGTTCTCGACCGGTGACCGAACCCCCCAACCCGACCGGCTGCTACGGGCCTACCACCAGTCGGCGTCCACGTTGAACCTGTTGCGGGCGTTCACCAAGGGCGGGTTCGCCGACCTGAACCGGGTGCAGGCCTGGAACCAGGAGTTCGTGGTGTCCTCGGCCGAGGGACAGCGCTACGCCACCCTGGCCCGCGAGATCGATCAGGCCCTGCGGTTCATGGAGGCGGCCGGCGTGTCGGCGAACGACCCCGCCATCCACGAGGCCGACTTCTACACCAGCCACGAGGCCCTCATCCTCCAGTACGAGGAGGCCCTGACCCGCCGCGACAGTCTGACCAACGACTGGTACGACTGCTCGGCCCACATGCTCTGGATCGGTGAGCGGACCCGCCAACTCGACGGGGCCCACATCGAGTTCCTGCGTGGTGTCGGCAATCCGCTCGGCTGCAAGATCGGCCCCACCGCCACCCCCGAGGAGGTGGTGGAACTGTGCGAACGGCTCGACCCGAATCGTGAGGAGGGCCGGCTGACCCTGATCTCCCGGATGGGCGCCGACAAGGTGTCGGAGGTCCTGCCGGCCCTGGTCGGCGCGGTCCGTGACGCCGGCCATCCGGTGGTGTGGGCGTGCGACCCGATGCACGGCAACACCTTCACCTCCGAGACCGGCCACAAGACCCGGCACCTGGAGGACGTGCTCGCCGAGGTGGCCGCCTTCTTCGCCGTGCACCGCCGGCTGGGCTCCTGGCCGGGCGGGGTGCACATCGAGCTCACCGGCGACGACGTCACCGAATGCCTCGGAGGCGGCGACGCCATCGCGGCCGAGGATCTGGCCAAGCGATACGAGACGATGTGCGATCCGCGCCTGAACGGACGGCAGAGCCTCGACCTGGCCTTCCGGGTGGCGGAGCTCCTCCAAGCCGACTGACCCCTGCCGGTGCAATCGGTCACGACCGGCCCCCACGACCGGGAGCCGAGCCGTGACCGCCGGTATGGTCGACCCCGCATCGACCATAGGCGGAGGACGCAGCGTGAGGATCGGCATCATCATCGGATCAGTGCGCGAGGTACGCCAGGGCGCGCTCGTCGGGGCCTGGGTGGCCGACCACGCCACCGCGCACGGCGAGGCCGAGTTCGAACTCCTCGACCTGCAGGCCTTCGACGTGCCGATCTTCACCTCGGCGGTCAACCCGGCCCTGGCCGATCGCCAGTACGACTCGCCCCAGGTCCAGCGGTGGAGCCAAGCCGTCGACGCCTGTGACGGCTTCATCTTCATCACCCCGGAGTACAACCACGGAGTCCCGGGGGCGTTCAAGAACGCCGTCGACAGTCTCGGCCCCGAATGGACGGGCAAGACCGTGGCCTTCGTTTCCTACGGGGCCGACAACGGGGTCCGAGCCGTCGAACAGTGGCGCCAGATCATCGCCAACTTCCAGATGTTGGACGTCCGGGCCCATGTCGGGTTGTCCCTGTTCAGCGAATTCGGCCCCGACGGCCTGCAGCCCGCCGACCGCCGGGCCGGCGAGATCACGACCCTGTTGGATCAGCTCATCGCCCTCACGGCCCGCGACCCCGTGACCCGCTGACGCAAGCCCGGCGCCCCGGGGGCGGGACCGGACGAGACGATCCGCGGCCCGGCCCCGGTGACCGGCCGGCCCGTCAGTCCAGCCGGCCCCGGACGATCACGGGCCCGGACCGGGCCGGATCGTCACCGTCGGTTTCGGCCGTGATCTCCACCAGGTTGAACCGGTCCGCGTCGACCCAGCCGACCGGGAAACCGGCCCGCCCCTCCACCGGACCGAGTCGCCGGTGATCGACCCCGTCACGTGAGCTCAACCAGACGTCGTAGACCGTCCCGGTCGGCGGCGGAGGCAGATCGACCACGACATCGACGGCACCGTCCACCAGGGTGGCGTGCCCGGGCGGATCGGCGCCCGGATCGTCGATCGACCGGAGCACAGCCGCCCGGACCGGTGACACCTCCTCGGGCAGCAGCCGGCCGGCCAGGAGCAGGGGCAGTCCCACCAGGCCGACGGCGGCCAGCACGGCCACGGCCACCGCCGCCCGCATCCCCCGGGACGTGGATCGGCCGCTCAACGGATCCTCAGACGAGGTTGTCGACGAACCGTTCGAGCTGGCGGAGATTGCGGACCTCGAAGGTGCCGTCGCAGTGGGCGCCGTACTCGCCGACGATCGAGTCGCCGGTGTCCCAGTAGGCGGCCGGTTCGGGGTTGAGCCAGAACAGCTTCCGGGCTCGCTTCGAGATCTCCTTGGTGATCCAGGCCTGCGAGGCGTGGTAGTTGTTGCGGGCGTCGCCCAGGATCAGCACGGTCGTCTTGGGACCCACATCATTGCCGTACCGCTCCCAGAACACCTCGAGGGCGTGGCCGTAGTCGGAGTGGCCGTCCACCCACACCACGTCGGCCTCGGTGTTGACCCGGTGAATGGCCTCGGTGATGTCGTCGACACCCTCGAAGTACTCGGTCACCTCATCGAGACCATCGATGAACACGAACGCCCGGACCCGGCTGAACTGGCTGGAGATGGCGTACACCAGATGGAGGGTGAACCGGGCGAACGCGGCCACGGATCCGGAGATGTCAGCGATCACGAAGATCTCCGGCTTGGCCGGCTTCGGGTACCGGAACCGGGGCTCGGCCGGGACCCCGCCATAGCTGAGGGAGTGCCGGACCGTGGAGCGGAAATCGAGGGGGCCGCGGCGCTTGTGCTTGCGTTTTCTGGCCAGGCGGACCGCGAGCTTCCGGGTGAGCGGATAGATCGCCCGGCGGAGATTCGTCATCTCCTCCCGGCTGGCGTGCATGAAGTCGACGTCTTCGGGTAGGGGTTTGCGGAGCGTCTTGGCCATCGCCTCGGCCCCCCGGTCGGCGACCAGACGACGGCGGATCTCGGCCTCGATCTCCTTGCGGAGCTTGTCGATCCGGGACTCGTACTCGTCGCGCTCCAGGCGCTCCTGGAACGGGGTCAGCGCCTCGTCGGCCTGGCGGGCCTGCTCCATGAGCCGTTCCAGGACCCCGTCGAGATCCAGGTTCCGCAGGGTCCGGTACAGATAGTAGGTGCCGCCGACGGGGCGGCCCGGCTCCATACCGGCGAACCGTTTCACGGCCTGGCGGGCAATGGCCCGCATGAGGGTGTCGTCGCCGCGCAACAGGGCCTGGTACAGGAGTTCGGCCAGCTCCTCGGGGGTGAGGCCGTCCCCGCCCCCCTGACCACCGTCGCCCTGATTGCCTTCCTGGCTCTCGTTGGCCTCGGGGTCGAAGTCGAGATCGCCGTCCCCACCGTCGGCGTCGTCACCGATGGCGTACTCGGTGCCCCGCAGCGAGAAGTAGACCTCGAAGAGGGTCTCGAAGGTCTTCCAGTGGTTGTTGTTCTTGACCAGGGTGGCCGCAAGGGCGTACTTGAACGCGTTGCGGTCCTCCAGGGGGATGTGGCGCACCGCGTCGGCGGCGTCGATGTTCTCCGACAGCGACACCGGAAGCCCGGCGGTGCGCAGCTCCTGGACGAACCCTTCGATCAGATCGAACAGGGGCCGCTCGACGGCGGGGGCGGCACCATCCGCGGTGGCACTGTCGGTCACGACGACGTGGCCGCCTCGAAGTGGGCGGAGGAGTTGGTGGAGAACTCCTTGATGGCCTTGTCGATGTCGGACCGGTACTTGAGCAGGATGTTCACCGTCTCGACCGCCTGCCGCTCGTCGATCTGGTCGATCCCGAGCAGAACCAGGGTCCGGGCCCAATCCAGGGTCTCCGAGACCGACGGGGCCTTCTTGAGCTCAAGCTGGCGGACCGAGCGGACGATCCGGGCCACCTGGTCGGCCAGGTTGTCGCTGATGTCGGGCACCTTGGTGAGCACGATCTCCTTCTCGCGGTCCATCTCCGGGTAGTCGAGGTGGAGGAACAGGCAGCGCCGCT